>JACRDA010000258.1 GCA_016212965.1 Myxococcales bacterium
ACCTGCCCCGCGGTGGGTTGGGGGGCAAGGGGCGCCCCCGGCGCTGCGGTGGGGCCGCCGCGCGTCGGCCGGCCGGCGGCGGATGGAGATTGCCATGCAAGTCACGCTCGAAAAGCTCTCCCCCGTGCTCGTGGAGCTCCGCGTCGAGGTCCCCGCGGACACCGTGTCGACCGAGGTCGACAGCGCCTACACCTCGCTGCAGCGGCGCGCACGCGTGCGCGGCTTCCGCCCCGGCAAGGCCCCGCGCGCGATCCTGAAGCAGGTGTACGCCGACGCGGTGCACGCCGACGTGGCCAAGCGCCTCGTCGACCGCATGCTCGAGCAGGCCATGGCCGACAAGGCCGTCCAGCCCCTCACGCAGCCCGACGTGCACCCGAGCGAGCTCGACCCGGGCCAGGCCTTCTCGTTCAAGGCACGCTTCGAGGTGCGCCCGGAGATCGAGAGCGTGACCTGGGAGGGGCTCGAGGCGAGCCGCCCCGCCATCGAGGTCACGGGCGCGCAGATCGACGCCGAGATCGAGAAGCTGCGCCTCGAGCACGCGACGCTCGAGCCGCCCGCCGAGCCGCGTGCGGCGAAGAAGGGTGACATCGTGGCGGTCGCCCTCGCCTTCCAGGTGCCCGGCGGCAAGCCGATCACCGAGGAGCTCGAGACGGAGATCGGCGCGCGCCACATCCTTCCCGAGATCGATCAGGCGCTCGAGGGCACCGAGATCGGCGCGACCAAGGAGACCGAGGCGAGCTTCCCGACCGGCCACCAGCGCAAAGATCTGCGCGGCAAGAAGGCCACCTTCAAGATCACCGTCAAGGAGATCAAGGAGCGCATCCTGCCGAAGGTGGACGACGAGTTCGCCAAGGACTGCGGCGACTACGCGGACCTCGCCGCCTTGCGCGAGGGCGTCGCCGCGCGCCTGAAGAAGCAGGCCGAGCAGCGCACGGAGGAGGACGTCGCGCGCCAGCTCGTCAACGCCCTCTGCGCCAAGAATCCCATCCCCGTGCCGCCCTCGCTCGTCGAGCAGCAGGCGCGGGTCACCGAGCGCGAACTCGTGATGGCGGCGCAGGCACAGGGCGGCCGCTACAACCCGACGGCGGAGCTGCGCGAGCGCGTGCTCGCGGACTCCGAGATGAAGGTGCGCGCCGGCCTCCTGATGGCGGAGATCGCCAAGGCGAAGAGCATCCAGGTGACCCCCGAGGACATCGAGAAGGGCTACCAGGAGCTCGCCGAGCAGAGCGGCAAGAACGTCGCCAAGATCAAGGCCGAGTACCGCGACCCGAACAAGCAGCAGATGCTCATCGGCATGATCCTCGAGGACAAGATCCTCGACCTGCTCGAGAGCTCCGGCAAGATCACGGCGGCGTGACCCTGCCCGGGCCCCCGGGCCCGGCGGCCAGGGGTGTGGCGCCTCGCCGAGGGGCGCGCTAAGGAGCAAGCCTATGCGACGCGTAGAAAACCGACGGCAAGCGCTCGGCCTGCTCGAGCGCGAGCACAGTGCGATCGCCCGGAGCCAGGCCGAGGCGGAGCGAGCCTACATCCCCATCCCGCGCATCACCGAGACCACGCACCGCGGCGAGCGCGAGTGGGACATCTACAGCCGCCTGCTCAAGGACCGCATCGTCTTCATCGGCACCGAGATCGACGATTTCGTGGCCAACGCCGTGATCGCGCAGTTCCTGTTCCTCGAGAGCGAGGACCCGGACAAGGACATCCAGGTCTACATCAACAGCCCGGGCGGGGTCGTCACGAGCGGCCTCGCCATCTACGACACGATGCAGTACGTGCGCTGCCCCGTGGCGACGATGTGCATCGGCCAGGCGGCCTCGATGGGCGCCGTGCTCCTCGCGGCAGGGCGCAAGGGCCAGCGCTTCGCCTTGCCGAACGCGCGCATCATGATTCACCAGCCGCTCGGCGGTGCACGCGGTCAGGCGACCGACATCGAGATCCAGGCGCGCGAGATCAAGCGCGTCAAGGAGACGCTCATCGACATGCTGGTCGCCGCGACCGGCCAGAAGCGCGAGCGCCTCGCCGCAGACGTGGAGCGCGACTTCTACCTGAGCGCCATCGAGGCCAAGGAGTACGGCCTCATCGACGACGTCCTCGCCAAGGCGCGTCCCGAGGAGAAGCCGGCGGCGCGCGCCGCACGCTGAGCGTGGCGCGGCCGTGCGCCGCGCCCGGAGCGCGCGCGCCGTCAGCGGCACATGTCGACGAGCATCGTCTCGAGGACGGCGCGATCGGGGCGACGAGAGCCCTTGAGCGCGAGATCGGCCTCGGCCAGCAGCCCGAGCCAGCGCCCGAGCCGCGCCGGACCGATGCGCTTCAGGCTGCGCGCGAGGTCCCCGGCCTTGAAGGGGGCGACCCCGGCGGCGCGCGCCGCGTCGGTCTCGCTCGCGCCCGCACGGCGCGCGCCGTCGAACTTGACGAGCTGGCGCACGCTCCACGCGACCGCCCCGAGCAGGCGCAGGCCACCCTCGCGCGGGTCGAACGCGGCGTCGAAGGTCGCGAGCGCCGCGGCGACGTCCGTGCGACCGAGCGCGTCGACGAGCTGCCACACCGTGCCCTGTCGCACGCGCGCCACGACCTCCGTGACGGCGTCCTCGGTGATCTCGGCGCCCGCCCCGACGTAGAGCGACAGGCGCTCGACCGCGTCGTCGAGGGCGCCGAGCTCGCTCGCGCCGAGCTCGGCAACGAGCTCGGCGACGTCGTGGGCCAGCGCGTGGCCACGGCGCTTGGCGGCGTCGCGCACGAAGGCCCCGAGCTCGCGACGCGGCGGCGCGCTGCAGTCGACGACGAAGCCCCCCTTCTTGGCCGCCGTCACGAGGCGCCGCTGCGCGTGGAGCTTCTCGGCCACGAGCACGAGCACGGTCGTGAGCACGGGGCTCGCCACGTAGTCGGCGAGCGCGTCGAGGGCGCTCGCGCCGCGGGTCTCCCAGCGCTCCACGCCGTGCACCGCCACGAAGCGCGTCGCGGCCATCATCGGCACGGTGCGCGCCGCCGACAGCACGCTCTCGGCGTCCGCCTCGCCGGCGTGGAAGCGGTCCTCGTTGAACGCCGCGGTCGGGCCGGCGACGGCGCGCGCGCGCAGCGCGGCGAGCACGCGCCGGGCGTGGAAGCTCTCCTCGCCGAGCAAGAGGTAGACCGGACGCAGCTTGCCTTCGTGCGCCTCGGACAGCGCCTGCTCGGGCGTCATGATCGCGATCCCTCGTGTTCCCTCGGCAGAGCGCGCTCCGCACGGTAGCCGACGAGCGTGGAGCGCGTCAAAGGCCGCGCCGCCGTCACGCGAGCCCCGCGCGGCGGCGCACGATCCAGTGCCCGCCGAGCAAGAGCGCCGCCACGAGCGCGGCGAGCCAGGGCGGCACGAGCGCGCGCACGTGCCGCTCGCTCAGCACCTGCTCGGCCTCGGGCAGCGGCAGCTCGTCGACGCCGTCGAGGCCGAGCGCCACGCCGCCGGTCGCGCGCGCGATGGCCGCGAGCCGGACCGGGTCCGGACGCGGGTCGGCCCACTCGTCACCGCCGGCCTCGCAAGCGAAGTCGTAGCGGCTCGGTGCCGCGCGGCCGTCGGCGAGCTCGACCTTGACCGAGTAGCCACCCGCGTCGAGCTTGCCGAGCGGGAGCGGCGCCGCGTCGTCGCCGGTCGGGAGCGCGACGTCCACGCGGCGTACGAGCTCCCCCGAGCCCATGCGTGTGACCTCGACCTTGGCCTGCGCCCCGTCGCCGAAGGCCGAGCGGAGGCGCAGCGTCGCCTCCTCGCCGGCGAGGCACGGCGCCGCGAGATCCACGACGGCGGGCTCGAAGCGCGGATCGCGCATCAGCCACCCGAGCAGGGCGTCCCAGAAGGCCCCGTGAGCCCGCCCCGAGGTCTCCGCCGCGAAGGTGCTGAACAGGAGCCGGTGGGCACCGTCGACCGTGAGCGCGATGCTGCGCCCGTTCTTGTACTCGCCGAGCGCGAGCACCGGCATGGCCTTGCCGCTCGGCGTCTTGCGCGTCGGATGCTCGACGAGCGCGGTCGCCCCGGGCCGGAGATCACCCACCACGTTGGTGCCGGACATGGGCGGCAGGCCTGGCCCGAGCAGGCCGCGCAACGGCCCGAGCACCGGCGCGCGCCGGCCCGCCGGCGTCACGACGGGCTCGAAGGTCGCAAGGTCGACGGCGTCCTTCTGCGCGATGCCGTCGAGCGCGACGGGCAGCACGGAGGCGAGGGCCGTGCGCCCGTAGTGCCCCGAGACGAAAGCGTTCGGGCCGCCGACCATGATGAGCCCGCCGCCATTCTTCACGTAGCTCGCGAGCGACGGGAGGTGGCGCGTGAGCCCGTAGGGCTCGGCATCGAAGTCCTGCAGCACGACCGCGTCGAAGCTGGGCAGGTGCAGCGTGAAGAGATCGTCGACCGGGAACTTGATGAGCGCGAGCTCGTCGCCGACGGCGTTCACCTGATCGGTCGGCGTGCGGAGGATGAAGAACGCGACGAGGTCGACCGAGGCGTCGCTCTTCAGCCAGGTGCGCAGGGCGCGCGTGTCGTAGGTCGGGCGGCCCGCGACGTGGAGCAGCCGCACGCGGTCGCGCGTCACGTCGAGCGTGAGGTAGCGCCGGTCGTTGCCCGGGATCTGGTCGCCCGGCTGGGGGTCGATGCCGATCTCGAGGATGCGCTTGCCGGCCCGGTCGAGCGTCAGCTCGAGATCCACGACGCCGCGGCCGTCCGCCACGCGGGCCTTGCCCGAGGCGCGCATGAGGGAGGGACCGTCGTGGTGCAGCTCGCGCGCCGTGATGGGCAGCTCCCCGCAGGCCATGCCCCCGGTGCAGGCCACCTCGACCGCGAGCCGGAGTGGCTGGTGCGCGACCGCAGCACCGGCGGCCCGCACCGCGCGCACGGCCGCGTCGACCGGCTCGCGACGAGCCACCGCCACGGTGTGGATGGGCACCTCGAGGGGCGCCGCGGCGGCCCGGGCGGCCGCGCCCGGTTGGTCCTCGCCCGGGCGATCGAGGCGCCCGTCGCTCACGACGACGAGGGCGTTCGGCGGCTCGTCGGTCGAGGTGGCGACGGCGCGCAGCGCCGCGCTGAGGTCGGAGGTGCGCTCCGGCGGCGCGTCGAAGCGCGGCGCGCGCGGATCCTCGAGCACCTTCGGAGCGCCGTCGCCGAAGGTGAGCACCCGCAGGCGCACGCCGGCGAGCCGTTCGCCGAGCGCCGCAAGCGCCAGAGCCGTCGCCTCGCGGCGGCTCCGACCGTCGTCGCCGGGAAGGTCCACCGACCGCGACGCGTCGACGAGCACGGCGACCGCCGGACCGGCGCTCGTGCCGCGCGTGTGGATGCGCACCGGACGCAGCACCGCGACGAGGAGCGCAGCGAGCGCGAGGACGCCCGTGGCCGCCACCAGCCCGGCACGCACGCCGGAGTCGCGCTTGCGCCACAGCTCGAGGAGCAGGAGCGCGAGGCCGAGGCCGGCGAGCACGCACGCGGCGACCACGTAGGGCAGCGCGAGATCGGCCGAGAGCGCGAAGCTCGAGCTCACGGCTGACCCAGAGCGCGCCGCCGCATGAGGAACGGCGCGTGCACCTGGTCGTCCTTGTAGTTGGAGCAGAGCAGGTACATGGCGATGTTGACGGCGAGGCGGATGGCGAGCTCGCGCTGGCGCGCGCCTCCGGGCACGACGTCGATCGTCTCGACCCCGCCGGCGCCACGGGCCAGCGCACCGAGCAGGTCGTGCCCCGTGAGGATCACCTGCACGGCGCCGCCGCGCACGATGGCCTCGAGCTTGGGCGCTCCCTCGATGCGACCGATGGCGCGGCGCAGGAGGTAGAAGCTCCGGAAGATCACGTTCTCGGGGCCGATCTCGATGGGCGACGCGTCCGGCAGCACGCGCGTGATCTCGCGCTTGGCACCGCGCGCGAAGGCGCCGCGCTCGGGCTCGAAGTCGTCGCACAGGAGCAAGCCGCCGAGCGCGATGAACTGGCGCAGACCGCGCACCTCGCGGCGGCTCAGGGGGTCGGGGTCCTTGTGGCTCGCCCAGACCACGAAGGGCTCCGCGAGGAGCGCGGGGTCGTCCGCGCGCACGGTGGTGGGCGACAGGCGCGCGGGCGCGCTCGTGCGGCGCATGAGCTCCTCGCTCCAGCGCGCGGGGGCCGTCGTGCGCGCGCCTCGCCACTCGTCCGTCCCCGTGAGCAGGATGCGGGGATTGAAGGCGCCCTCCTCCCCGAACGCTGCGGCGACGCGCGGGCACGCGCACAGGCTCGCCGCCGCGAGCAGCAGCTGGCGGCGCCGCAGGCGGGGCGCCGGGGCGTGCCACGCGCTCTGCGCCTCGGTGGCGGGTCGCGGGGCGCGCATCAGTCGAAGTCGTCCACGTACCACACGCCATCCTCGCGCCGCAGCACGACGACGTGCCCCGGCAGGTGGACGGTCGCCTGATCGCCTGTGACCTCGACGCGCAGGGCGTCGGGCTCGGCGAGCCCGTCGACGAGCGAGCGCAGATCGCTCTCGATCGCGCTGCGCGTGCGCGGCGACAGGAGCCGCAGCAAGGCCGGGTAGCTGCGGCGCGCGAGGCTCCGGCGCAGCTCGGCGAGCGCCTGCACCGGCGTGCGCGCGGCCGCCGGCAGGGCGTCGACCGCACCGACACGGAAGGCGCCGCCCTCGAGCGCCAGGCTCACGATCTCGCCGTCGCCGTAGCGCACCTCCGCGTGGGCCTGCACCACGCGCTCGGGGGAGGCGATGCCCTTGATGTGGTCGGCGAGCTCCTCCTTCTGCTCGGCGAGCACGCGCAGGAGCTCTTCGCGTGAAACGGCGCGCCGGCTCTCGGCGCTCATGAGCTCGTAGAGCGCGTCGGCGTCCCCGCGCCGCAGCGCGTCCTCGTAGGCGACGACGACCGGCTCGGCCGGCGGAACGGGCGCGATCCCGCCGCAGCCCGTGCCCGCCGCGACGGCGGCAAGAGCGAGCAGCCAGGGCGGCGTGAGACGGGGTGGTCGCGCGAGGGACGAGAGGGACATCGAGCGGCTCGGTTCTTGGTAGCGCGACGCCCGCGCCCTGGCTAGTACGGCGGGCCGGAAGGTCGCCTGGCCTCTGCCGCGGCCGAGCGAGCATGCGGACCATTCGCCAAAGGCGCCGGGTGAGGTAGGCTAGCCGCGACACGGAGCGCGGCCGGGTGCGCCGCCCCGGACCGACATCCATGCCACGCAACAACGACTTCCGAGCCATCCTCCTCTCCGCGCTCCTGCCCCTCGCGTCCGCGCACGCACTTGCCGGCTGCGCGGGCTCCCAGACCGGTCACGGCGCCGAGGACCTGCGCCCCGTGGACGAGGCGCGAGCGGTCGCGGTCATCGACGAGGCGCTCGCCGCCCAGCAGCTGAAAGTGGCCCCGGGCGCGGACGTCGCGTCGCCGGACGGCAACGTGCACGTCGAGCTCTGGGTCGAGGAAGGCTACGGCGTCGCCTACGTCACCGAGCTCGAGGACCAGAAGTCCGGGGGCAAGCTGCCCAAGGCCAAGGGGCGCGTGCTGCCGCTCCTGCGGGTCGAGGGCGACCGGACCGTGCTCGTGCTCTACGAGCGCGACTACCAGTACGACGCCGGCAAGACCCACAGCTCGACCGCGCTCACCGCCGAGCTGAAGCTCAAGCGCGATGTCACGGACTTCGCGCTCCAGGTCGTCAAGAAGTGAGCACCCCGGCAGGCAGACCCCGAGCGCGCGAGCGCGGGTCCGCGGGGGCCGCCGCACCCGGCAAGAGCACGCCGACCGCGACATCGGCGTCACGGTCGACCGGGCCCGAGCGCGAGCGGCGGCTGCGTATCGCCATCGCGGCGACGGCCCTCGTGGCGACCGCGGGGCTCGGCATCGTCGGCACCACGGCCTCGACGCTCGGCTCGGCGCTCGTGCTCCTCGGCACGGGGGCGCTCATGTACGCGATCCATCGTTTCGGAAGGCTTGGCCCCGACGCGGACCCGCTCTAGAGATGAGCGGCACCGTCGCCCCGCGCGGCCGCCGTGGCGGGCACGATTCTGGCTAGGGCCGGCGGCGGGCGCCGTACTTCACCGGGGCCGGGACGATTCGCCTCCGCTCCGCCGCGCCGAAAACCAGCAACACGAGGTCGAGATGCGCACCAGTGGCTCGCTTCCGGTCAGGTCCGACGCGCCCATGGCGTCCGCGAGAGCTTCCGCTTCGAACGGCGCGTGGCGCGTGCGCGTACGCGCGCGCTCCGCATGCATGCTCGGCGCTGCCGCCACGGTCCTGCTGCTCGCGGCCGGCGCAGCGCAAGCCCAGCCCGCACCGACGGCCACGCAGCCACCCCCGGCTCCGCCTCCCCCCACCGCCGTGCCGGCGCCGCCCCTGCCCGCTCAGCCGCCACCGGCTCAGCCGCCGCCCGGCGCACCTCCGACGGCGCAGCCGCAGCCCCCCGGCGCGCCGCCGCCTGCGGGGCCGCCCGGCGCCTACCCGCCGCCGACCGGCGGCTACCCCCCGGCGCCACCCTACGGGCCCCCGGGCTCGTACCCTCCCTACGGACCACCTCCGTCGGGACCTCCAGCCGCTCGACCCGCCGCGCCGGCCGTGCCGGCGCTCCCGCCCCCGAACGAGCTTCCGTACGACGACTCGCAGCCCATCCCGCCGGGCTACCGGCTCGACTCGCACCCACGCGTCGGGCTCATCATCGGCGGCTCGGTCACCTTCGGGGTGCTCTACCTGTCGTCGGCCCTCGCGGCCTCGCTCATCCTCGACACGAGCGGGGGCGAGGGCGAGCGGGGCGCGCCCCTCTACGCGCCCGCCATCGGGCCGTTCATCGCGATGGGCACCCTGAAGACGAGCGCCACCGGCAAGTTCGGCCTCGTCATCGACGGGCTCGGCCAGGTCGCGGGCGTCGCGATGTTCGTCGCGGGCTTCGCCGCCCCGTCGCAGAAACTCGTGCGCAACGAGTACTTCACGGCGGACATCCTGCCCACCTCGCTCGGCGAGGGCGCGCCGGGCCTCGGCATGGTCGGGGAGTTCTGAGCGTGCGCATCGACCCGAGCTCCCTGGCCTCGGCGCACGCGCGCGCCTATCTCGAGTCGCGGCTGCGCACGGTGCCCGACTTTCCCAAACCCGGCGTGATGTTCAAGGACATCACGCCGCTGCTCGCCGACACGCGCGCGCTGCACATCGCGCTCGACCTGCTCGCCGAGCCGTTCATCGGCGAGGGCCTCTCGTACGTCGTCGCGATGGAGGCCCGCGGCTTCATCTTCGGCGGTGCGCTCGCGGCGCGCCTCAACGTGGGCTTCGTACCCGTGCGCAAGCCGGGCAAGCTGCCCGCCGACAGCGACGCCGTGTATTACGCGCTCGAGTACGGCGAGGGCGTGCTGCACATGCACAAGGGCTCCGTCTCACCGGGCAGCCGTGTCCTCATCGTGGACGATCTGCTCGCGACGGGCGGCACCGCCGCGGCCGCCGCGGAGCTCGTGCACAAGCAGCGGGGCATCGTGGTCGGCTTCGCCTTCGTGGTGGAGCTCGACTTCCTCGCGGGCCGCAAGCGCCTCGCCGCCGCGACGAGCCAGGGCACGCTCGTGCACTCGCTCATCCGCTTCCCCGCCGAGGGCTGAAGACGCCCCTCACGGCGCCACGCTGCGCCGGGCGAGCGCGTCGGCGAGCGCGCTCGCCGCGCTCGTGGCACGCCGCGGACCGCCCGCGGGGAAGGCGAGCGCCACCGGGCCGGCCGGGGCTCCCGCGTCCGCGGACGGCGTGCCGAGGCTGGCTCCGAAGGGCGCGCTCGCGCGCTCGAGGGTCGCCCGGTCGAGATCGGCGGCGCGCCCGAGGAGCGCCTCGAAGCTCGAGCTCCGCGTCGGAGGCTCACGCAGCGCGCCGCCGAGGTGCCCGGCCGCGTAGAGCAGCGCAGCGCCGGCGCGCGCCGCGTCCGCACCGAAGTACCAGGCGCCGATCTCGTGCCCGCCGGCGTGCGCACAGGTGGCGTAGAGCGCGGCCGCGTCCGCCGCGAGGTCGCGCGCCGTCGCCTCGGCCCACGCGACCACCGCAGGGCGACCGCCCGGCTCGAGGAACAGGTCGACGTAGCCGCCGCGCAGCTCGAGCCGCGCGTACTCGGTCGCGGCCTCGGGCGGCTCGGCCGACACGGGCGCGGCGCTACCGGACGCGACGGCCGCGAGCGCCGGCCCGGCGTCGCGCAGTCGCCCCTCGGGCGTCACCCGGGTGCCGAGCGCCGCAGCGAGCGAGCCCGGCTGCTTGCCGCGCGCGAGCCACAGGTCGACGACCCACCCCTCGGTGTCGAGCGGTCCGAGCGAAGCACCCGCACGCAGGCGCGCCGTCGCGGCCTCGCAGACGCGCGCGGTGCGCGCCAGCGCCTGGTCCGGTGTCTCCGGCGGTGCGACCGCGACGGTCGCGCTCGGTTGCGTGCCGGAGCCGAAGAAGCTCGAGCCGCGGAGGCCGAGGTAGGCGGCCACGCCGAAGACCAAGAGCGCCGCGAGCTGCAACAGCGTGCGCCACGGCACCGGTCCCCCCGTCGGGCGCCTCGGATCGTCGGCGGCGCGGCGGGCGCTCAGCAGGCGCGTCGCGATCATCTCGGCGCGCTTGCGCCGGGCCGTCGCCGGCAGCAGGGGCCACTGCTCGACCCAGTCGTCGAGATCGATCGCGACGATGGGCCCGAGCCCGTGCAGCTCGGCGGCGCTGCCGCGCACGGCCACCGTGGCCGAGACCCCGCGACGCCCGAGCGCCTCGGTCACGGCCTGCTCGATCTCGGTCGCTCCGTCCATCAACCCACCGCCGTGCCCACCACTCGGCCGCGGCCTCGGGGCGAGCTCGGACCGCAGAGTACCACCGCCACGGTCCGGCCTGTGCCATCCTCGCGCGGCCATGTCGACGAGCCGCGTGTATCTCTCGCCCGGGATGTTCGGATTCGCGGAGCTCGCCGCGTACGCCTACTTCGAGCACGTGGCAACCGCCCTGCGCCGGCGCTACGCCATGCGCGGTCGTACGCTCGAGGTGCGCGTCTGCGAGGTCCACCCGACGTCCTCCGTCCGAAGGCGCGCCGCCACGCTCGCCGAGGTGATCGCCCACACGAGCGGCTCGAGCACCGATCCCATCCACATCCTCGGCCACTCGACGGGCGGGCTCGACGGCCGCCTCGTGGCGTCGCCCAGCGTGCACCTCGACGAGCGCACCGACCGGCAGCTCGGCTGGCGCGGGCGCCTGCGGTCGGTGACGACCCTGTCGACCCCGCACTACGGCACGCCGCTCGCCGCCTTCTTCGCGACCGCGAAGGGCCAGCGGCTGCTCTACGCCATCTCGGCGCTCACCGTCGCCGGCTTGAAGCTCGGCTCGCCGCCGCTCGCCGCGGCGAGCGCGCTCGTCGCCGCGCTCGGCCGCACGAGCGAGAGCATCGGGGTCGAGCTGGCGCTCGTCGACCGCATGACCGACGGTGTCGTCCGGCTGCTCGACGAGGCCTCGGGCCGAACGCTGCGCGGCTGGCTCCGGCAGGTGCGCGACGACCAGGGTGGCATCGTGCAGCTGATGCCCGAGGCCATGGATCTCTTCGAGGCCGGCGTCGAGAACCGACCCGGGGTGCGCTACCAGTGCGTCGCCGCCTTCGCGCCCATCCAGGGCCCGATCGACTGGATGAGGGCGGCCCGGTCGCCGTGGCGCGCACTCTCCGGCGTCATCTTCAACGCTCTGGCCCGCATCACGGGCCGGCAGGATGCCCGCTACCCGTGCGCCCCCCAAGACGGTCGGGCCGACGGCATCCTCGCGCGCGCGCTAGGTGCGGTGCCTCCGGCGGACGCGAGCGACGGCGTGGTGCCGTTGCGCTCGCAGCTCTGGGGCGAGCTCGTGTGGGTCGGCCTCGGCGACCACCTCGACGTCGTCGGACATTTCCCGGGCCCCGGCGGCCACACCGACTGGCTCGCGAGCGGAGCGGGGTTCGACGGCGCCCGCTTCGACGCGCTCATGGACCGGGTCGCCGAAGGCATGTGGCAGAGCGAGTGACGCCGCCGTCGGGACACGCGACGCCTACGTCGCCGACGTGCTCCGGTGAGCCTTGCGACGGCCCTGGCGCGTCCGCTCGGGTGGAGCGGGGCGTCCTGCCCTGCGCTCCAGGCGACGCAGCTCGCGTCGTCGCCCCGCATCGTGTAAAACCGCCCGTCGCGCCCCCCGGTTCCGGCCCGGGGCGCGACGCGCTCGCCGCCTCCCACGGGCGGTCGCGGAGCGCAGCCCCCGCCGGCAGGAGTTCAGCCCATGCGTCTCGCCTTCGTGGTTCCCGCCGCCGCATTCGCCTGCGCGCTCGGTCTCGGGTGCGACAAGAACAGCCAGGACCCGAACGACCCGTCGACGATGCCCCCGGGCTCGTACCAGGGCGGGACCTACCCCGGCAGCTACCCGGCGGGGACCTATCCGGCCCCTGGCAGCTACCCCGGCGGCACGCCTGGTGGCTACCCCGCTCCCGGCGGCTATCCTGCCCCCGGCGGCTATCCGGCGCCCGGCGGTTACCCGGCTCCTGGCGGCTACCCCGCTCCGGGCGCGCCGCCCGCGACGGCGCCCGCGCCGACGAGCCCCTTCCCGTTCCCGATCCCCGGCATGCCCGCGCCCGACGCCGGCTCGTCCGGCGGCAGCGCCCAGGCGTTGCCGGGCGGCGCGCTCATCGTGGTGCAGCCGCTCCTGCAGGGCATGGCGGCCCAGGAGGCCGCCGGCATGAGCCCGGAAGGCGGCGCGTTCGGAGCCAACTTCCAGCCGGGTCAGACCCTCGAGCAGCCCTTCCAGCTCCAGGCCGGCCGCTGCTACGCGGTCGTCGGTGCCGGGATGGGCGTGACGCAGCTCGACCTGCAGATCGTGATCCAGCAGGCCCCGCTGCCGCCGTACGTCGCAGCGCAGTCGCAGTCGCAGGGTGCGCAGGCCGTGCTCGGCGGCCGCGGCAACTGCTTCAAGAACCCCCTGCCGATCGGCGGCCCCGCGAAGGTCGTCATGAAGGCCGCGGCGGGCGCCGGCCTGGCGGCTGCTCAGATCTACGTCAAGTGAGGACAGCATGAAGCGTGCACAGAGCTTGGTTCTGGTTGGGGCGGCCCTGCTGGTCGTCGCCGCGGGCTGCAAGAAGGAAGAGCCGCCGGTGGTGCCGACTGCGGCGCCACCTCCCACGTACACGGCGCCGCCGGTGACCACCCCGGCGCCGGCGCCCGTTCCGACGCCCGACCCGAACGCGGCGGGGGGCATGGCCACGCCGGTGCCTGCGACCGGCGCGACCATGGCCCAGCCCCTTCTCGACGCGCTCGTCGCCAAGGAGGTCGCCGGCATGACGCCGGACGGCAGCGCCTTCGCGGGCAACTTCCAGCAGGGCCAGATCCTGGAGCAGCCGTTCCAGATCCAGCCGGGCAAGTGCTACACGGTCGTCGGCGTCGGCGTCGGCATCACCCAGCTCGACGTGCAGATCGTGCTCCAGCAGCCGCCGCTACCGGCCGTGACCGCCGCCCAGTCGTCGACGAGCGGACCGCAAGCAGTGCTCGGTGGCAAGGGCCAGTGCTTCAAGAACCCGTTCCCGATCGGCGCGCCCGGCAAGGTCGTCATGAAGGCGACGAGCGGCGCCGGTCTCGCGCTGGCGCGGATCTACATCAAGTGACGCGCCGCGGGGCGCAGCACGCGCCCCGATCTGCCGTCCGCGCCGCGCACGCCCGGGTGCCGCGGCGCGGCGCGCCTCACGACCAGTCGGGCGCGACCAGGCGACGTCCGTCCGCGCTCTGCGCGACCGGTGGCTCACCGGCTCGGGGCGGCGTCCGGTCCCAGAGCCGACACGTCACGACGGCGTGTCGCTGATCGAGCGCCTCGCAGTAGTTCGTGTACGCGCAGCGCCGCACCTCGGCGCCGCGCCCGAGGCGCAGCTTGCGGAACCAGTCCGGGTCCGCGAGGCTCTGCCGCGCGGCCGCGATGAGATCGCCGTCACCGCGCGCCAGGATGCCCTCGGCCTGGTCGAAGTGGTGGATGCCGCCGCACACCACGAACGGCACCTCGAGTCCCGCGGCGCGCGCGGCCGCGCGGACGCGCGCCTGCTCGGGGACGTTGCGACCGAAGGGCCCGCGCGCGTCGGAGCGCACGGTGGGCATGCAGGCGTATCCACTCGGACCGGTGTACGGGTAGGCGGCCTCGCCGATGCGCGGCTGCTCCGCGTCCTCGAATTTCCCGCCGGTCGAGAGCGACACGAAGTCGAGGCCCGCCCGCGCGAGGTGCGTGGCGAAGAAGGCGGCGTCCTCGACGCTGCTGCCGCCGGCGATCGCCTCGTGGCACAGCATCCGGCAGCCCACCGTGTAGCGCGCGCCGACGGCGTCGCGCACGGCGGCGACCACCTCGAGCGGCAGCCGCAGCCGGCCCGCGAGGTCGCCGCCGTAGCCGTCCCGTCGCACGTTCAGCGCCGACAGGAAGGACGCCATCGTGTACGCGTGGGCGTAGTGCAGCTCCACGCCGTCGAAGCCCGCCTCGCGCGCACGGCGAGCCGCGCGCGCGAACGCCCCCGGGAGCACGCGCGGCAGCGCGGCCACGGACGGCTCGTGCTCGTCCCACACGCGCTCGCGCGCACCGAAGCGGAGCGCCTCGAGCTCGCGCGGCGCGAGCAACGCGCCGAGCGCCGCGTCCGGGAGCGCCGCGAGCGCCCGGCGGAGCTCGGGCTCGGGCGCGCTCTGCCAGGCGGGCTCCGCGGTCGCCGCCGCGAGGCCGCTGCGATGCGCGGCCGTGACCGCCAGGAACTCGACGAAGAAGCGCTCCCGCTCGGGGCGCCGCCGGATGCGCAGGAAGTCGATGAGCTGGATGAACAGGCGCGTGCGACCGCCGCTCGCCTCGCGCACCGTCCGCACGAGCTCGCGGAGCCCCGGCACGAAGCCGTCGTCGTGGATCCGCAAGAGCGGACCGCTCGGGACGTCGCGCACGCCGGTCGCCTCGACCACCAGCACCCCAGGCTCGCCGGCGGCGAAGCGCGCGTACCAGCCGAGCACCTCGGGCGTCACCTCGCCCCGCGCGCTCGCGCGCCACGGCACCATCGCCGGCACCCAGGTTCGCTCCGCGAGCTCGAGCCCACTCGGCAGCGTCAGCGGGGTGAAGAGCAGCGACGCCTGCGCCTCCTCGACGCGCGGTGCCCGGGCCACCGGCAGCGGGTGTCGGATGCGCTCGGGCGGTCTCCACATGCAGGTGCTCGCATAGCATGCGGGCACCGACTCGGGGGTGCGCGGCCCCGCATCGTGCCTCGGGCGGTCAGGGCGCGCCGGCGTCGGGATCGGTCGCGAGGGTGATCGTGACCTCGCTCGGCACCGGATGATCGCAGCCGTCGACGAGCTTCGGCAGGAGCGTCTCTTCGTGCGTGACGAAGCCGGTCGCGGTGACCATGACGAGCGTGGCCCCCGTGGTCCACGCCTCGCACACGAGCTCGGCGAGGTCGAGCGGCGGCCCGGTGTCTGCGGCGACGCGGCACACGAGGTTGGTGCCGTCCTCGAGCGTCATCCACGTGGACGGGTCGTCGAGCTTGAACGTGGGCTCCAGTCCTGCGCTCCAGGTCACGGTCACGGCCGTGTCGGCCGGCACGGAGCCGTGGCTCGCCTCGATGTGGATCGTGAACAGCGGGGCGGGTCCTCCGCCGGGGCAGCCCCCGCCCGCGCCCCCGACACCGTTGCCGCCCGCGCCCCCGTTGCCGGCCTCCTCGCAGCTGGCCGCGCCGAGCCCGGCGAGGACCGCGCCCGCCACGACACCCAGCACCGAGGCGAGGGCGAGCGAGCGGCGGGCGAGCGATGCCATGGCGACGCCAAGTTCTAGCGTATTCGGCCCTCCGCTGCCGCGAAATGCGGGGCGGGGCACGGCCTCGGCGCCCGCGGTCGCCAGCGCCGGGACTCTGCTAAGGTAGCGCGCGTGCGCAGCCCCAGATCCCTGACACGGTCGTGCCTCGGCTGGCTCGTGGCGTCGTCGTGCCTCGGGCCCGTGGCGTGCGCCCGCGAGGCGCGCGAGCCGCAGCCGCTCGGCGCCCTGCCGAGCGCGGTGACGACCGCCGAGCCGCTGTTTCTGCCCTTCGCGATCCGCGCGGGCAAGGCCGTCGCCGCCGATCCGCGCGAGCGCCACCTCGCGGATCTCCGCCGCCTGACCTTCGACGGGCGCGCCCTGCACGCCGTGTGGTCGCCCGACGGGCGCTCGCTGCTCGTCGAGAGCGCCGGCGCGGGCGACGGGTGCAGCAGCGTCGCAGAGCTCGACCTCGAGCACGGCGAGCTCCGGCCCGTCTCGCCGGTCGGTGCCACCGCCCACGGACCCGCCTTCGACCGGGACGGCAGCGCGCTCTTCGCCGTCGCAGACCCGGGTCCGGACTGCCGCGGTGACGTCGCGCGCTCGCTCGGCTTCGAGGCACCGCGCCGGTCGAGCGGCACCCGCTCCGCCACCGGCGCCACACCCGTGGGCGCGCTCGGCGCGGACGCGAGCGAGCTCGCGCGCAGCCCCGACGGGCGCGCCTTCGCCTTCACGAGCGGGCGCGACGGCAACCCCGAGCTCTACCTCTGGACGATCGGGGACGCCGAGCCGCGCCGGCTGACGGACCGCCCGGGCTACGACGGCATGGCGGCCTTCTCGCCCGACGGGACGCGCCTCGCCTGGCACGGTGCGGCCGACGCGCCCGAGGCGCTCGAGCGCCCCCGCGGCCCGAGGGGTACCCAGCCGAGCGCGGCCGCGCCCCGCCCGGCCGCCCTCGGCATCTTCGTCGCGGGCAGCGCCGGCCAGCACCCGGTCGCGGTCGTGGCTGCAGCGGGCCTCAACGTCGGACCGGCCTTTTTCCCGGACTCGCGGCGCCTCGTGTTCGCGTCGGACCGCGAGGCCGTCGGCGCGACCACGGGCGCAGCAGCGCGGGACTTCGAGCTCTTTCGGGTCGATCCCGACGGCCCGGCCACGGCGACGGGGGGCCCGGCGCTCGAGCGCCTCACGTACGCTGCGGGCTTCGACGGCTGGGCGCGCTTCTCGCCGGACGGCAAGTACCTCGTGTTCACGTCGAGTCGCGACGTGGGCCGGGGGGCCGCCCCTGCGGCCCCGGGCGACACCGACGTCTACGTCGCGCGCTGGGTGGACTGAGGCGTGCTGGCGCGTGCGCTCAGCCGCGCCGTCCGGGAGGCTCGCGTGCCGGGGGCGGGTCGCTACGCGGCGGGGGCGCGCTCCGCTCGCTCACGGGGCGCGGCGGCGGCGTGCTCTGCCTGGGCGGCGTGCTCTGCCTGGGCGGCGTGCTGCGCGGCGGGACGTCGCTCGCGCGATCCGCGATCCACCCGTCCGCGTCCTCGCCGCGGGCCATGGCGAGCCAGCGCCCGTCCGGTGCCCGGATGGTGAGCAGCTCCGGGGCCTCGTGCCTGCGGACGAACCGCACGGCATCGCGCAGCAGGCGGAACTTCGCCTCCACGCGCCGATCGCCCCCATCCGTGCACCAGACCTCGAACATGCCGCTCCCCCCGTCCTTAGCGCCGGTCGGACGGCGACGCACGCCGGCGCAACGCGGCCCTGCGCTTCGCTGTCGCGGCCGCGGGGCGGGCTCGGTATAGGGCCGCATGGCTCACGACGAGAACGAAGCCCATCGCGCCAAGGTCGAGGCCATCGCGGCCGAGGTGCGCGAGAGGGTGCGCCGCGGCGAGCCCATCCACATCCAGAAGGGCGGCGTCCACCACTTCGTCCCGCTGCCCGGCGACCGGCGCTTCGCGGGGCGCGCCGTCGACATCTCGGGCCTCGACCAGGTCCTCGACATCGACGTAGGGGCCGCGCGCTGCGTCGTCGAGCCGGGGGTCACCTTCGCGGCCCTCGTCGCGGCGACCCTGCCCCACGGCCTCGTGCCGGCCGTGGTCCCCGAGCTCGAGGGCATCACCGCGGGCGGGGCGGTGGCGGGCTGCTCGGTCGAGTCGATGTCGTTCCGCCACGGCGGTTTTCACGACACCTGCGCCGAGTACGAGGTCGTGACGGGCGACGGGCGCGTGCTCGTGTGCAGCCCCGAGCTCGAGCCCGAGCTCTTCCACATGATCCACGGCTCGTACGGGACGCTCGCGATCCTGACGCGCATCACGCTCCGGCTCGTCCCTGCCAAGCGCCACGTACACCTCCGCTACCGCCGCTTCGACGACGCGCCGAGCTTCGACGCGGCCCTGCGCAGCGTCGTCGCTGAAGGCCAGGAGGATTTCGTCGACGGCATCATCCACGGCGAGGGGCCGGGAGACTTCGTCCTGTGCCTCGGCCGCTTCGTCGACGCTGCGCCGTACACCTCGAGCTACCGCTGGCTCGACATCGACTACCAGAGCACGCGCCGGCGCGACGAGGACTACCTCACGACGCCCGACTACCTCTTCCGCTACGACACCGAGTGCCACTGGCTCACGCGCACGCTGCCGCCGCTCGAGTGGAAGCCCGTGCGCCTGCTGCTCGGCAAGCACGTGCTCGGGTCGGAGAACCTCATCCGCTGGTCGAAGCGCCTCGAGCGGCTCCTCGCCCTGCGGCGTCGCCCCGACGTGGTCGTCGACGTCTTCATCCCCGCGCGGAATCTCCGCACGTTCCTCCGCTGGTACGCGGCCGACTTCCGCTTCTATCCCCTGTGGGTCGTCCCCTACCGCGTGCCGGTGCCCTACCCGTGGGTCGCCCGCGAGCACGCGGCGCGCTTCCGCGACGTGCTGCTCGTGGACTGCGCGGTGTACGGCAAGCGCAACACCGAGCCGGGGCGCGACTTCTCGCAGCTGCTCGAGGACAAGACCTACGAGCTCGACGGGATCAAGACGCTCATCTCGCGCAACCACCACAGCCGTGAGCGCTTCTGGCAGATCTACGACGAGCCGGCGTACCGCGCCGCCAAGGCGCGTCTCGACCCCGAGGGCGTCTTCGCGGACCTCTACGACAAGTTCCACCCCGAGCGCTAGCCCCCCGCGTCGGGTGGGGTCGCTCGCCGGACAGAGCCGCCGCCTCGACGCCCAGCCACCGCCCGGGCAAGCGGAGGCTGGGGCGTACCCTCGCACGGGCACAAAAGCAAAGAGCGACCCGGTTCCGAGGAACCGGATCGCCCTTCGACCGTGCACGCTAGGCGATCAGACGACGGGCGCCTCCCAGTCGTCGAGCGCCGTGATGCCACCGTCCATCCACGTCCACTCGATCTTCTGGTACGTGAAGGCGACCTCCTCGTACTCCGCGTAGCGCGTGAGCTCGGGGTTCTTGTTGTTCAGCATCCGGAAGTCGATCGACGCGATGTTCGCGTTCGTCAGCTTGACCGTGTAGTGCTGCTTCTCGGCGCCCACGCCACCCGCTGCGGCGAGCTGGGGCGTCCAGAACTGAAGCTCCCACTCCGACACGTTCTCGTTGTTGACGAGCATGTTGTAGAGGAGCGGGGACGACTTATCGAGCTCCTTGGTGATGACGTACGGCTTGTGCATGCGCTTGCCCGTGGGCAGGCCGCTCGCGGCGTCGCGCGGGCTCACGATGGAGTGCGCAACCGCGATCACCATGATCTTGTTCTCGCGGCCCTTCTGGGTCACCGAGCCCTTGATCTCACCGCTCTTCTGGCCCTTGAGCTTCAGATACGCATTGAGTGCCATGTGTCGTTCCCGTCCTCTTCGACGATGCCCCTTGCTGGCCTGGACTCAGTCTACGCACCATGCGCGCTGGCAGAGCAGCTCGAGCCTCGCGGATGAAGTGGCTGGCGAGCTGGGCGGTTCCCGGAACCCGACAGCGGTCCAAGCATAAGGCCGACCGCCCGGTTGTCAAGGGGGCGCCGCGAGCCCGAAAGCGGCACGGCGGAGCCTTGCCTCGACCGGCGTACAGACGCTAGCTTCGTCCTTCGTGCGTACCACGGTCTCGGTCGCCCTGTGCGCAGCGGGGTGCCTCGCTGGCGCCCTCGCCGTCGCGCGCGCCGCGCCACCGGACGCAGACGGCACCCCGCCCGCCGCCGACAGCGCAGCGCCGAGCAGCGGTCCGACGCACATCGCGGCTCGCAGCGGCTTCGTCGCGATCTACGCGGCCCCGCGGCCCGACGCCGCCCGGATCGGGATGTTCCGCGCGGGCCAGGTGGTTCCGCTGCGCGCCCCCGCGCGCGCGACCGGTCCCGACGTCGGCCCCTGCGCCGAGGGGTGGTACGCGCTCGAGCCGCGTGGCTTCGTGTGCCCGTCGGAGCGCACCACCTTCGCGCGCGACGACGCCCGCGTGGCCGCCGCGCGCGAGCTCTTGCCGCCGCCGGGGGCGGCGTACCCGTATCACTACGGCCTGTCGCGGGGCGCGGCGCGCTACTACCGCATCCCCACGGCCGCCGAGCAGCGCGCGACCGAGTGGGGGCTCGACGCGCGCCTCGCGGGCTTGCCGGCGCCGAGCGGTCCGCCCCCGACGCCGGCGCTCGCGCGCTACTTCGCCGAGCGCGCGGCAAGCGAGGCCACCCTGCATCTGCCCCACACCGGTCCGCTCGCGCCACCGGGCGCCAAGCTCGCCTGGTCGACCGAGCTCGTCGCCGAGGGACGCGTCTTCGTCGTCACCTCGGAGCTCGAGCTCGTGCCCAGGGACGAGCTCGAGGAATTGCCGCGCGTCGGCGGCGCGGGGACTTCCAGTCCCGAGCTGCCCTTCGCGCTGTCGGTCGCGGCGGGCCCGCGCTTCGCCCTCGCCGCGGACGCGGTGCCGGTGCCGGGCGCAATGCGCGAGTCGGGGCGCTTCGAGCGCCGGGAGCTGTTGCCGCTCGCCGCACCACCTGCGCTCGTAGGTCCCTTCGTCGCGCTCGCAGACGGCGGCTTCGCGCGCGCGAGCGACCTCGGGATCTTCGTGACGAGGCCGCGCCCGCCCGACGTCGGTCCCGCCGAGCGCTGGCTGCACGTGGGCGTCAACGCCGGCACGCTCGTCGCGTACGAGGGCGACCGACCGGTGTACGCGGCGCTCGCGTCGCCCGGGAGGAGCGGAGCCGCGCCCGACGCCGAGTTCGGCACGCCCCCCGGTCGCTACCGCATCGCCCAGAAGTGGCTCACGGGCGACATGTCGGGCCGGCTCAACGGCGGCGGCTGGCGCACGCGCGAGGTACCGTTCGTCGCCTACTACGACGGGAGCTACGCCGTGCACGGCGCGTTCTGGCACGACGTGTTCGGGCGTCCGCGCAGCCACGGCTGCATCAACCTGACACCGGCGGACGCGAGCGCCCTCTTCGGCTGGCTCGAGCCGGCGCTTCCGTCGGAGTGGTACGCCGTGGCGAGCGACGCCAGCCACGCCGGCACGACGCTCCTCGTCACGCGCTGAGCGCGCGCCGACCGTGGGCGCTCAGCTGCCGGGCGGCTCGCCGTCGAGCCAGTCGAGGCACACCAGGATGGCCTCGAGCAGCGAGGCTCCGAGCTCCATCGAGCGCGTGGGCGACCAGCCGAGCCGCGGGTCGGGGTCGTTGGCGTTGTCCTTGAACGGCATCTCGAGCGTGAACGACAGGCACCCGAAGCGCTCGCCCACCCAGTTGCCCGCGGTGCGGAGATCCCCGCCGCCCGGCTCGTCGCGCGGGTAGCCGTACTCGTCCTGGAAGTCGCGGCTCGCGGCGAGCAGCGTCTGCTCGAACAGGTTCTCGAGGAAGCGCAGGCGCTCGGAGTAGCCCGGGTTGCCCTCGCAGCCTGCGAGGAAGCACCAGGGGTTGCGCTCGTCGCCGTGCACGTCGAGGAAGAGATCGACGCCGGAGTCCTCCATCGCGGCGCGCACGCACAGGACCTCCGGGCTCGCGTCGGCCGAGGGCGCGAGCCAGGCGCGGTTGAGGTCCGCGCCGAGCGCGTTGGTGCGCTGGTTGCCGAGCACCCCTCCGTCCGGGTTCATGTTCGGCACGACGTGGAACACCGCGCGACGCCGCGCCGCGACCGCGACCGGATCCGTCGCGTCGAGCAGGCGCGCGAGCAGGCCCTCGGCGAGCCACTCCCCCATCGTCTCGCCGGGATGCTGGCGCGCGATGAGCCACACGCGGCGCGGCGCGGCGCGCGACGCCGCACGAGCCTCGTGCAGGGCTGCCTCGGGCGCATCGACCACGAGAACGTGCATCGGGCGGCCGAGCGCGCTCAGCCCCGGGACGTGGAGCGCCACGCCCGGCGCGGCGCAGGCCGCCTCGACCAGCCCGAGATGGCGCTGCCACGGGTACGGCGCGAAGTACGCGTAGGTGACGCTAGCCGCCGCGGGCGTGTGCTCGAAGCAGAGCACCGAGCCGTCGAAGCGCGTCGGCACGCGGAACCAGCGCTCGCCCTCGTAGGACGCGCACACCCGGTAGCCGTCGAAGGCCTCGGCGTAGGTCGCCTCGGCCGCGTTCGTGAGCGACACGACGAGCGGCTGCCCGGCGACGTCGTCGAAGCGCACGCAGAACCACTGCCGGACGTCGGCGCCGGTATCGCCGCGCAGCCCGAGCTCGACGGCGCGCGGATCCGCGCCGTGCAGGACCTCGATCGCCCCGCCGTCGAAGTCGGCCGTGATCTGCACGGCACACCGCTAGCGCGGGGCGCGCCCGCGCGGAAGGCCGGGGCGCGGCGTCGGCATCCCGCGGGGTGGGGGGCGCCCCACGAGAGCTAGGGCGGCGGCGGCTTGGGGCGCCTGAGCGTGAGGCCGAGCACGCCCGCGAAGGCCATCACGACGGCAGCGCCGACGAACGGCGAGGCCGGCGCGAGCTGGTAGACGAAGGTGCCCGACTCGGGCCCCACGATGCGCCCCATGGCGGAGGCGGACTGCGCCACGCCGAGCGCGCCGCCCTGGGCGTTCGCGGCGGCGCGCCGCGAGATGAGGGCCGTGACCGATGGCTGCATGAGCCCGCTGCCGGCCGCGAGCGGCACCATGACGGCGAGCAGTCCGGGCACGCCGGGCACGACGGGCAAGAGGGCCAGGGCGAGGGCCATGAGGAACAGGCCGGTGACGAGCAGGCCCCTCTCGCCGAAGCGGCGCGTGAGCGGCCCGATGAGGCCCCCCTGCACCACCACGAGCACCACCCCGACGAAGGCGAAGACGTAGCCGATCTGCTGATCGTCGAGGCCGAAACGGTCGGCGGCCGCCAGCGACAGGGTGTTCTCCATGGCCGCGAAGGCGCCGATGGCGCAGAAGTAGCAGAGCAGCAGGCGCACCATGTGCGAGTCGCCGCCGAGCTGGCGCAGCAGGGCGAAGCGGCCCGGCGCCCCGGGCGCGCGCGTGTCGCGCCGCGCCGGCTCCGGAAGGATGAAGAAGGCGAGGACCAGGTTCACGGCCGCGAGCGCGGCGGCGGCGAAGCCCGGCGCCCCGAGCCCGAGGGCCGTGCCCGCGAGGATCCCGCCGAGCGCCGGTCCGAGCACGAAGCCGAGGCCGAACGCCGCGCCGATGACGCCCATGCCCTTGGCCCGATTCTCCTCGGTCGTGACGTCGGCGACGTAGGCATAGGCGATGGGGAGGTTCGCGGTGGCGACCCCGGCGAACAGCCGCGTCGCGAGCAGGAGCCAGAAGCTCTCGGCGAGGCCGTAGGCGAGGAAGGCCGCCGAGGTCATCGCGATCGACACGAGCAGCACCGGTCGGCGCCCGACGCGGTCCGACAGGCGTCCCCACAGCGGCGCGAACAGGAACTGCGCGGCCGAGTAGCCGGTCGACAGGAGCCCGATGAGCTCGACGGGCGCGCCGAGCTGCTTCGCGTAGCGCGGCATGAGCGGGATCACCATGCCGAAGCCGAGCAGGTCGACGAACACGACCAGGAACAGGACGAACAGCGGGCGCTTCACCGTCGGGCACCATAGCCCATCACCTCGGTCCCGCACGCGAGATCGGCGGACCCGAGAGCGGCGCGGTGCGGCGGCGCTCGGAGAATCCGCGCCGCTCGACTAGCATGGGACGCGACGGCGCTCGCAGAGGAGGTCCCCGTGTCCGACCGGTTCCAGCCCATCCCCATGTCCGCGCTCGTGGACTGGATCTTCGACGAGCTGGCGCAGAAGAGCCGCATCTTCGGCATCCCGCGCGAGCTGTTCTGGAGTCCCGCCGCGGACCCCGGGCTTGCGCGCGAGGTGTACGGCGTGCGGCTCGACACCCCCTTCGGCGTCGCCGCCGGCCCCCACTCGCAGATGGCGCAGAACATCGTCGTCGCGTGGCTCTGCGGGGCGCGCTTCATCGAGCTGAAGACGGTGCAGACGCTCGACGAGCTCGAGATCTCGAAGCCCTGCATCGACATGCAGGACGAGGGCTACAACGTCGAGTGGTCGCAGGAGCTCAAGGTCGCCGAATCCTTCGACGAGTACCTCCGCGCCTGGATCCTCGTCCACGCCCTGCACGCGGCGCTCGGCTTCGCGGGGCGGCCGGGCGTCGTGTTCAACATCTCCGTGGGCTACGACCTCGCGGGCATCCAGCAGCCGAACGTGCGCTGGTTCCTCGAGCACATGCGCGATCCGGGCGAGCTCTTCGACGCGCACCTCGAGGCGGTGGCGCGGCGCTTCCCCGCGGTGCGCTCCCTCGCCATCCCGCGGCGCATGTCGGACAGCGTGACGCTCTCCACCATGCACGGCTGCCCGCCCGACGAGATCGGGCGCATCAGCACGCACTTGATGGAGCACTGGGGCCTGCACACGAGCGTGAAGCTGAACCCCACGCTGCTCGGCCCGGAGCGCGTGCGCGCGATCCTGAACCAGGACCTCGGCTTCCGGCAGGTCACGGTGCCCGACGCCGCCTTCGGGCACGACCTCAAGTGGACCGACGCCCAGCCGCTGCTCGAGGGACTGCGGAGCACGGCCGCGCGCCGCGGCGTCACCTTCGGCGTCAAGCTCTCGAACACGCTCGAGGTGGAGAACCACCGCCCGGTCTTCCCGGCGCGCGAGAAGATGATGTACCTCTCGGGGCGCCCGCTGCACGCGCTCACCGTGAACCTCGCCGACCTGGTGGCGCGGCGCTTCGGCGGCGAGCTGCTCATGTCCTTCGCGGGCGGTGCCGACGCCTTCAACGCCGCCCACCTCCTGCGCACCGGCATGTCCACGGTGACGACCTGCAGCGATCTGTTGAAGTCGGGGGGCTACCTGCGCCTGCGCCAGTACGTGGACAACGCCGCGAGCGCGCTCGGCGCGCTCGGCGCGCGCTCGCTCGAGGAGCTCGTCGTCGAGTCGGCCCGGCGCGACGCGTGGCCAGCCGACGCTCGCGGCCGTGCCCTCGCCGCCCCGGCCATGCGCGCGGCGCGGCCCGTCGTCGCGAGCGCGCTCGCGAACCTCGCCCGCTACGCGGAGCTCGTCTGCGCCGACCGGGACTACCAGCGCGACAGTTTCCACCGCGGCAAGAGCAAGACGCGCCGCGAGCTCGGGCTCTTCGACTGCATCGACGCGCCCTGCATGGACGAGTGCAACATCCGCCAGCAGGTGCCGCGCTACTTCGAGCTCGTGCGCGAGGGCAACCTGCCCGAGGCCGTCGCGGTCACGCGCGCCGACAACGCACTCGCCGCGGTGCTGGGGCGCGCCTGCGACCACCGCTGCGAGAACACCTGCGTGCGCACGCACTACGACGAGCCGCTCGCGATCCGCGAGATGACGCGCTTCATCATGGACCACGAGGGCGCGCTCGCCGCGCCGCCGCCCGCCCCGACCCAGGCGGCGCGGGTCGCCGTGGTGGGCGCCGGTCCCTGTGGTCTCTCGGCGGCGTACTTCCTCGCGCGCGCTGGCTACCCGACCACGGTGCTCGAGGCGCACCCGAAGAGCGGCGGCCAGGTCTCGGGCACCATCCCGAGCTACCGCCTGCCGCTCGCGCCGATCGAGCGCGACATGCGCTTTCTCACGTCGCTCGGCGTGCGCGTCGAGCACGGGCGACGGGTGGGCGTCGACTGCTCCGTCGCCGATCTGCGACGCCAGGGCTACCGCTACGTGGTCGTCGCGGCGGGCGCCCAGCGCGGCGTGCGCCTCGGCCTGCCGGCCGACGACGCCGCGGGCGTGCTCGACGGCCTCACCTTCCTGCGCGCGGTGCGCGACGGTGCGCCCCCGGCGCTGGGTGAGAACGTGGTCGTCGTGGGCGGTGGCGACGTGGCGATGGACTGCGCGCGCACCGCGCGCCGCCTGGGCAGCGGGCGCGTCGTGGTCGCCTACCGCCGCAGCCGCGCAGAGATGCCGGCGCAGCGCGAGGAAGTCGTGGACCTCCTCGCCGAGGGCTGCGAGCTCATGGAGCTCGTGGCGCCGGTCGGCCTCGTCGTCGAGAGCGGGCACCTCACCGGCGTGCGCCTCGAGCGCATGACGCTCGGCCCGGCCGACGCGTCGGGGCGGCGGCGCCCGGTGCCGAGCGGCGAGACGGTCGAGCTCCGCGCCGACACCCTGCTCGGCGCCATCGGGCAGCGCACCGACCTCGGCCTCTTCGGCGACGAGCCGCCGCGCCTCGACGGCTCGGGCTACGTGGCGGTCGACCCCGCGACGCGCGAGACCTCGATCGCCGGGGTCTTCGCGGGCGGCGACGTCATCGGCGAGTCGCCGCTCAGCATCGTCAAGGCGATGGGTGACGGCAAGCACATCGCCCACGAGATCCGGCGCCGCGAGGAGGGTTTCGTCGAGGCAGCGCTCGCGCCGCGCACGGTGCCCTTCGTCGATCTACTGCGCCGGCGCGGCGAGCGCGTGCGCCGCGTGCCGACGCCCCACCGCGAGCCCGCCGCGCGCCTCGACTTCACCGAGGTGCTGCTCGGCTACTCGGCCGAGGCGGCGCGCACCGAGGCCGAGCGTTGCCTCGACTGCGACGTGATGTGCAGCCTGTGCGTGAGCGTGTGCCCGAACCTCGCGTTCTTCACTTACGAGGCGCGCGCGCTCCGGCTCGGCGGCACGCGCCTCGTGCGCAGCGGGGCGCGCTACGAGCTCGCGGGTGGGGCGCCCTTCGAGGTGGCACAGGGGTACCAGGTCGCCGTGCTCGCCGACTTCTGCAACGAGTGCGGCAACTGCACGACCTTCTGCCCCACCGCGGGGGAGCCCTACCGCCAGAAGCCGCGCCTCTACGTGCACCGCGGCGAGTTCGACGCGCAAGAGGACAATGCCTTCCAGCTGTGGCGCCGCGACGGCGCGCTCGCCATCCGCGGCCGCTTCGCCGGCGCGACGCACGAGCTGCGCCCCACGAAAGGCGCGTCCGAGGGCGCGACGCTGCACTACTCGACGCCCGCGCTCGAGGCGCTGCTCGAGTCGAGCTCGCTGCGCCTGCTCGAGGCGCGCGCCCGGGGCGAGTCCGCACCCGCCGAGCTGTCCCTCACGCCCGCGCTCGTGCTCCATGCACTGCTCGACGGCATCGGGCGCTCGCTGCCATTCCTGCCGACCGCTGCGAGCTGAACCGGCGCGGTCCCGCTCCGGCGCGCGTGTTCGACGGGAACACGGAATGGCGGCCCTACGAGCGCACGGACCGCCCACGGACGCTCCCGTCCCTTACTCTGGCCCGTGACGGCGACTTCCGTGTCCCACCGGGATCGGGAGCGTGACTCTGGCTGGCAAGGAGAATGGCGACATGTACGTGAGACTTCGACTTGGCTTCTTCGCGGTGACGTCCCTGGCTGCGCTCGGCTGGGCCGTGGTCGGTCCCGCTGGCTGCAACGCACCCGTCTGCGGCGACGGCGTGAAAGACGACGACGAGGGGGAGGCCTGCGACGACGGCAACGTCGACGACAACGATTCGTGCACCAACGCGTGCCAGCTCGCCAAGTGCGGCGACGGCCTCGTGTACATCGGTCGCGAGCAGTGCGACGACGCCAACGCCGACGAGACCGACGGCTGCACCAAGACCTGCGAGCTCGCGACCTGCGGCGACGGCGTCATCCAGGATGGCGAGGAGTGCGACGACGGCAACGTCTCGAGCAACGACGATTGCCTGACCACCTGCCAGAGTGCCCGCTGCGGCGACGGCTTCGTCCAGCTCGGCACCGAGGCGTGCGACGACGCCAACTACGACGATACCGACGGCTGTCGCATGGACTGCACGCTCGCCTCCTGCGGCGACGGCGCGGTGCAGCCGGGCGAGGAGTGCGACGACGGGAACCTCTCCGACAACGACGCCTGCACGACCCTGTGTCAGAACGCGCGCTGCGGCGACGCCTTCCTCCAGATCGGCACCGAGGAGTGCGACGACGGCAACCAGATCGCCACCGACGGCTGTCAGAACGACTGCACGATTGCCGTGTGCGGGGACGGCATCGTGCAAGGCGGCGAGGAGTGCGACGATGGCAACACCGACAACCAGGATGCCTGCCTGAGCTCCTGCGTCCTGGCGCGCTGCGGCGACCACGTGCTCGAGATTGGCGTCGAGCAGTGCGACGACGGCAATCTCCTCAACGGCGACGGCTGCAACGCCACCTGTGAGCGCGAGTGCTTCGAGGGCACGTTCAACGTCATCACCAACGGCCACTGCTACATGCTCTTTGCCGGACAGGGCGGCGCCCAGCAGCGCACTTGGTTCGAGGCGCGTCAGCGCTGCGTCCAGATCGGGGCGCACCTGCTCGAGATAACCGACGCGGCCGAGCAGACCTCGGTGGCGCCCCTCATGGTCGCCGGTCAGACGTGGATTGGGCTCACCGACTGGCTCGTCGAAGGGTCGTACGTCTGGGACCTCGGAGCCATGGGCGAGGTTCCGCTCGGCGCGTTCACCAACTGGGATGCCACGGAGCCCAACAACAGCTCGCAGAACACCAACAACGCCGATTGCGTCGAGGCCGAGAACGGCGGCAAGTGGCGCACCGAGGCGTGCGACCAGCAGCTGAACTACATCTGCGAGCGGCCCTGAGCGAGGAGATCGCGCTGCGCGCGAGGGCTCCAGGCTCCAGACTACGGGCGTCAGGCGGGAATCCGCGCGCTCGTGACTGGCGGTAGATTCGCCCGGAGGGTGAGTTCGTGCGGATCCAGAGGCGCGAGTTACCGGCCTGAAGCCTGGAGCCCGTCGCCCGGAGCCGCGCGCCCGGCGGACCCTGCCCGGCGCGGACTGCGCCCTGTCCGCACCCGTAGACGTGTACCGAAGGAACACGCTTTGCCAGCGCCACCGGCCGGCATACCTGTACGAATGTGACCGGGAATGCGAAGCTGCGGTGGAGCTACGGTAGACCGACGAATGGAGGCTGTGCGAATGACTTTGCAGAAGCAAGCTTTGATATGGGTGTACGCCCTCGGGGCGCTATGTGCCGCCGGCGCATGGGTGGCCTGCGGGTCGGACAACGAGAACAAGACCGGGAGCGGCGGTGGTGGTGCGACCACGACAACCTCCAGCGGAGGAGCGGGCGGCAGCACGGACTGCCAGCTGCCCCTCGAGTTCTGCGCCGGCTCCGGGTGCGTGTACACCGCGAGCGACCCCGACAACTGCGGCAGCTGCGGAAACGCCTGCGGCACCGGCGAGATCTGTCTGAACAGCGCCTGTGTGTGCGAGCCCGGCCTCGACCAGTGCGGCAACGCCTGCGCCGACCTGCTGACCGACACGCAGAACTGCGGGTCCTGCGGCAACGCGTGCCTCGGCGGTCAGACCTGTACGAACGGGCTATGCAGCGCCTGCCCGCCCAACACGGTGGCGTGCTTCGATGAGGGCGTGTGCGCCAACGTCTCGAACGATCCGGCCAACTGCGGCGGCTGTGGCATCAGCTGCGCGGGCGGCACCTGCGCGAGTGGCGTGTGCACCTGCCCCAACAACCTCGACGTCTGCGCCGACGGCTGCTTCGACACGCAGACGGACCCGGGCCACTGCGGCGACTGCACGACCGCCTGCCTGCAGGGCCAGACCTGCACGGCCGGGGTCTGCGGAGCTTGCCCGCCGAGCACCGTGGAGTGCATCGGCCAGGGCGTGTGCGCCAACCTGTCGAACGACAACGAGAACTGCGGCGCCTGCGGCCAGACCTGCGGACCGGGCGGCACCTGCACGAGCGGCGTGTGCGTCTGCGCCGCGAACAACGTCAACTGCGGGCCGATCTTCGGGTGCGTCAACCTCTCGAACGACGCCAACAACTGCGGCGGTTGCGGCAACAAGTGCTCGTTCGACTCGGCCTGCGTGAGCGGCCAGTGCGTCTGCGCCGTGCCCGGCGAGACACAGTGCAACGGCGTGTGCACGAACCTGGCCCTCGATCCGAATAACTGCGGCACTTGCGACAACCAGTGCGACCAGGTCTACGGCACCTGCGACAACGGCACCTGTGGCTGCATCGGCGCGCTGGACGCTTGTGGCAACAACAACCGCTGCACCGACACCTCCGAGGACCCGCAGCACTGCGGCAACTGCAACATCCAATGCGCTGCCTCCGAGGTGTGCGTGACGGGGAGCTGCAACTGCAAGCCGGGCCTCGTGTCGGTCAACGGCGCGTGCATCGATCCGAGCTCGAACCCGCAGCATTGCGGCCCGAACAACCTCGCCTGCGGTGGTCAGACGCCGGTGTGTGCGGGCGGGCAGTGCGTGCAGAGCTGCGGTGGCGGCAACCTGCAGAACTGCAACGGCGCCTGCGTGGACACCGAGAACGACCCGCTTCACTGCGGCGGCTGCGCGGGCGCCGACGTCGTGTGCGCGGCCGACGAGGTGTGTGTGTTCGGCAACTGCCGGCCGTGGCGCGTCGGGGTCGGATGCAACAGCTGCCCCTGCGACAGCTCGTGCCAGAACAACTTCGACCAATGCTGCCTCTACCAGGGCGTCGCGAGCCTGGTGGTGTGCGTGGAAGGAGGCAACTGCCCCCAGGGATGGTGAGCGCCATGTGAGCGCAACCCGCGCGGCCCAGGCCGCGTGAGCCTGGAGACGCCCGTGAGCCCGGAGGCTCGCGGGCGTCTCGCTTTTCGCGCCGACGCGATCAACCGTCGCCGGGCAGGATCAGGAAGTGTCCGTTCGCGAGTGCGATGGGCCGCGTGCGGTCCTCCTGCCACGCCTCGACGCGCACGTTGACGACGCGCCGGCCGTGCTTCGTGATGATGCCGCGCGCGAAGGTGTCGAGCGGCCGACCGGAGCGCAGGTAGTCCACCGTGATGTTGACGGTCTTCGGCAGCACGATCGTCTCGGCGTCCCAGAGGATCTGGAAGATCGCGGTCGACTCGAGCAAGGCGCCGATGGCCCCGCCGTGGAGCGCCGGGAGCGCGGGGTTGCCGATGAGGTGGTCCGCGTAGCGCATCTTGCCGACGAGCTCGCCGTCGAGGAGCGTCAGCGAGAAGCCCAGGAACGCGGCGTACGGCACGGCGTCCGTCAGAGCCGCGAGGTCGCGCGTGCGCCGCGCCTCGGCGATGCGCTCGGCGACGTTCACGTGCCCGCCCCGCGTTGCCAGTGACCGAGCCGGGTCGCGAGCATGAAGGCGCCGACGGCGGAGGCGATGGGGTCGGCCTCGGAGTCGTGGAACGCGACCGAGCGCACGAAGGCGACGTTGCGCGTGACCTTGTAGCAGCAGGCGTGCGCGATGACGTCCTGTCCGGGGGCCGCGGGCTTCAGGTAGTCGATGCGCAGATCGAGGGTCGCAATCGGCACGGGCTCCGCGAGCGCCATGAACACGGCCGCCCCGCAGCAGGCGTCCATGAGCGAGCTCACGGCGCCACCGTGGAGCACGCCGGTGTCGGGATTGCCGACGAGGTGCGGAGCGTACGGAAGGCGCATCACCGCGTCGGCATCGTCGAGCGACACGAGCTCCATGCCGAGCGCCCGGTTGTGGGGGACCATCTCGGCGAAGCCGCGGTTCAGGCGGCGCAGCAACTCGAGCCGGGCGGCGCGCGCGTCGTCCCCGGCGCTCATCGCGCGCGCTCCAGCGAGGCGCGGAACGAGGCGACGAACTGCTCCCACTTGGCAAGCTGCTGGGGGTCCTCCTCGAAGCGCTCCTGCCACACGTCGTCGAGCGCGGCGTGCGCGGCGTCGTCCGCGATGCCGTACTCGAGGCGCGCCGACGCGCGTCGCTCGGGAAAGACCGCGAGCGCTGCGCACAAGGCAGCGTAGCGCGCGACACTGTCGTAGACGGACACCGACCCGCCACCGGGCGGAGCGGCAGGCGCCGGTGCGGCCGGCGGCGCGGCGGCCGCCGGTGCGTGCGCGCCCGCGGTGGGCAGCGGATACGACGCCTGGGGAGGCCCACCGCTCGAACCGACGCCCGCGGGGCCGGGCACGGCGTAGGCGCCATAGCCGGCCGGCATCCCCGGTTGCTGCGGCGGAGCGACCGGCGCCTCCGGTGCGGCGCCCGACCAGCCAGGCTGTGCCGGGCCGCGGCCCCCGGCGCCCGCGCCCGCCGCGCCGCCGGC
>JACRDA010000259.1 GCA_016212965.1 Myxococcales bacterium
GCCGCCGGTGCCCGCGCCGCCACCGCCCGTGGCGTGGGCACCCGCGCCGCCACCGCCCACGGCAGCGGCGCCCGTGCCACCGCCGCCGCCGGCGCCCCCGCACGACGGGAGCTCGAGGGTCCAGCGGAGATCGCTGCCACAGGTCGCCGCGTAGTAGGCCTGGCAGCCGGATACGTCGACGTAGCTGCACACCATCCCGGCCTCGGGGCACGCCCCACCCGCGACGGGGTAGACGTTGGGACACGGCGTCCGCACGGGAGGCGCCAACCCGTCCGTGTTCTTGCACCCTGGGTGGAGCGCGGCACCGACGAGCAAGAGGCCGGTGGCGAGCGGGGCGGCGAGGAGGGCGGGACGGGTCATCGGTCGGCGATTATGGCACACGCGAGCCCCCCGCCGGCAGCGCGAGCAGGCTTCGGCCGCTGCCGAGCCGCGCTCAGCCGTCCTCGCGCTCGCGGAGATCGAGCTCCTTCATCTTCAGCTGCAGACCCTTGCGCGAGATCTTGAGCAGGCGCGCCGCGTGCGTCACGTTGCCGCTCGTCTGCTCGAGCGCCCGCTCGATGAGGTCGCGCTCGAGACGGCTGGTGGCCGCCTTCACCTGCTCCTTCAACCCGTCGCCGCCGAGCGCGCCGTCGGTCCCCGGCTCGCTGCGCTCGGCCGGCGGCGCCGAGCCGCGCGCGACCTCGCCGGGCAGATCGGCCTCGCGGATGCTCGCGGTGTCGGCGAACAGCACCGCGCGCTCGATGAGGTTCTCGAGCTCGCGCACGTTGCCGGGCCACGCGTAGCCGCGGAGCACCTCGAGCGCTGCGGGCTCGACCGACTGCACGCTCTTCTTCAAGCGCTTGTTGAACTTGGCGATGAAGAAGGTCACGAGTTCGGCGATGTCGCCGCGGCGCTCGCGCAGGGGCGCGAGCGCGATCGGGACGACGTTGAGCCGGTAGTAGAGGTCCTCGCGGAAGGCGCCGACGCCGATCTCGCGCTTCAGGTCGCGGTTGGTGGCCGCCACGAGCCGCACGTCGACGTGCAGGGTCTTGATGCCGCCGACGCGCTCGAACTCGCTTTCCTGCAGCACGCGCAGGAGCTTGACCTGCATCTCGATCGGGATTTCGCCGACCTCGTCGAGGAACAGCGTGCCGCCCGAGGCGAGCTCGAAGCGGCCCGGCTTGCTGCCGACGGCGCCGGTGAAGGCGCCGCGCTCGTAGCCAAAGAGCTCGGACTCCATCAGGTCCTTCGGAATCGCGGCGCAGTTCACCTTGATGAAGGGCCGGTTCGCGCGCCCCGAGTTGTGGTGGAGCGCACGCGCCACGAGCTCCTTGCCCGTGCCGCTCTCGCCCGTGATGAGCACCGTGGTCGGCGTGTCCGCGACCCGCTCGATGAGGGCGTAGAGCTCGAGGATCTGAGGGCTCGAGCCGATGAGTCCGTAGCGCGCCCCGCCCACCGCGCTCACGCCGCCCTGGTCGGTGGCGTCGCGACTCGCGAGGTCGCGCGTGCGCAGGGCCTTGCGCACGATGAGCCGCACCTCGTCCTGATCGAAGGGCTTCGTCAGGTAGTCGAAGGCACCGGTCTTCAGGGCCTCGACCGCGTTGTCGACCGTCCCGTGGGCCGTCAGGATGACGACCGGGAGGGTCGGGTCCTCGCGCAGCGCGGCGCGCAGGAGATCCATGCCGCCGAGCTTCGGCATGCGCAGATCGGTGATGACGAGGTCGACGTGGTGCTCCTTCAGGAACGCGAGCCCGGCCTCGCCGTCCTCGGCGGTGTGCACCTCGTAGCCGTCGCGCCCGAGCTGCGCGGCGAGGACGCGCCGTAGGTTCGCCTCGTCGTCGACGATGAGGATCTGCTCTCGAGTCGGTAACATGCCCCGCTCCGCAAGCTAGCCCAGAGCCCGCCGACTGTCCCGTCCCATCGGGCGCGCGCGCACGCCGACGACGACACGCCCGGCCGACGACGACGCGCGCGCCGACCCCACGCATTTGCTAGCCGGCGGGTGCGCGCACTAGTATCACCCGAAGCGTCCGCCCGCCTGTGCGGGCCGAGTCGAACATGCGCACATCGCTCCGTCGCAGCTTCGCCCCCAGGCCCTCCCGCAGGCTCGCCACCGGCATCGCGGCGGCGCTGGTGCTGAGCATCGGCTCGGCGCTCGCCGCGAACCCCTACCCGACCTGCACGCGCGAGCCCAAGGACGAGGAAGTCACCGCGGCCCAGGGCCTCCACTCGGCCGCCAAGAGCTACTACGACACGGGCGCCTACCAGAAGGCGATCGATACGTGGATGGACGCGTATCGCTTCGACTGCCGCGCGCACCCGCTGCTCATCAACATCGGCAACGCCTACGAGAAGCTCGCGGCGCTCAAGCCCGGCTCGGGCATGATCGAGAGCGCCGTCGAGGCCTTCGACACCTACGTGCAGCGCATGGGCAAGGACGCCGACCCGACCATCGTCGAGAAGGTGAAGAACCTGAAGGCGGAGCTCGCACCGAAGCCCCCACCCCCGCCCCCGCCCCCGCCCCCGCCCCCAGTGCCCGTGCCCGTGCCGGACGGGCCCTCGCCGGACGGCGGCCCCAACGTCGGCCCGTGGGTCCTCGTCGGAGTGGGCGGCGCCGCGGTGCTCACCGGCGTCATTCTCGCGCCCATCGGTGCCGGCAAGGTCTCGGACGCCGACGCCGAGTGCCCGGCGCGCGTCAACTGCACCGAGGAGACCGCCTCGAAGGGCAACCAGGGCCGGACGATGGTCGCGGCCGGCGGTGCGCTCATCGGCATCGGCGCCGCGGCCGTGGTCGGCGGCCTCGTGTGGCACTTCGTGACCGCCACGAGCTCGGCCGCCGAGCCCCCGAAGACCCAGCTCGCGCCCCTGCTCGGGCCGAGCGTCGCCGGACTGACGCTGTCGTCGTCGTTCTGACGCGCGCCGCGCCGAGCCTCACCGCTTCGGCAGACGCGACAGCTCGTCGTACAGGTAGACGGCGCTCTTGAGCGCCTTGTGGAAGTCGCTCACGAGCAGCGACTCGTTCTCGCTGTGCGCGTTGCACGCGGGATCCTCGAGGCCGACGAGCAGCGCCGGGACGCCTCCGAGCACGCGTGCGAACGGCTCGACGAAGGGGATCGACCCGCCGCAGCCGATGAACGCCACCTTGGCACCGAAGCCCGCCTCGAGCGCGCGGCGCGCCGCCTCGAAGGCCGGTCCCTCGGGGTCGGTGATCCACCAGCCGGCCGCCGCCTTCACCGTGGCGGTCACCTGCACACCCCAGGGAGGGCTCGCCGTCAGGCGCGCGCACAGCAGGCGCGCGACCTCGTCGGGGTCCTGGTCGGGCACGATCCGGATGCCGACGCGCGCTCGTGCGGAGGGGACGATCTGGTTCGAGGCGCCCTTGAGCGGTGCCGCCTCGAGCGCGTTCACGTCGAGCGACGGGCGGAGCCACAAGAGCTCGTAGGTCGAGTAGCCCGCCTCGCCCGCCATGCCGACCCCGGCGAGCACGCCGGCGTCGCGCCGGAACTCGCCGGTGTCGAAGGGCAACGCCGCGAGGCGCGCGCGCTCGCGCGGACCGAGGGGACGCACCTTGTCGTAAAGCCCGGCCACGTCGATGCTGCCGTCGTCCTTGAGCAAGCCGCCGAGGATCTTGCACAGGGCGAGCGGCGCGTCGGGCGTGGGGCCGCCCCACATCCCGGAATGGAGCGGGTGATCGACCGCCGCCACCTCGACGTCCACGATGACGATGCCGCGCAGGGCGTAGGTGATGGACGGCACGCCAGCGGCGAGGTTGGCCGTGTCGGTCAGCACGATGAGGTCCGCCGCCATGCGCTCGCGGTGCGTCTCGAGCAGCGGACCGAGGTGCTCCGAGCTCACCTCCTCCTCGCCGTCGATGAGGACCTTGACGTTGATCGGCAGGCCGCCGGAGCGGAGATACGCCTCGATGGCGGCGAAGTGGACGGCCGCGCCCGCCTTGTCGTCCACGACGCCGCGGCCGTAGACGCGCCCGTCGCGCACCTCGGGCTCGAAGGGCGGCGATTTCCACTCGCCGAGCCGCCCCACGGGCTGCACGTCGTGGTGCGCGTAGAGCAACACCGTGGGCGCGCCGGCGGGCGCGCGCAGCCACTCGCCGTAGACGTAGGGATGGGCGCCCGGAACGCGCAAGAGCTCGACGCGCTCGAGCCCGATGCGCCGCATCCACGCGGCCACGGCCTCGGCACTGCGCTGCATGTCGGCATCCGGGGCCGGCACCGCCGACACGCTCGGGATGCGGACGAGATCCATCAGGTCGCCGAGCGTGCGCTCGAAGTTGTTTTCGAGGTAGACGAGGGCGGGGTCGCGGTGGCTCATGCTCCGCCGGTCGTACACCGGCCCGCGCGTCCCGGCCACCCCCGAGCGGCGCCGCGCAAGGCCCTTGCCGCCGGAGCCAGGTCCGGTGCATGGGGCCGTCATGAGCGACTCGTCGGTCTCCCAGTCGGCCCAGGCGAACGCGCCGAACGGCGCCGATCCCGTGGCGCTCGGGCGCGTCGCCGAGCGCGCGCTCGGCTTCGTCGCGGACGGCATGACGCTCGGCCTCGGCACCGGGCGGGCTGCCGAGGCGTTCATCCGCAAGCTCGGCCTGCGCGTGGCCGCCGGCCTCGCGATCCACGGCGTGCCGACGAGCGTGCGCTCCGAGGCCCTGGCGAGCGAGCTCGGCATCCCGCTCGCGACGCTCGACGACGTCGCGGAGCTCGACGTCGCCGTCGACGGCGCCGACGAGGTGAGCCCGGCGCTCGACCTCACGAAGGGCCTCGGCGGGGCCCTCTTGCGCGAGCGCGTGGTCGCCGCCGCCGCGCGGCGCTTCGTCGTGCTCGTGACGCCCGACAAGCTCGTGCCTTGCCTCGGCGCGCGCACGCCGATCCCGATCGAGATCGTACCGTTCGCGCTCGCGCCCGTGAGCCGGGCCCTGCGCGCGCTCGGCGCCCGCCCCGAGCTCCGCCGCCGCCCGGACGGCACGCCCTTCCTGAGCGACAACGGCCAGCACATCGTCGACGGGCACTTCGGCCCCATCGGCGACGTGCGCGCGCTCGACGCGGCGTTGCGCCGCATCCCGGGCGTGCTCGACCACGGCCTCTTTCTCGCGATGGCCTCGGTCGTGCTCGTGAGCGAGGCCGACGGCGTACGCGTCCTCGAGCCCCCGACGCGCTAGCCGGGCGCGGGTGCGGCGCGCTCAGCCGTCGAGCGACTCGTCCACGAGCGCGCGCAGCTCCGCGAGGCGCTTCTGGCGGGCCGCATCCGCCGGCGCGGCCTTCGGCTTCGCCACGCCGCGGCCGCTGCCCGGCGCGAGCTCGCGCTCGAGCGCCGCGAGATCGTCGTCGGTGGGCACCGAGGCGCCGCGCGCCCGCCCGATGCCGAACACGCGCCCGAGCCAGCTCCGGCCCTCGTGCAGGGCGTAGCTGTCCGCCTCGATGGCTGCGGTGTCGGTGCGCACGAGGCGCACGATGCCGCGGTTCGCCCGTACCCACGCGACGGCGCCGTCGAAGGTGGTGCGCGGCGTCGGGTCGAGCTCGGCGCGCGCGGCCCGCTCGGGCGTGCCGAAGAGCTCGCACTGAATCGCGGTCGCGACGGCGAGCTCGTCGAGCGGCAGCCGCGTCGCGCGCACCACTTTCACCCCGCCGCAGCCGCGCTGCAGGATGTGCGCGCCGTTCGCGAGCAGGACCCCGAAGCCGAGCAGCGCGCCGGCGACCTCCACCGCGCCGGCGATCTCGGCCGGCGCGAAGGTCGAAAGAACGCCGACCTCGGTGCAGAACACGGCCGCGACCCCCTGGACGAGCGCGGTCGTGAGCACCGTCGGGTGGCGAGCCTCGGCCGCCTGGACGTTCACGACGTACGCTCCGTCGGAGCCGCGCTCGACACGCGCGCGCGGCTTGTCGTCGCCGTGCCCGTGGCCGCCGCCCGAGCCGCAGCAGGCGCCGGTGCCGCAGCTCCCGCCGCCCTCCTCGCCCTCGGGGCTCGCGAGGCCGAGGCGCAGCTCGGTCTCGGGTAGACCCGCGTAGCCCGCGAGCCGCGACAGGAGCTTGCCCACGGCGGCTCCCGTGCCGTCGAAGGCGTCCGGGAAGAACTCGGCGTTCGGCAGCACGAGGCCGCTCACGGGCTCGGCGCCGGCACCGAGGAGGCGCGCGCTCACGCGCAGCAACCAACGCAGACGGGGCTCGGCAGGCAGGTCCATCGTTACCTCGCGGCGCTCGGAAACTCGGGTCGACGTCGCCCGCCGGCCGCTAGGGCGGAGCCGTGCCGGGCGGGTACTTGAGCATGACCCGATTCCGGCCCGCGTGCTTGGCCGCGTAGAGGGCTTCGTCCGCGGCGGCGATGAGGCCGCGCGGATCTTCCTGGTGGGGCTCGAAACACGCCACGCCGACGCTCACCGTCACCGGCAGGCGCTTGCCGTCCGACACGATCGGCGCCACCTCGACCGCGGCGCGCAGGCGCTCGGCCAAAAGGCCGGCGTTCGCGAGCGTGATGCCGCGCAGGACCACGACGAACTCCTCGCCCCCGTAGCGGGCGAAGACGTCCTCGGCCCGCAACATGCCCTGCACCACCGCGGCGATCTCGATGAGCACCTGGTCGCCCGCCGGGTGCCCGTAGGTGTCGTTCACCCGCTTGAAGTGGTCGAGGTCGAACATGATGAGCGACAGCGGCGTCTCGTGGCGCTTGGCGTACGACACCTCGGTCGCGATCGAGTCGAGGAAGTACTTTTTGTTGTAGGCGCGCGTGAGCGGATCGCGCAGCGCGGCGTTGTACATCTTCTGCTGGAAGCTCTCGTCCAGCCGGTCGTGGAAGGTGAACTTCAGGATCGTGGTCTCGCCCACGCGGATCTTGTCGCCGTCCTTGAGGGCGTGCTTCGCGATGCGCTCGCCGTTGACCATCGTGCCGTTCGAGCTCTGCAGATCCTCGACTTCCACGAAGGTTCCGGCGAGCGTCACCCTGACGTGGAGCCGCGAGATCGAGTCGTCGTCGAGGCGGATGTCGGCCTTCTGCGAGCGACCGATGGTCGTCTGGCCCTCCCCGAGCTTGAACATCTTGCCGACGTCGACCCCGGCGAGGACGATGAGATAGGCACGGTCGCGCTGCGAGCGGCGCGTGAGCTCGGCCCGCAGCTTGTCGAGGTCCGACACGCGCGTCGCCTCGAGATCGTCGTATTTCTCGTCGTCGTCGCTCATCAAGCGGGCGTCCGGGAGGTCAATTGGCCATGTTACGACAGCGCGCCCTCCTAGACAACGACCGCCGTAGCGGCGCCCGTGCTTCCTCCCCGCCCTTCACCGTGCGCCGCGCCGCTCGCCGCTCGCCGCTCCCCGCGCCGGGCTTCGCGGGCGCGCAAAAGCGACCGGGCGACACGGGCCGCCGTTGCGCGGAGCCGGGGCCGGCGCATACCATGGCGGCTAGCGCACGCTCGCGTGTCGACTCGCAGGCCGTCGCGCTCGGAGGTGTCCGCCATGCTTCGCTTGTTGAAGCGACTCGTCATTGCCCTCGTCCTTCTCGTGTTCGCCGGCTGTGCCGGCGGCGGCTGCTCGAGCGGCTGCGCGTGCGGCGGGCTCGAGCCCCTGCCCGGTGGCTTCGACGCGAGCAAGCGCATCGAGAACGCCGCCGCCGTGCGACTCACCCAGTCCGGCTTGCAGTTCCTGCAGGACAACGTGGGCACCCTCGCGGCCACGCTCATCGGCGGCGGCGCCGGCGTCATGACCTTCGAGGTCCCGGAGACTTCGGGTAGCCAGCTCGGCATCGACTACGCGGTGTGCCAGGGGGGCGCGGACCCGAACGCGAACCCGCCGAAATGCGTCGCGGAGGTCGACATCGCCAACGCGCAACTCGCCATCACGAGCGAGAACCCGCACGACATCCGGATCCAGGGCCCGCTGCCCATCCGGCTTCAGAGCCTGCCGATCAACATCGTCTACTTCTGCGTGCCGCTGCTCGGCTGCGTCGAGAGCAACATCGTCGGCGTGCTCAACGGCAACGGCGCCTGCCCGAACAACGCCCAGACCTTCGCCAACATCCCGCTCAACGTCGACATCTCGGTCGAGATCGACGCCGACCCCAACCACTCCCGGTTCGGCTACTCCAAGGTCAAGGTCAACGCCGTCGACATCGACCAGAACACGCTCGAGGGCTCGCTCCACTTCTGCGGCGGCTTCGACGCCTCGATCCTGAACGCCCTGAAGGGCATCATCCTGCCCATGCTGATCGACCCGCTCATCGGGACGCTCACCGATCAGATCGACGCTCAGCTCTGCCAGCAGGCGAACCCGGCCGTGACCCCGCCCTGCCCGACGGGCACCGTGGACGTGAACGGCGTGTGCCGCTACGGCAACGACGCGAACGCCGAGTGCGCCTCGATCATGCTCGGGCTCGACGGTCACGTGAACGCCGGCGCCCTGCTCTCGGGCTTCTCGCCGGGCACCCGGGGCGCCTTCGACTTCCTCCTCGCTTCGGGCGGACACAACCTGCGCGACGACGGCTCGGGCTTCCACTGGGGCGACCTCAACCCGATCGCGAGCGGCGCCACGCTCGGCTTCTACGGCGGCTCCGAGGCGCGGCCGATGTCGAACTGCGTCCCGATCTCGAGCCTCCCCATGCCGACCGCGATTCCGATCCCGGACGAGCTCTTGGCCAACACCGTCGCGAACTGGCCGCAGGGCGACCCCAACATCCCGCCGGCGCCGCACGTGGGCCTCGCCCTCTCGGAGCGCTTCACGAACTACCTCATGGCGCAGGTCTACAACAGCGGCACCCTGTGCCTCGGCATCACGGGCGACCTCGTGCCGCAGCTCACCTCGAGCCTCGTGGCCATCGGCATCGGCGCCCCGTCGATGAACGAGCTCGGCTGGCAGAAGCAGGCCCAGCAGCTCGCGATCGCCATCCGGCCCCAGCAGCCGCCCGAGGTGCACTTCGGCAACGGGACCGACCTCGCGACGGACCCGCTCATCCGCGTGACCGCCAAGGAGATGGTGTTCGACTTCTACATCTGGTCCCTCGACCGCTTCGTGCGCGCCTTCTCCGCCAGCCTCGACCTCGACGTGCCGGTCAACCTGGTGGTCACGCCCGACGGCCTGCAGCCCGTCATCGACCAGATCGGCGTCTCGAACGGCGTCGTCACGACGAGCCTGCTGCGCGAGGATCCGACGAAGATCGCCGCGTCGCTCCAGGACCTCTTGGGGTCGATGGTGGGGCAGTTCATCGGCGGCGCCATCCCGCCCGTCGATCTCAACGGCTCGCTCGCGAGCCTCGGCCTCACGCTCGTCATTCCGGACACCGTGGACGGCCAGGGCTCGCCCGGCCTGCGCAAGCTCTCGAAGGGCAGCGACAGCTTCCTCGGCATCTTCGCAGCCCTCGGGGTCGTGCAGGCGAAGACCTCGGTCGACACCACGGTCGGCTTCGTGTCCTTCGACGCCGGCGACCTCGGCTGGAGCGGCTCCGAGCGCCGGCTGCCGGAGGCCGTGCTCGACCTCGGCACGGACCTCGCGAGCGCGGGTCAGCGCGTGGAGTGGCAGTACCGCGTCGACAACCTGCCGTGGCACCCGTTCCGCAGCGACCGACGCCTCGTGGCGCGCGACCCGTGGCTCTCCACCGAGGGCAAGCACGTCGTGAGCGTGCGGGCGCGCGTCGTCGGCGACCCGCTCACCCTCGACCGCGAGCCGGCCACCTTCCAGCTCGACGTCGACTCGTCGCCGCCCTTCGTCGCCGTGCAGCAGGCCGAGGGCAGCGTGCTCGTGACCGCGGACGACGCCGTGTCGGGCGACGCGACGATGGTGCGCGTGCGCCTCGGGCGCACGGGTCGCGACGGCGCCGTGCGGTGGCAGGCGTGGAGCGACTGGAGCGCGGCGGCCGAGCTCGAGGCCTTCGACCCGGGCGACAACGACCGCATCGAGGTCGAAGCGGAGGACGAGACGGGCCACGTGGGCTCGACCTCGCAGGCCCTGCTCCGCGGCCGGGTCGGCGACAGCGGAGGGGGTGGCTGCGGCTGCGTGCTCGCGGGCTCGGGCGAGCGCGGCGGCTCGGCCTGGTGGCTCGCGGCGCTCGGCGTTGGCGCGGTGCTCGGACGGCGCGTTCTCGGCCGCCGCGGGCGCGCGCCCCGCGCGGGCGCGGCGCGGCGCGTCCGCGACCTCACCCTGGCGCTCGTCGTCCTCACGGTTCCGGGCATGTTCGCCGGCTGCAACTGCGCCGAGGACGAGACCACCGCCGAGACCGGCTGCCGGGCCACCGGCACCTGCGTCGCGCTCAACCCGGGCCTCATCGGCGCCTACACCTCGGCGACCGTCGACGCCGCCGGCACGGTGTGGATCGCGGGCTACCTCGAGGCCGACTGGGCGGGTGGCTTCACCTGGGGCGACCTCATGATCGGCAGCTACACGGGCGGAGACGTCGTGTGGACGCTGGTGGACGGCGTGCCGACCGAGCCCCCCGTCAACGCGAACCTCTACGACCCGCAGGGGTTCCGCGGCGGGCAGACCGAGCCCGGCGACGACGTCGGCCTGTGGACGTCGATCGCGCTCGACCCGAACGGCCAACCGGCCATCGCCTACTACGACGCGACGCATCATGCGCTGCGCTACGCGAGCTTCGCGGGCGGGGGCTGGGCGAGCGCGGAGGTCGTGGGCGGTGACAAGGCCGACAACGGCCGCTACGCCAAGCTCTTGTTCGTCAACGGGCTACCCGTCATCGCCTACCAGTTCGTCGAGGCGGGAAACGCCGGCGCGGTCCGCAGCGGTGTCCGCCTGGCGCTCGGCAGCGCGGTCGGCGCGAGCCAGGCGACGTGGACCTTCGAGGACGTCGCGGCCGACGAGGCCACGCCGTGCCGCGCGCGCTACTGCGCGACCGGGACGACGTGCGTGAAGTCGACCGGCACGTGCCTCGACAAGAGCAAGGATTGCCCCGCGAGCTGCGCCTCCGGCGAGTCCTGCGTGCTCGTCAACGCCGTCCCGCAGTGCGAGGCGGTGTACGGCAACACGCAGACCGACAGCTACCCCGACGCCACCGGGCTCTACGTCTCGCTCGCGGCGAACCCCGTGGGCGGCCTCGGCGTCGCCTTCTACGACCGCATCCACGGCAACGTGGTCGTCGCGTCCAAGGCGGGGGCAGCGTGGACGACGCTCATCGCGGACGGCGAGAGCGCGGGCACCGACACCGGCGACAAGGGCATCGGGCTGTCGCTCGCCATCGACCTCGATGGCAACTACCACCTGAGCTACGTCGACGGCCTCGAGGAGGCGGTCAATTACGTGAAGGTGACCGCCGGCACCACCCCGGGCACGCCCGAGGTGATCGACACGGGCGCCGGCAACAGCGACGGCCAGCACCTGGTCGGCGACGACTCGAACATCCTCGTCACGCAGGGCGGGGAAATCCACGTGAGCTACCAGGACGCCTCGGCGGGCACGCTGCGCTACGCGGTGGGAACCCCGTCGCAGGGCGCCCATGCCTGGACGGTCACGACGCTGCCGCAGGACGGCCACTTCGCGGGCGCCTTCTCGCGCCAGGTGGAGCTGGCGGGCGGGACCCGCATCGTCAACTGGTGGCGCGTGGCGACGCCGTCGGCGCTCGGCAACGTCAGCGTCGTCGCGCCGTAGTCGCAGCGGGGGGCTCGTGGGCCCGGGGCCCACGAGCTCGTTCCGTTCGCGGCGCTCGGACCGCGGCTCGTCAGGCTGCGGCCTCGGCCGCGTCGGCGCTCGCGACGGTGCCGACCGCGGGTCCGCTCACGCGCGCCCGCTCCTCGGCCACGACCCCGAGCAGCTCGTGCTTCGTGGTCGCGCCCGTCTCGAGCAGCGCGCGCATGTAGCCGTCGACGTAACCGTGCGCCCGCGCCATCCGCGCGAACTCGGTGCCCGCGGCACGGGCCGCGAACACGTCGTGAAGCATCTTCCTCAGCTCCGACAGCATCTGCGCTTTCGACTTCATCACTCCTCCGCGGGCGCGCCTCGGCACGAGGCGCCGACGACGGGTAGCGAAGTCGGAAGCGCCGGGCCAAGAAGTCGGAAGCGCGCCCCGGCCGGCGGCCGGGCGGCGCTCAGCCCGCGGTGCGCGCGTGGCGCCCGAGCGCCTGGAGTGCGGCGTCGGCCGCGACGACGTCGCGCGTGCGGAGGGCGATGCGGCGCCCCCTGCGGGGCACGAGCAGGAGCCAGTACTTGCCGCGCCGCCCCGGCCACAGGACCGCCGCGGCGAAGTCGAGGAGCACGCCGCCGCCGAGGATCGCCGCCCCGATGCCGACCAGGGACGGGGACGAGGCACGCAGGCCGTCGGTGACGAGCGTGAGACCGAAGTAGCTCCCAACGGTGAGGGCCAACAGGCCGGCGTACATCGCGAAGCGCGGGTAGCGCACCTCGCGCGTCGCCCGGGCGAGGTTTGCGGTGGGGATGTGGATGTCGCGCGCGCGCACCACCCGCCCGAGCACCTCCCAGCGCGTGCTCACGGCGATGCCGGTCGCCTGCACCCGCAGCTCCGCCGGCCGCCGTACCCGGAGCAGCAGGCCGAGGCCCCGGAACGCGTAGCGCAGGAGCAGCCAGCCCGTCACGGTCGCGAGCAAGAGGGCCCCGGAGCCGAGCGGAGCGCTGCCCACCTCGCCCGCCACGGCAGCCTCCGCGGCGCCCGCCGTAGGGGCCGCCGGCGGGCGGGTCGCGAGCGCGAGCAGCGCCGGCTCGGCGAGCGAGGACGCGAGGCCCGCCAAGGCGCGTGCCGCCCCGTCGCTCGAGCTCGCGCCGAGCGCTGCGAGCCCGACGAGGGCGGGCGCGAGCTCGGCGCGCTCGCCGGCGTCGACGGCCCGCACGAGCCCCGCGACCGCGGTCCAGATCGCGGCGGCGCGCGTGCCGAGAGCGGCGTCGAGCATGCCGAGCGCGTCGATGCGCGCCGCGTCGCCGAGCCAGCAGAGCCGCGCCGCGAGCTCGTCGGGCGTGGCGGCACCGTCCGCCCCCTCACGACCGAGCTCGGCGCCCACGCCGCGCGCGATCCACGCCGCGACGAGCGCCCGGTCGGCGAGGCTCGGTGCGGGGTTGCGGAGCACCTCGACGACGTTGCCGTGCACGCTCGCCCCGTCCTCCGGCCCGAGCGAGGCCGCCTCGAGCTCGGCCTCGAGCCCGCGCCCGAGGTCGGCGCGGCGCTCCTCGCAGGCGCGCCAGGCGAGCCGGCAGACGAGCGCGGCGACGGCGTCGGCCTTGGGGCAGCGCGCGAGCTCTACGGCGCGCACGGCAGGCGTGGGGGCCGGGGACATGCGCGCTCGTCTTACCAGCCCCCGCGGCGAGCGCAAACTGCGCTGCGGAGCCCGGGCGCGGCGCAGCGAGCCCCGGCGGCGAATGCCGCCGCCGCGAGCGGCGTTCGTGCTCGTGGTGGAGCGGCGGCCCGGGTGGCGCCGCGCGACGGGCGCTGGTTGCCCTGGACCACCGAGGACCTGACCCGCGCGAAATTGGATCGAGCCCACGAATCGGGCTAACAACCACCGAAGTCCGCATGGCACGCCAAGCCTCCCAGCCCGCCGGCCGCGCCCCGAGCCGGCCCGGCACGCGCCCCGGCCACGAGGCGGGGCCCCGCCGGCCGCCCGCTCAGGGCGGCCCTGCCGGGCGGGGCTCGCGCCCCGACCGGAGCGCACCCGAGGGGCGCTCGACGGGCGGCGAGGCGAGCCCGCGCAACGCCCGCACGCCCGCGCGCGGGCCTCGCCACGCGAGCGGCCCGGCGCGTCCCGGCCGCGCCGGTGCGTTCGTCGGCGCGGGGGTGGGCGTGCTGCTCGGCGTCGGCGCCATCGTGGTGGCCAGCCACACGAGCGCGTGCCGCGCCGACCCTCCCCCGGGCCCCTCCATCGAGGGAGACGTGGCAGCGGCCGGCGGCGGCGCCGAGCTCGGACTGCCCCCACCCCCCGCACCGGCCGGCGACCTCGACAAGCAGCTCGAGCAGGCGGGCGTCAAGGACGACACCCCGCCCGCGGCGAGCGCCTCCGGCGATCAGCCCTACGCGGGCCCGTGGCTCGGAGCCCTCGCCGACAAGACCCCCGTCTACGAGACGGCGCGCTTCTCCTCGCAGTGGCAGGGCTACCTCCGCAAGGGCGCGAAGGTGGCGGTGGTCGACAAGCCGATTCGCACGCCCGCCTGCCGGCAGGGGTTCTACCCGCTCGTCGGCGGCGGCTACGTGTGCGGCAAGTACGCCACGCTCGACCTCGGCGACGCGCGTGTGCGACTCGGCATCCGCGCGCCCAATCTCGACGCGGCCCTGCCCTACCGCTACGCGTACAACAACGCGCACGGCACGCCGCTCTACCAGATCGTCCCGACCCCCGAGCAAATGTACGCCTACGAGCCGTACCTCAAGAAGCCCGGCGCGAAGGACGACAAGCCTCCGAAGGAGCCGAGCTCGGCCGAAGTGGTCGCCAGCGCGGCGCCCGACGCTGGCGCCGACCCGGTGCCGGTCGCGAGCGCGCCCGAGCCGGCGACGTCACGGGAGGTCGTCCCGGCGGCCGTCGAGGCCGCCGACGCCGGCGTCGCGGAGGAAGAGGAAGAGAAGCCCTGGTGGCAGAAGCCGAAGGGCGAGCAGGTCAACGTCACGCTGAAGGACCTCGACGAGCACGACGGCGTCATCGCCAAGCGCATGGTCAAGGGCTTCTTCATCGCGGTCGACCGCACCTTCGGGCTCAACAGCCGCATCTGGTACAAGAGCACGAGCGGGCTGGTCGCGCCGGCCGACCGCATGATCATCCCGAAGACACCCGAGACGCGCGGCATCGCGCTCGGCGGCGGCGTGAAGTCCGCGGGCTTCGTCGTGGCGCAGCGCGGGCACAAGTACACGGTCGACGCGAAGCGACCGAAGCGGGGCGACAAGCTGCCGCGCCATTTCGCCGTGGGGCTCACGGGGCGCACCGAGCTCTACGACAAGACACGCTACCGCGAGACCGTCGACGGCTACTGGCTCAAGGACGACGAGATCACCTTCACCGAGCCCGGTGAGCGGCCGGGGACCGTGGGCCCCGCCGAGAAGTGGATCGACGTGAACCTCGCGAAGAAGACGCTGGTCGCCTTCGAGGGCGACACGCCCGTCTACGCGGCGCTCGTGAGCCCCGGCAAGCGCTCCTCGGACAAGCGCAAGGACCACCGCACGAAGACGGGCTCCTTTCGCATCCGCGAGAAGCACGTCGCGATCACGATGGACGGCGACGGGATCGCGGGGGACGCGCCCTACAGCATCGAGGACGTGCCCTACGTCGAGTACTACGACGGCTCGTACGCCCTGCACGCCGCCTTCTGGCACGACAACTTCGGGCGCGAGCAGAGCCATGGCTGCGTGAACCTCGCCCCGGAGGACGCCAAGCACGTCTTCATGTGGAGCGAGCCGCAACTGCCGCCGGGCTGGCACGGGGTGTGGGCCACGAGCGCCCGGCCGGGCTCGATGGTCGTGATCCACGAGTGAGCGGGGCGCGCCGGCTTTGCGCTCGGCGCGGCGTCTGCTAGGACACGGCGGCCCCAGCGCGGCGGCGAGCGGGCGCCCGCGTACCGCCCGCGACGAGACGCGAGACCGGAAAATGACGCATGACGCAGGCTCCGGCATGGACCAGCTGACCGCGCACCTCGATCGCGGCTGGGACCTGGCGCAGCGCGGCGACATCCGCGGAGCGGAGAGCTCGGCGCGACGCGCCATCGAGCTCGACCCCGACTCACCCGAGGCCTACAACCTGCTCGGCTACGCCGCCTCGCTCGAGGGTGACTCCGACGAGGCGCTCGAGGCCTACCACCAGGCGATCCTGCTCGACGACACCTACGTCGAGGCGATGCTGAACGCAGCGGAGCTCTACACGCACGCGCTCGGCGAGTACGACGAGGCCGTGGAGCTGTGCGAGCAGATCCTGGGCGTCACCGACTACGAGGACGAGATCATCGACACCCTGCTGCTCAAGTTCGAGGCCCTGCTCGGCAAGGGCGACGTGGACGAGGCACAGAAGACGCTCGCCGCGCTGCCGAGCGGCCCCTACGAGGCCGCGGCCCAGAGCTTCGCGGTCGGACGGGCCCACTTCGAGGTCGGCCAGCTCGCGCGCGCGGCCGAGCTGTTCGACGCGGCGCTCGCCACCGAGCCTCACCACGGCGACGCCCTCTACTACCGCGGCCTGTTGCGCGAGGAGCGCGGCGATCGGCGCGGCGCCACGAGCGATCTGCTCCAGGCGCTCGCCCTCGAGCGCGAGTCCCCGCGCCCGCCGTGGGCGCCGGACGAGCAGGCCTTCGCCGCGACCGTCGAGAGCGCGCTCCGCAGCCTGCCCCCCGAGCTCGCCGGCCTCGTGGCGAACGCCGAGGTGTACGTGGTCGACCTGCCGGGCGCCGAGGTGGTCGTCGACGGGGTCGATCCACGGGCACTCGCGCTCGTCGACGCGCCCTCCGCGGAGGCGACCGAGGCTCGGGGCGAGGACGCCCACGACGAAGCGCCTGCGACGACCGAGGCCGAGTCGGGCGCGGCACCCGGCGAGGGCAGCGTGCCGCGGGTGTTCGTGTACGCCCTCAACGCGCTGCGTGCGGCGCCGAGTCTGCACGCCCTCGAGACGGAGCTACGCGCCGCCCTCGAGCGCGAGGTGGCGAGCGCCTTCGGCATCGAGCTCGAAGAGCCGGAGCCGGACACCGCGCATTGAGGCGCGGTCCGGCCCGAGCGCGAAGCCCAGGTGCCTGAAAGAGCACACCCCTCACCTCGGCGCCCGTGCCGAGCTCGGTGGTTCGGCTCGCTCGCATCCGGGCGGATGTCACCGCGGCGCGGTTCGCAGGCCGAGCCGGTTGCGGCGGTCACGCCTCGATGAGCGTCTCGAACAGGCCCAGGCCCCCGAGCGTGAACAGGAGGCCGAACACGCCCATCAGCGCGAAGTAGTCGCCCACCTCGGCGAGGGTGGCGCCGGCGAACAGCTCGCGCGTGGCCGCCACGGCCGCGAGCAGCGTCGGCGCCAGGAGCGGGAAGAGGACGACGGCGAGCACCAGATCGCGCGCCTGGGTCCGCACGGTCATCGCGCCGAACAGCGTGCCGCTCGCCGCGATGCCGGGCGTGGCGCACAGGCAGATGAGCAGCAGACCGGGGCCGACGCGCGCGAGCGAGACGTCGAACATGAGCGCCGCCACGGGCAGCACCACGAGCTCGATGCCCACGACGAAGGCGAACAGGCCGATGGCCTTGCCCACGAACAGCGCCGAGCGCGACAGCGGCATCACGAGCATGCCGGACAGGGCGTCGTGCTCGCGCTCGCGCTGCCAGGAGCGGCCGAGCGCGAGCACCGATGCGAACGCGATCGCGACCCAGATGACGCCGGGAGCGACGTTCACCTTGACGTCGGGCCCGGAGAAGAACGCGAGCGAGGCCACCACCACGATGAGCAGCGCGAAGAACCCGGCCGTCGTGACGATCTCGCCGGTGGCGAGCTCGATGGCCACGTCCTTGCGCAGGACCAGCCACGCCTGACGCGTCCAGGAGCTGTGCGCCCGCATCAGCGCGCTCCGGCGGGCCGGGTGGCTCGGCCCGGCGGTGGGACCGCCCGACCAGGACGGCACGGCGTTGGCGCGGTGTGGAGGTGCGTGGGCACGAGCGCAGGCAATGGGTACTCGCGGGGGCTCGGCGGCCGGCGCGCCCGGCGGCGGCGCGGAGCGACCGCGCCTACTTGGACGCCTTCGCGGCGCGGACCACGCGGCGGGTCGTCGCCTTCAGGAGATCGTAGAGGCGGGGCACGGGATAGGCCTCGAGGCGGGTCTTGAAGCCGGCGTCGCCCGTGCGCTTCTCCTTGTCGGCGATGGCGTCGATGAGCTTGGCGCGCGTGCCGAACTTCTCCTTCACCTCGGTGAAGATCGCGTGCAAGCGCAGGAGCTTGGCGTTCGACACGTGCTTGAGGCCCTTGTCGCCGCCGCGGTCCTTGCTCAGCCGAGCCACCCAGAGCTCGTCGCTCAGGAACTGCTCGACGGCCTCGACGAGCTTCGTCTTGGTCTCGAAGCGGTCCTTGCGGGTGGTGAGCGGGCTCTTCATGGGTCGTCTCCTCGACACGCGCCCTCGTGGGCGTGGGGGCGGCTTTTTAGCAGACCTCCCCCCTGGTTCGCAAGGTCGAGCGCCGATCTTGGTCGCAAATCCCGGGCCGGTCGAGCGGTTTTCGACCCTCGACCCTCGACCCTCGGCGACTCGAGCGTCAGAGCGTCGGGTCGGCGCTGAAGCAGCAGCGGAAGCCGGTGTCGTAGAGCGCGAAGAGCTGGTCGACGGTGTAGAAGGTGAAGCTGCAGGTGGCGCCCGAGTCGGTGGCCGAGTCGAAGGCCCCGCCCATGAGCGGGTAGATGCCGGCGCCCGACTTGGTGATCTCGCGCAGGTTGCCGGTGATGTCGTAGATCTTGTTGGTCGCGGCGGTGTTGCCCTCGAGCGTGGACCAGTCGGCGAAGCACTGCAGCAGGCTCGCGGAGCCGACCGGCAACAGGCCGTCCTGATCGCCGCTGACGCCGGGCAGGAAGTCGAAGCTCGGCCCGAGGTTGCAGTATTTGCTGGCGGTGTAGGCGGAGGTGCAGGGGGCGCCGCGCGTGTTGTAGCCCCAGGTGCAGTTGGCCGCGCTCGGCGGCGTGGTGTCGCACGCGTTCTGCCAGTCGGTGGCGCTGCAGGCGAAGCCGCCCATGGCGTCGCAGGTTTGCTCGACCTCGGTCGGGTTCACGTTGAACCACGGCAGCTTGGCCGGGACCGAGCAGGCGCGCGTCTTGTCGAGCGTGACGCCCACCGGTGCGGCCGGGATGCCGTTCGGGTTCGGGTTGGGCAGCGTCGCGGCCGAGTAGTGGTAGCCGTTGCCCGTGCCGGCCGAGGTCGCCTCGGCGTTGGGACGGGTCGCCTCGTAGCTGAAGACCCAGCGCGTCGCCGAGATCTTCGTCACCACGGGCTTGACGAAGTAGGTGGCGTTCGAGCCCTTGTTGCGGAACGACTCGTCGACCACCGCGTCGCAGTCGTTGTCGATGCCGTCGCACAGCTCCGGCCCGGCCGCGGCGTTGTTCTTCACCGCCGAGCAGGTCGTGGCATTCGGGCCGTTGCACACGTAGGTGCCCGTCGTGCGGCACGCGCCGTGGCCCGGCGGCGGCAGCCCGTCGTCGCTCGCGCACGGCAGGCCGTAGTTCGGCACGTTCTCGTTCAGGCTCGCGTCGCAGTCGTTGTCGAGCGCGTCGCAGAGCTCGGTCGCCCCGGCGCAGGTCGGGTTGCACACGCCCGCCGGGAAGCTGCACTGCCAGGTGCCGGCGTTGCAGCTGACCGTCACGCCGCTCGTGCACTCGGGTCGCGTCGCCGCCGGCGACACGCCGCACACCTGCACCGGTGTCGGCGTGTTGCCGATGTTGTCGTCCGGGACGCCGTTGCAGTCGTCGTCGACCCCGTTGCACACCTCGGCGCCGCTCGGGAAGCACGGCCCGTACTCGCACAGGCCGTCGGCCGGCACGGAGTTGTCGTGATAGCCCGGCTGACAGCCGAGCGGCGTGCAGGTGCTCGCCACGCACGACCACACCTCGTGCTGCGAGCCGGCGTAGCAGTCGTTGCCGCAGCCGTTGCAGTTGCTCACGTCCGACGTGGTGTCGGGCTGGTTCGTCAGCTGCCCGTCGCAGTTCGCGTCGATGTTGCAGCCGTCCGTCACGCTCGTCGGCCCCACCGAGCCGAGGCACACGACGACGCCGCCCTGGCACGCCTTGTTGCCCGCCTGGCACGGGCTCGAGGCCCCCGGCGGTGGCGGGATCGGCACGTCGCACACCCCGACGGCGTCCGCCGGCTCCTGCCCGCCCGCCTTGTCGATGACCCCGTCGCAGTCGTCGTCCACGCCGTTGCAGGACTCGACCCCGGGGTCGATGGCACCGATGCACACCGGCGTGCCGCTCTGGCACTGCAGCAAGCCCTTCTGGCACGGGAACACCGCCGACAGACCGCACGCCACCGGGGCGACGTCGTCGACCACGTTGTCGCAGTCGTCGTCGACCAGGTTGCACGTCTCGGCCTGCTGGTCCGGCAAGAGCAGGTTCGCCCCCACGCACACGACCTGGTTGCCCACGCACTGCGTCGCGCCCGCGTACGGCGCCGTGTGGCACAGCCCGTACGCTCCGCCGTAGCACGCGACCCCGAGCTGCGGGTCGCCCGACAGATCGCCGTCCGCCGCGTCGATCTTGCCGTCGCAGTCGTTGTCGAGGCCGTCGCCGCAGATCTCGACCCCGCCGTTCGTCAGGACGCAGTTGTACTCGCAGCCCGTGGCGTAGGAGTTGTCCGCGTCCCACCAGTCCAGGTCGCAGCCGAGCACCTCGCAATGCGTGTTGGCCGGCGCGCAGGGCTGCTGGCCGTTGTTCACGCACGCGGCCGTGCCGTGCACCACCACGCAGTTGTTGCCGCAGATGCCGCAGTTGGCCGTGTCGGTGCAGAGGTCGACGTCCTCGTCGACCTCCTTGTCGCAGTCGTCGTCCTTGTTGTTGCAGGTGACGTCGTCCAGCGCCGACTGCACGCAGTAGAACTCGCACGACAGCCCGTCCTGGTCCCAGTCCCAGTAGTTCGGCTGGCAGTCGGTGAACGCGCACGTCCCCGCCTCACCGGGCGTCCCGCTCCAGGTGCAGGTGATGGTCGAGATGTCGACGTTCGTCAGCTCCAGGTAGCAGTTGTGGTCGCACGTCCCGCAGGTCTGCGGCGCGTTGAAGTCCGCGCCCTCGCACCCGCCGCCCGCTCCACCCGTGCCGCCGTCCCCGCCCGGGCCCGAGCCCGCCGAGCTCGTCGAGCCCGAGCAGTTGCCGAACAGGCACCCGCCCCCCGTGCCGCCCGTGTGGCTCCCGGTCGAGCTCGTCGTGCTCGAGCCCGTGTCGCAGTTGTCCGTGCAGAACGCCTCGGTCGAGCACCCGCTCGCGAGCGCGCTCGCGAGCGCCGTGCCGAGGCCGACGAGCGCGATGACCCCGAAGCTTGGCCTCGTCTTCATGGCTCCCTCCGCACCTCGGCGCGCGCGCCCCGACCCCGTCGCCTGAGCCCGATCCCGAGCCCGAGTGCCCCGAACAGCCACCAGCCGTGCCCCCCGGCCTCGCGCGCCGCGAGCTCGCACGAGCAGCCGCCGCCGCCCGTCGCCAACCGCCACACCGCGTCGCTCGCCGGCCCCGTCGCGCCCGTGCCGGTCGCGCCGCTGCCGCCAGGACCGCTGCCGCCCGGGCCGCTGCCGCCCGGTCCGCTGCCGCCGCCACCGCTACCGCCCACGCCCCCGCTCACGCACTGCCCCGCCTCGCAGTGCTCGCCGCTCGGGCACGCCACGCCCTCGCACGGGCAGTTGCCGCACGCGCCCGAGAGCGGGTCGCAGCACCCGCCGTTCGCGCACACCACACCGCCGCCGCCGCCAGCCCCCGCGCACTGATCGGTCACGCACCCGGGCGGCACCTGCGTCCGGTCGCACGTCGTGCCGACGGCGCACGGCGGCGCGCACGTCGCCTCGCACTGCCCGTCGATGCAGATCTCGTTCGACGGACACGTCACCTCCGCGCAGCTGCCCACGCAGTCGAAGCCCGAGAAGTCCGCCGTCGGCTTGCACATCTCGTCGGCCGCGCACGGATTCGGCTCGCACGGGTCGTCCACGCACGCCCCGAGGTTGCACGCCTCACCGCACGCGCACCCCGTCAGGTAGCAGGTGTTGTCCACGCACTCGCCCGCGTGCGGCCCGACGTTCGAGCACACCTGCCCGCCGCCGCAGCTCACGTTGTAGCAAGGCGTCTGACACCCCGTCGCACCCTTGCACACGCACTCGGGCGTGTCGCTGCAGCCCCCGGCCGCCGGCGCGCACTGCACCACGTTGTTCGCGTCCACCACCGTCTTCGTGGCGCAGTTGCCGCAATTGTCCGTCACGCAGTACTTGCCGGTCTGACCCGTCGCCTGGATCGTCACCGTCTCGCACTTCTGCCCCGCCGGACACTCCACGAACTCGCCCTGCAGACACGGCGTCGCGCACTGGCACCCGCTCGAGCCCTGGATGCACGCGCTCTGTCCGCCGCCGCACAGATCGCCCTCGTCCGTCTCCGCGTCGCAGTCGTTGTCGTTGCAGTCGCACTGCTCCGGCTGCGGCTGCTGCCCGCCCGCGCACTGGAACGCCCCGTTCACGCACGCGTACTGCCCCGCCGTGCACATCCCCACGTCGTTGCCGCACGCGTCCCCGATCACCGCCACCGGCGGCGGGACCGGATTGCTCGTCCCGTCGAGGCCGTTCGGCGGCGCGCCCGTCTCGTCCACCGACCCGTCGCAGTCGTTGTCGATCCCGTCGCACACCTCCGGGCTCGGTCCGAGTCCGCCCACGCACGTCAAGACGCCGTTCGAGCACGCGTACTGCCCCTGCTGACACGGCAGGATCCCGGTATTGGTGTCCGGATACGCCACCGTGTCGTACGGCGGGTCGCACGGCGCCCCGAGCGGGATGCCGTTGTCGATCACCGTGTCGCAGTCGTTGTCGAGGTTGTCGCACACCTCCGGCTGCGGCCCGACCGCGCCCACGCAGTCGATCGTGCCGCTCGTGCACGCCGTCAGGCCCGACACGCACTCGCCCACGTCGCTACCGCACACCGCGCCGATGCCCGGCAGGACGCCGTCGTCCACGAGCGCGTTGCAGTTGTTGTCGATGCCGTCGCAGACCTCGGGGCTCGGCACCTTGTCGTTGATGCACGCCCACGACCCGCCCTGACACACGAGGTTGCCCTTCTGGCACGGTGCCACGAGCGAGCCCGCGTCGTAGCAGTTGCCGCCGGGCGGCGGGCACCACGTCAGCCCACCGAACGAGCAGCAGTTGCCCGCCAGCGTCCAGCACCCGTTCTGCCCGGGCAGCGGCCCGTCGTCGAGCGGCGCCTCGTCCGTCGACCCGTCGCAGTCGTTGTCGACCGCGTCGCACACCTCCGGCGTCGGCTGCACCCCGCCCGTGCACACGAGCGCCCCGTTCACGCACGCCGTCGCACCCGGCGTGCACGGCGGGCTGTTGATCCCGCACGGCTGCCCCACCCCGAAGGTGCTGTCGTCCACGACGCCGTCGCAGTCGTCGTCGATGCCGTTGCACACCTCGCTGCTCGGCCCGACCCCGCCCTGGCACACGAGGGCGCCGTTCACGCACGCCTGCTGCCCCAGCTGGCACTTGCTCGTCCCGCCGTACACGAGCCCCGGCGGATGCCCCGCCGGCACGCACGTCGTCAGGCTCACCCCGTCGTCGATGACCCCGTTGCAGTTGTCGTCGATGCCGTTGCACGTCTCGGCCACCGGGTTGTTCGTGCACGTCCCGTACCCCGCCAAGGGCGAGCACGTCCCCACCGGCACGGCCACCGGCGCCTTGCAGCTGATCGTCCCGACGCAGTTCGGCGGGCTCGCCAGCCCGCACGGAATCGCCGCGAAGCTCCCGTCGTCCGCCACCCCGTCGCAGTCGTTGTCGCAGCCGTCGCACGTCTCCGGCGACGACACGCAGCTGCCGCACACCCCGCCCTCGTCCGTCTGCGTGTCGCAGTCGTCGTCGAGGCCGTTGCACACCTCGGTCGTCGGACAGTGCGCCGGGTTGCCGCACTTCTGCTGGTTCTCGTCGACCCCGTTCTGCCCGTTGTTGTCGACCTCGTCGCAGCGGTCCTTCGGGTCGTAGCAGAGCCACGTCGCCGACTGCTGCTGCTGCGCCAGCGTCGTGCACGGCAACAGCGAAACCGTCCCGTCCGGCGGATTCGACGCGAGCGACGCCTGGAACGCCGCCACCTGCCCAGCCCGGCACGCCGCCTCGGTCGCGTAGCCCGCGTGCACCACGCAGTCGTAGCAGGGCTGCGACACGTCCGCGTAGTGCTTGTACCCCTCGTCCACGCAGCCGTTGCAGTTGTCGTCGCCGTTGTTGCA
>JACRDA010000025.1 GCA_016212965.1 Myxococcales bacterium
GCGAGCGCGTCCGGGCCCGTGCCGCCCCCGACGGCGCGGCCCGCGGCGGCGAGCGGAGTCGCCGGCGCCGGCACGGCGGGCAAGAAGACCGGCCCCACCGACACGGGCGCACCGCCCCCGACCGCGCCGACCGCAACCGCCACGAAGACGAAGGACCGCGGCTTCTGACGCCGCGCCCGAGCACGCCGATGAGCCGCAGCGCCGACGACGTGATCCTGCTCGTGACCGACTCGCGCATGCGCCGCCACGAGCCCGGGCCCGGGCACCCCGAGCGCCCGGCACGGCTCGCGACCGTGTGCGCGGCGCTCGACGGAGCGCGCGGCACGCGCTGGGCAGAGGCGCCCGCGGCCGAGCGCGCGGCGATCGAGCGGGTGCACGCGCCGGGCTACGTCGACCACATCGAGTCCCTGCGCGGGCACCCGGCGAGCCTCGACGCCGACACGCACCTCTCGGCGGGGAGCGTCGAGGCGGCCTACCTCGCCGCGGGGGCGGCCGTCGAGGCCGTGACGGCGGTGGTCGAGGGCCGCGCGCGAAGCGCCTTCGCCCTCGTGCGGCCGCCCGGGCACCACGCCGAGGCGGACCGCGGGATGGGCTTCTGCGTCTTCAACAACGTGGCCATCGCGGCTGCGCAAGCCCGCGCCGCGCTCGGCGTCGAGCGTGTGCTCGTCGTCGACTGGGACGTGCACCACGGCAACGGCACGCAGGCGGCGTTCTTCGCCCGGAGCGACGTGCTCTTCATGAGCCTGCACCAGTTTCCGTTCTACCCGGGCACGGGCGCGCTCGAGGAAGTCGGTGCGGGCGAGGGGCGCGGCTTCACCGTCAACGTCCCCTTCCCCGAGGGCCGCGGCAACGGCGACTACGCCCGCGCGCTCGAGGACGTGCTCGTGCCCATCGCCGCGGCCTACCGCCCGGAGCTCGTGCTCGTGTCCGCGGGCTTCGACGCGCACGCCGCCGATCCGCTCGCCGAGATGCGGCTCACCGAGGAGGGCTACGCCGCGATGACCGGCCTCGTGCGCGACATCGCCGACGAGCACGCCGGCGGGCGGCTCGTGCTCCTGCTCGAGGGCGGCTACGATCTGCGCGCGCTCGCCGAGAGCACGCGCGCCTGCGTGGAAGTCCTCGGCGGCGCGACTCCGCCCTCCTTCGCCGGCACGACCGAGCGCGGCGGCGCCGTCCTCGGCCGGCTCGAGCGCGAGCTCGCGCCCTACTGGCGCTTCTGAGCCGTCGCAGGTCGCGGGTCGGCGCTCGCGCGGCGGACCGACGTCACCTCGAGCTCGACCAGGAGCTCCGCGCGGCACACGTCGGCCTCGGTCTCGACGAGGACGCTCGGGGCGAAGCCCGCCCGGCGCGCGAGCGCGCGAAACGCGGGCGCGTCGGCGCCAGCCTTCAGGTACGCGACGGCGTGCGCGGCGTCACCGGGCGCGTGGCCCGCCGCCGCGAGCAGCTCTGCCACGGCCGCGAGCGTGTGGCGCGCCTGCGCGCCGAGGTCCCCGGGGTGGAGCGACTCGCCGCCCGGGCCGATGCTGGCCGTGCCGGAGACGAAGAGCAGGCTCGCGCCAGCCCCGTCGAGCTCGACCGCGCGCGCGAAGGCAGCGCCGTACGCGAGCGCCTCGCACTGGACCGGGCTCCGCACCGCGCGCGCGCTCGTGAGCGGCAGCCCGTCGTCCGCGAGGGCGAGCACGCTCAGGCTGCACGCCGCACGGCCCTGCGCGGTGCCCCCGAGGTTGCCCCCGAGGGTGCCCTCGATGCCGGTGCTCGCCGGCAGCCAGGCGCCTTCCGCAGGCGCGAGGAGGCCGGCCTCCCCGAACGCCTCCCGGCGCACGGTGTTGAACGCCAGGTACCAGGCGAGCAGCTCGGGCAGGTAGATCCACGTGCGCACCACGCGCCACCACGACGAGCCCACCCGAGCGAGCCGGCGCCCCGCCTCGCGCAGCATCGAGCGCGCCTGCTCCGCGCGCGTGGCGCCCGGATCGCGCGGCCCAACCTCGGGCAGCCACACGACGCGGGCGTCGCCGCGGGCGTAGGGCGCGTCCCACGAGCTCGCCGTCGCAGGTGAGCGGCGCGACCTCGGCCCCCGCGGGCGCGAGCCAGAGCTGGAGGCCCGCGAGCTCGTTCCGGCCGCAGGAGCGCTGGCCGACGAGCGCGAGAGCCCCCGCGGCCTCGATGCCGGCGTCGGCGTACGCGGCCGTGCGTGCCGCCTCGACCTCGCGGCACGCGCCCGGCGCCGCGTGGCAGCGCTCGAGCACGACGGGGGCGCCCGCCGCGACGAGCGCGGCCGCGACGCGCCGGTAGAACGCGCGCACGTCCTCGCCCTCGGGCCGCAGGGTGAGGAAGGCCTCCCGAGTCCCGCCCCCCTCCCGGCCGCCGCCCGGGTCACCGCCTGCGCGCTGCACCATGAGCGCCGTCAGGTTGGGCCCGCGCGCCCCGATCGGGCAACCGGAAAGTGCGCCCCGCCGGCGCCAGCCCCGGCTACGCTCGGGCGGATGCCACCTCGACCCGAGCGGGCCTGGTCCGCTCGCCACGCCGCGCCCATCCACGGCGCCATGCATTTCGTCGTGGACGCGACGAGCGTCGGCACGACCATGGCGGCCGTCGGCCTGCACGGGCTCACGCTCGAGGACGCGTACCTGCTCGTGCTCGCCTACGATCTGCTCGCCTTCGCACCGCAGTTCGCCATCGGTCTCGTCACCGACCGGCTGCGCGCGCCGCGGCCCGTGCTGCAGGCGGGCCTCGTGCTCACCGCCCTCGGCGCGGGCCTCTTGCCCTTCGGCCCGGTCGTCGCGATGGTGCTCGTGGGCCTCGGCAACGCGCTCTTCCACGTGGGCGCGAGCGTCTTCGCGCTCAGCGTCGCTCCGCACCGCGCGGCGCCGGCCGGCGTGTTCGTCGCGCCCGGCGCGCTCGGCCTCGGGCTCGGCATGTGGCTCGGCAACCGCGGCGCTTTCGAGCCCTGGCCGTTCGTCGCGGCGCTCGGCGTGTGCCTCGGGGTCGCGACCGTGGTGCAGAGCCCGGAGCTGCCCTACGCCGCCGCGGGCACCGGCACCGCGCCCCACACCGGGTCCGGCCCGACTCCGCACGTCGGCCCGACCGAGCCCACGCACGCCGCGGCGTGGCTCGTCTTCTCGCTTCTCTGCCTGTCGATCGCCGTGCGCGCGTTCGTCGGCATGGGCGGGGCGTACGCCTGCCCGAAGGGCTCGCTCGTCGCGCTCGGGCTCCCGCTCGCGGCCTTCGGCGGCAAGGCGCTCGGCGGCTGGCTCGCCGACCGGCTCGGGTGGGTCGAGACCGGCGTCGGCGCGCTCGTCGTGTCCGCGCCGCTCATCGCCTTCGGCGGCGCCCACACCGAGGTCGTGCTCGCCGGCCTCTTCTTCTTCCAGATGACGATGCCCGTGACGCTCGCGGCCGCGGTGCGGGTCACGCCCGCGCGCCCCGGCTTCGCCTTCGGGCTCACCTGCCTCGCGCTCGTGTCGGGCTCGATCCCGAGCTTCCTCGACGAGACGCGGACGCTCTACGGCCCGCCGCTCTTCCTCGGTCTCGTGCTCGCGTCGGCCGCGGCGCTCTACGCGGCGCTACGCCTGCTGGGCGGGCGCGTGCCCGTGCGCCAGCGTGCGGGCGCGACGCGCGCGTCGGTGACTCAGTCGGCCTGACCGACGGCGAGACCCTTGTAGGCCTCGAGCCACTTCTTGGCGCGCTTGACGAGCTTGCCGCTCGCGGCACCGCGCGCGAGCTTGCGGGCGAGCTTGGCCTGGAGAGTCTGGAGCTTGCGGGTGGGGCGATGCATGGCGCGCTCCTATACGCTGGCGGGGGGGCGGCGTGCAAGTGCGGGCGCACCTCCCGGACCGCGCCCGGTCCGCCTCTGCATCCCGACGCGGCACGCCGGGCACGCGAGCGCTGGCCCGACAGGCGGCCGGGGCGCGCCCGCCTGCAGTCGTAGTAGTGTGCATGCGGCATGGACACGGCCGTCTCTTGCCGCGGGCTCGTGAAGCGCTTCGGCGACGTCGTCGCGGTCGACGGGCTCGACCTCGAGGTGGTACGCGGGGAGTGCTTCGGCCTGCTCGGGCCGAACGGCGCCGGCAAGACCACGACGGTCGAGATCCTCGAGGGGCTGCTCGAGCCGACGGCGGGCGAGGTCGCCCTGCTCGGTCGCAGCTGGAAGAAGGACGCGCCGTGGCTGCGCGAGCGGCTCGGCATCTCGCTCCAGGAGACGCACCTCCAGCCCAAGCTCACGGTGCGCGAGACGCTCACGCTCTTCCGCTCCTTCTACCGACGCGGCAAGGCGGTCGACGAAGTGCTCGATCTCGTATCCTTGCGCGAGAAGGAGCGCGCCCGCTGCGAGAACCTCTCCGGCGGCCAGAAGCAGCGCCTCGCGGTCGCCTGCGCGCTCGTGTCCGACCCGGCGATCCTCTTCCTCGACGAGCCGACGACCGGCCTCGACCCGCAGTCGCGCCGCGGGCTCTGGGACGTCGTGGCGTCGTTCGAGCGCGCGGGCGGCACGGTCTTGCTGACGACCCCCGTTGCGCGCCCGGTAGCGCCGCTCGAACCGGAACGTCTCCCCGCCGCCGACCCGTGGACCCATGGCGTCGGCGCCCGCGCCGCGGTCGCCCGGATGGGTCACCTCGGCAAGGGTCTTGCGCTCGAGCTCGGCGGCCGGGTAGCCCAGCATCCTCGCGAACGCCTCGTTGACGCGCAGGAAGCGTCCGTCGAGCGAGCTCAGCGCCTGACCCACGGCGCCCTGCTCGAAGCCCGCGCGGAAGCGTTCGTTCGACTCGCGCGCGCGCTCGGCACGGGTCTCGGTTAGGCTCTGGCTCGGCACGGCACCCATCGACACGCCCCGCTGCTTCTCTTCTGCCAACCCACGCTTCGGCGGCAGTGCCCGACGCTCACACGACCGGCGCCACCGTCCTCGTCACGGACTCCTCACCCTGGCATGCCACGTGGCGCCTTCGTATGGGGTCGATGCCCTACACTGTGCGCAGCGTGACCCCCCGGCGACTCCGCGGTGGCCCCGGAGCGCCGCGCCGCCCGCTCGGGCTGGGTGCCCGCCACCAAAGACGTGTACGCTCCGTCGTCTGCCCACTCGACGCACCGGAGGCCGCGATGATCTCGACCCACGCGCAGTGCACCGCCACCCTCGAAGACGCGCTCTCCAAGATCGACAAGGTCATCGCCCAGCTCGGCTCCGATCCGCCCAAGGCGAACGCCAAGCGCTACCTGCAGCAGATGCTGAAGACGCTGCTGAAGAAGAACAAGCCCACCGCGGAGGAGAAGCGGAACCTCGTGACGGCGTGCAACTGCATCCGCGGCGTGCCGCTCCAGATGCCCGAGCTCCACACGCAGCTCTACGACATCGAGGACTACGTCGACACGCTGTAGTGCGCGGGTCGCTCGGCCGGCGCGCCTGGCTCACGCGAGCAACGCGAGCAGATCCTCCCGCCCGAGCGCCGCCGCCCGGCCGGTGCCCTCGAGCGCGGCGTCGGCGAGCGCGCGCTTGCGCGCGCCGAGGGCGAGCACGCGCTCCTCGATCGTGTCCTTCGCGACGAGCCGGTAGACGACGACCGGCCGGTCCTGACCGATGCGGTGCGCGCGGTCCGCGGCCTGATCCTCGACGGCGGGGTTCCACCACGGATCGAGCAGGAACACGTGGTCGGCCGCCGTGAGGTTGAGCCCGGTGCCGCCGGCCTTGAGCGACACCAGCATGACGGGCGGACCGGCCGCGTCCTGGAAGCGCCCGACGACCGCGCCGCGGTCGCGCGTCGAGCCGTCGAGGCGCACGAAGTCGATGCCCGCCTCGCGCAGCTCGGGCTCCACCTTGTCGAGCAGCGAGGTCCACTGCGAGAACACGAGCGCCTTGTGGCCGTCCGCGCAGGCCTCCTCGAGCGCCTCGCGCAGGAGCGCCACCTTGGTCGAGCGCTCGGCGTGCTGGCCCGGCACGAGGCCCGCGTGGCACGCCGCCTGCCGCAGCCGGAGCAGGGCCTCGAGCACGGCGAGGACGTTGCCGCGCCCGCCTTCGATCGCGCCAAGCTCGCTCACGAGCTCCTCGCGCGTCGCCGCGAGCACCGTCTCGTAGACGGCGCGCTCGCCCTCGTCGAGCTCGACCCAGAGCACGCTCTCGGTCTTGGGCGGCAAGTCCGACAGCACCTCCTTCTTCGTGCGGCGCAGCACCATCGGGCGGATCTTGGCGCGCAGGCGCGCGAGCGCGTCGGCGTCGCCGGCGAGGATGGGCCGCCCGTACGTCGCCTCGAAGCTCGAGCGCCCGCCGAGCAGGCCCGGGTTCGTGTAGTGGAGCATGCTCCACAGCTCCTCGAGTCGGTTCTCGATGGGCGTGCCCGAGAGCGCGATGCGGAACTCGGCGTCCAGGCGGTAGGCGGCGCGCGCCACCTGGCTGTCGGGGTTCTTGATGCCCTGCGCCTCGTCGAGCACGCACACGTGGAAGTGCTCGGCGGCGAGCCGCTCGATGTCGAGCCGCACGATGGCGTAGCTCGTGACGACGATGTCGGCGCGGCGGTCGAGCTCGCGCCCGACGCCGCGGTAGAGCGCGACGCGCAGGGCCGGCCGGAAGCGCGCGATCTCGCTCGCCCAGCCGTGGACCACGCTCGTGGGGCACACGACGAGCGCGCGCTCGCCGCGCCTGAGGGCGCACAGGACCTGGAGCGTCTTGCCGAGCCCCATGTCGTCCGCGAGAACGGCGCCGAGACCGGCCTGCCGCAGGAACGAGAGCCACGCGACGCCGCGCAGCTGGTAGGGCCGGAGCTCGGCGCGGAGATCGTCCGGCAGGGTCGGCTCGGGCAGCGCCTCGAAGCCGTCGACGAGCGGTGCCAGGCCCGCGAGCGCAGGCGGCCGGGGCAGCTCGAGCTCGTCCGCGAAGGCGAGCAGAGCGGGGCGCGCGTGGGGCGAGACGGCACCGTCCGGCGCCCGCGCGGCGAGCAGCTCCGCGAGCCGATGGCCGTGGCGCGCGAGCCAGTCGTGCGGCAGCGGCGCCCAGCCGCCGCCGTCGAGCGCGACGAGGCTCTGCCCCGCCTCCCACGCGGCGAGGACCCGCTCGGGATCCGCCGCGAGCTCGCCGCGCGCGAGCGGCACCGCGTCCGCGTCCTCCGCCGACGGGCGTGCACCCGGGCCGAGCACGAAGCGCGCCGCGAGCCGCCCGTCCGCCGCGAGCGCGATCTCGGGCGCGAGGGGCGCATCGGGGTAGAGGCGCAGGTGCGCGTCGCCGACGATGCAGCGGCTCGGCGTCGTGCGAGCCTCGCCGCGCACGCGCTCCACGGGAGCGGGCGGCGCCGGGGGACAGAAGGCGCGCAGGCGCTTGGCGTAGCGCGCGGCCTCGTCGCCCTCGACGACGCGGCGCTTGCCGGGCGACAGGCCGAGCTCGGCCTCGAGCGTGGCGCACAGGCGCCGCTCGGCGCGTTCGTCGCGCTTCGGGATGGGACCCCGCAGGTGCACGAGCCGACCGGCGTCGCGCACCCCACCGGGATCGATGCGCGCGCAGGGCGGGTCGCCGTAGACGAGGCTGGCGCGCACCGTGAGCGCCCCGCCCTCCTGCGCGACCTCGACGACGAGACGCGGCGGCACCTCGACGAAGCGGCGCTCGAAGCGGCGGGTCTTGATCTCGAGCGCGACGCCTTGCCGCTCGAGCGCCGGCAGGACGTCGCCCACGAGCTCGCTCACCTCCTCGGGGCCGAAGCTCCGCTCCACGGGCAGCTGCTCCCAGCGGCTGCCGGCGAGCAGGATGGCGCCGAGGGGTCGCAGCTCGGGCGGTTGGCCCGCGCGCGCCAAGAGGCCGATGCCGGGGATTACGGGCGTGGCCCCCGCCGGTGGCTCGATGCGCAGCACGAGCGCCTTGTCGCGCTCGACCAGGCGCGCGAGCGGGGCGAGGGGCGCGGAGCGCGGGACGACCGGCTCGCCCTCGAGGCGCACGTCGCGCGCGTCGGCGAGCAGATCGAGCAGGAACGCCACTCGGTCGGCGGGCAGCGCAGCGAGGCGCCACGACTCGAGCAGGCGCTCGATCTGGAAGTCCACCTGCGTCGGCTCGAAGGCGCCGCGCTCGCCGCGGGCGGCGGCCGAGAGCAGCGGGTGGCCGAGCGGCCGCTCGTCGCCCCCCTCGACGACCACGCGGCCGAGCGCGAGCTTGTCGGCACGGCGCGTGAAGCGGTAGCCGAGCCACGCGAGCCGCGCGCCGGTCCGCGTCGTGCGCGTCGCGGCGACCGGCGACGCCGGGCGTAGCTCGTTGCCTTCGCCGCGGCGCGGCGCGGGCGACGGCGCCGGGCGC
>JACRDA010000266.1 GCA_016212965.1 Myxococcales bacterium
CGGCGCGACGGCGCCCGAGTGGCCGCACCCGAGCACGAGGAGCCACGCCATCGCCGAGCCGCGCATGCGCCCAGGCTACGCCTTGCCCGGCCGGCGCGCGCCAGCCAGCGCGGCGCGCAGCACGCTCCCGACGCCGCGGCCGGGTGTGGTAGAGCCGAGCCATGCAGAGCGATGGCGACAAGCCCGGAACGGTCGGCGCCCCTCCGGCGGACGAGGCTCCGCAGTCCGAGCGCGCTCCGCGCCCGCGCCGCAAGCGCGGTCGCTTCGAGCTCTGGGCGCGCTGGGCGCGGCGCAGCGCCGAGAACGCGATGGAGCTCGTGCGCATCGGGCGGCTCGGCGAGAGCGAGAGCGCACCCTACGCGGTCGTGCACCACAGCCCACTCTACCGGCTGCGGCACTACAGCGCGGACTTCACCCACGACGCGCCGCGCTCGGCGCCACTCGTGCTCGTGCCGCCGCTCATGCTCACGGCCGAGATCTACGACGTGTCGCCCGAGCTCAGCGCCGTCGGCCTCTTGACGGCCGCGGACGTCGACTGCTGGGTCGTCGACTTCGGCGCGCCGGAGCGCGAGGAGGGCGGCATGCAGCGCACGCTCGACGACCACGTGCGCGCCGTGGTGGACGCGGTCGAGCACGTCAAGAAGCTGACCGGGCGCGACGTGCACCTCGCCGGCTACTCGCAGGGCGGCATGTTCGCCTACCAGGCTGCCGCCTACCTGCGCTCGCAGGGCATCGCGTCGGTCATCACCTTCGGCAGCCCGGTCGACATCCACAAGAACGTACCGGCGCTCGGCAGCGACGTGACCCGGCGCATCATCCGGGCCGCGCGACCCATGGTCGAGGTGCCGCTCGAGCGCATCGAGGGGCTGCCCGGGCGGCTCACGAGCACGGGCTTCAAGCTCCTCACGCCGAGGAAGGAGCTGGAGCAGATCTTCGACTTCGTCAGGAAGCTCCACGACCGGCAGGCGCTCCAGAAGCGCGAGACGCGCCGGCGCTTCCTCGGCGGCGAGGGCTTCGTAGCCTGGCCGGGACCCGCGCTCCGCAAGTTCTTCGACGACTTCATCGTGCACAACCGCCTGGTCGCGGGCGGCTTCGTCATCGACGGCCGCAGCGTGACGCTCTCGGACGTGACCTGTGCCGTGCTGCGCTTCGTCGGCAGCCGCGACGACTTCGCGCGGCCGGCTGCCGTGCGCGCCATCGTGAAGGCGGCGCCCCACGCCGAGCACCACGAGAGCGTGCTCCGCGCCGGGCACTTCGGGCTCGTCGTCGGCTCGACCGCGCTGCGCGAGAGCTGGCCCACGGTCGCGGCCTGGGTGAAGTGGCGCGACGGTACGGCCGGCAAGCCCGCCGCGCTCTCGCCGCGCCAGAAGCCGCCGGTCGAAGAGGAGGAGCTCGAGCTCGAGGAGGCGGCCTTCGACGTCGACTTCGCCTACGAGCTGTTCGTCGACGAGGCGAAGAAGACGGCCGCGGTCGCCTGGAAGCGCGTGGGGCGCGCCGTCCGGGACGCCGGCCACGCGCTCGACAACCTGCGCTGGCAGCTGCCGCGCCTCGCGCGCCTCGAGCGCATCACCGACGACACGCTCGTGAGCCCGGGGCGCGCACTCGCCGAGCAGGCGCAGGCCATCGGCGACCGCACCTTCTTTCTGTGGAAGGGGCGCGCGTTCACGTACCGCGACGCCGACGCGCGCGTGAGCCACGTGACCGCGGGCCTCATCGCCTGCGGCGTCGAGCCCGCGGCGCGCGTGGGCGTGCTCATGGCGCCGCGCCCGAGCTGCCTGTCGCTCGTCACGGCGGTCAACCGCCTGGGAGCGGTGCCGGTGCTCTGCAACCCGACGCTCGGCGACGAGGCGCTCCGGAGCGCGCTCGCGGCGGCCGAGGTCACGGTGCTCGCCACCGACCCCGAGAACGCCGCGCGGGCGCGCCTCCTGTTCGCGGGCTCGGTGCTCTCGCTCGGCGGCGGCGGCGCCGAGCGCGCGCTGCCCGAGGGCGTGCGCGACATGGAAGCCGTGGACCCCGCGGCCGTGACGCTGCCCGCGTGGTACCGCCCGAACCCCGGGCGGGCGCGCGACCTCTGCATGATCCTCATGAGCGACGCGGGCGGCGGCGAGGTGCGGCTCTCGCGCGTGAGCCACCACCGCTGGGCCTTCTCGGCGCTCGGGGTCGCCTCCGCGTGCACCCTGAACCCCGAGGACACCGTGTACTCGTGCCTGCCGCTCCACCACGCGACCGGCATGATGGTCACGGTGGGCGGCGCACTCATGGGCGGCAGCCGGCTCGCGCTCGCCTCGAGCTTCGTGCCCGAGCGCTTCTGGAGCGACGTGCGGCGCTACGGGGCCACGGTGGCGTTCTACGCCGGCGACATGTGCCGCCCGCTCGTACACGCCCCGCCGACGAGCTCCGACCGCAGCCACTCCTTGCGCCTCTTCGCGGGCAGCGGCATGCGCCGCGACGTGTGGCAGAAGCTGCGCGAGCGCTTCGGCGTGGGCGTGCTCGAGTTCTACGCCTCGACCGAGCGCAACCTCGTGCTCGCGAACGCCTCCGGCAAGAAGGTGGGCGCGCTCGGCCGGCCGCTGCCGGGCAGCTCCGAGCTCGCGATCGTCGCCTACGACTACGAGCGCCGGGCGCTGCGGGAGCGGGAGGGCGGGCAGCTCGTGCGCTGCCTGTCGACCGAGCCGGGCGTGGCGCTCGCGCGCCTCGAGCCGAGCGCGCAGGGGCCGAACGTCCTGCGCGACGTGTTCGAGCCGGGCGACCGCTGGTTCCAGAGCGGCGACGTCCTGCGCGAGGACTCGGACGGCGAGTTCTGGTTCGTGGACCGCGCGAACGACATGCTGGTGACGCCCGGCGGCGCCGTCGCCTCGACGCGCGTCGAGGACGCGCTCTACGAGCTCGCCGACGTGCGCTGGGCCGCCGCCTACGGCGTGCGCGCGGCGACGGGCGAGCTCGCGATCGTCGCCTCCGTGGTCGCGCTCCCGACGCTCGACCCGGAGCGGCTCACGGCGCACGTCGGCGAGCGCCTGCGGCCGCACGAGCGGCCGCACGTCGTGCGCGTGGTGCGCGAGCTGCCGCTCGGCGAGGGCTTCCGCCCGCAGAAGGCGCGCCTCAAGGACGCGGGCCTCGCGCCCGACGGCGAGCTGCCGGTCTTCCGCTACGACGCGGCGAGCGGAGCGTATCGGGCCTGAGCCGAAGACGCCCGTCCGGCCTGGAGCCCGAAGCCTCGCGCGCAGCGCGAAATCCAGCGTCAGGGACAGCTGTTGCCGCAGCTGCCGCTCATGCAGCCCTGCAGGGCTTGCCCCTGCTGGATGCCGCCGAGGTTCGCGAGGCCACACTGCGTGATGCAGTTCTGCTGCTGCGGCCCGGGCGGGCAGGCCTGGGCGCAGTCGACGAGCGCCACGCACGCGGGATTGCCGAAGCACGCCTCGAGCTGGGTCTCGCAGTTCTCCGCGAGGCAGAGCTGGCACGGATCGATGGGCAACGTGCCCGGGCAGAGGTTGGAGCAGCTCGTGTAGGCGCAGTCGGCGCCGAGCATGAACTCGGCCATGCCGTTCGCGTCCGCGGCGAAGCAAGCCTCGACGCACGCGGTGTCGCCCGGGTTGCAGGCGAGCGCGCAGGTGCTGACCGACATGCAGTCGGGGCTCGTCGAGCAGGCGCAGTAGGTCGCGTTGCAGCTCGTGTAGAGGCAGCCCGAGCACGCGTCGCCCATGGGCGCACACGCCGAGGCGCCGCCCGCGCCGCCCTGGCTCGCGCCGCCCTGCGCCTGGCCGCCCTGCGCCTGGCCGCCCTGCGCCTGGCCGCCCTGGCTCGCGCCACCCGTCCCCGCGCCACCGGCCCCGCCGGTGGCGGTCGAGGTCGTCGTGGTCGTCGACGTGGTGCCACCGTTGAACACGCTCGTCTCGGACTCGCAGGCGACGAAGGCCGAGGCCGCGAGCACCATCCCACCGAGCGACACACCCACTGCGAAGCGAAGTCGTTGCATCCGACGAGGATACGGGATCGGCAGGGGTCACGTCGAGCCTCGCGCGCGAGCGCTGCCGTTGTCGCTCGGACCCGAAGCGGGTAGCTCTCGGTCACGGGAGGCCGTCCATGACCCTTCGCTCGTCGTCGCCGCTCTCTGTCGCGCTCGTCGCGCTCGCCTGCAACGGCAGCGGCTCGGCGGCACGGCCGACCTCTTCCACCCAGGACCCGGCAGGCTCGACCACGATGACCTCCTCCGATTCGACTCCCGCGCTCCCCTCGCTCGCGACGTCCATCGTCGGCTGGCTCGAGCAGGGCGAGCACGCACGCGTACGCGCGACCTTCGACGCCGCCATGGCGAAAGCGCTGCCGACGGACGAGGCGGTCGCGGGGCTCTGGCAGTCGATCGTGGACAAGCTCGGTCGCTGCGGGAAGCAGCTCGGCACGAGCGCGAAGGACGAGGGCGCCTACCACGTCGTGCTCGTCACCTGCGCCTTCGAGGCGATGCCGATGGACGTGCGCCTCGTCTTCGACGCCGACCAGAAGCTCGCGGGCATCCAGCTCCTGCCCTCGCAGAGCGCCGACGCCTTCGGCCCGCGGCCGCAGACCCCGAAGCCGCCCTTCCCCTACGCGGCGCGCGACGTCGCCTACCCGAACCCGGCGGACGGCTCGACGCTCGCGGGCACGCTCACGGTGCCAGAGGGCGCGGGGCCGCACCCCGCCGTGCTCCTCGTCACGGGCTCGGGTGCGCAGGACCGGGACGAGACCATCTTCGGGCACAAGCCCTTCTGGGTGCTCGCCGACCACCTCGGGCGCCACGGCGTCGCCGTGCTGCGCGTGGACGATCGCGGCATCGGCAAGACCACCGGCGACCCGACGCACGCCACCATCGAGACCCACGCGACGGACGTCGAGGCGGGGCTCGCCTTCCTCGCGACGCAGCCCGGCATCGACCCACAGCGCCTCGGCCTCGTGGGCCACAGCGAGGGGGGCATCATCGCGGCCGTGGTGGCGGCGCGCTCGAAGGCCGTTGCCTTCGTGGTGTCGCTCGCCGGCACGGGCCTCTCCGGGGCGGAGATCAACCCGATGCAGGTCGAGGCCATCCTGCGCGCCAAGGGCGGGATGAGCGAAGACGGCATCCGCGCCATCGTCGCGGCGCAGCGCGCCATCATGAAGCTCCTGGCCACGGACGCCAGCGACGCCGAGCTCGACGCCGCGGTGAGCGCCGCCTTCGCCGCGGCCGAGCAGTACGCTCCCGGAGCGCTCGGCAGCAAGGGCACTCCGGCGGGACGCGCCGCCGAGGTCGCGTCGCTCGGCTCGGACTGGTTCCGCTCGTTCGTGAAGCTCGACCCCGCGAGCCACTGGAGCCGCGTCACGGTGCCGGTGCTCGCGCTCGTCGGCGACCGCGACACGCAGGTGCCGGCCGACCCCAACCTCGCCGCGATCGCCGCCGTGCTCGCCAAGGCGGGCAACCACGACGCCGAGACCGAGAAGCTCCCCGGCCTGAATCACCTCTTCCAGCGGGCGCAGACCGGCCTCGTCGACGAGTACGCGACCCTCGAGGAGACCTTCGCGCCGGTAGCACTCGCGCGCGTGACGAGCTTCATCGAGAAGCGCGCCGGGCTGCGCTGACGTGGCCGCCGATCTCCGTCGCGCCCGCGCCCTCGAGACATAGGTCGTCGCTCGCCACGCACACGCCGCAGTGGTGGCCGCGGGCAACGGAGTGCTCGTTGCGCTAACACGCCTGCCCCGGGCGCGCACGGGCGCGCAGGACCACCGTTTGACGTGATCCCCGGCGCACCCGTAGAATACCCGTCATGATGTTGAGCCGCCTCCTTCCTTCGCTGCTCATGGTCGGGTCGTTGCCCGCGCTGCTTGCGGCGAGAGCCTGCGGCTCTTCCGAGCCGGAAGCCGCGCTGGTAGGCGCCGGCGGTGGTGAGACGACGGCCGGTGGCGCAGGAGGATCCCCGGCCGGTGGCGCAGGAGGATCCCCGGCGTGTTTCGGCGGGGGTTCCGGCGGTCTCGAGCTTCTGGCGTGCGACTACGTAACCGTGGACTTCTCGACGCCAGCGCCCGTTTCCGGGCTCGCGATCGGCGTGGACACGAGCGACGGTGACCACCTCGAGCTCGGGGTGCCGGACCCGGCGGCGTGGGGGTCCGAACCGACCATCATGCTGACGCTCAGCACCGATGAGCTCCAGGCGCTCGGATTTCGGATCGTGCGAGGTGCCATGTACCCGCATTTCTCGCCCGCGTCGCTCGCAGTCGCCGTGCGCCTCGAAGGCGTGCTCATCGGTGACGGCGTCATCGCGCCCACGTACACCTGCGTGGCCCTGTCGGGCGACGATCGCTGCTTGAGCGGCGCTCCTGAGACCCTGACGATCACGTTGCCCTGATCCCCACGCTCGCCTCCGGTGAGACCTACTTCTCCCGCGCCGATCTCGCGACCTGGCGGTCCTTGGGTCGCCGCCGCGAGGAGCGTGAGCGCCGGGTGATGGCCACGTCGCTCTCGCCTCTGGCACGCCTCGAAGAGACCTTCGCGCCCGCGGCGCTCGAGCGCGCCGCATCGGCTCCGCCTCGCGCGGAGCGGAGCCGACCTACGGCGCGGAGCGGGCGCAGCGGAAGCCGAGGAGGCCGAGGCGGGCGCTGGGCGCGAGCTCGTTGCGCCGCGTGACACGCATCGTGGCCGCGTTGATGTCGCCCCGCATGACGCGCGCGGTGCCGCTAGAGGCGGTCCCTTGGGGTTGCGGCGCCCGGCGGCCGTGTAGGCGGCCGGGTCGAACCAGTCGGCCGTCCACTCCCAAACGTTGCCGAGCATGTCGAGCGCGCCATAGGGGCTGCTACCGGCGGGAAAGCTACCCACCGGCGAGGTGCTGTTCCTGCTGGGAGCCCCTGGCGGAGCGTCGCGGACGGCGCGCGGATTGGGGACGGTCTCCTCGCTCGGGGGATCGTTCCCCCATGGATTGATTCTTTGGTCGGTGCCGCGCGCGGCCTTCTCCCATTCCGCCTCGGTGGGCAGCCGCTTCTCGGCCCAAGCGCAATAGGCCGACGCCTGGGCCCAATCGATGCAATTGACAGGGTGGTTCCCCTTAGGGCTCCATGCATAATTACCTTGCCATCTTGAGCGCGGCATGATCTATGGTCTGGGTGCGCCGGAACACTGCGAGCGAAGAGGTCATCGTTGCGAAGTACGCTGCAATATGCGGCGTCCTGGATGAGCGCGCACGACGCC
>JACRDA010000271.1 GCA_016212965.1 Myxococcales bacterium
CGGCGCCGCGCCGCGGGCGAGCTCGGGGCCGACGCCGCCCGCCTCGAGCGCGTGGCGCGCGAGCTCGGGCGCGCTCCCGCTCCGCCACGCGAGCAACAGGCCGCGCGCGGCGCCGCCGGCGAGCGCGACCGCGTCAAGGTGGAGATCGGCGAGCGTCGCGGTGCCGCTCGGCGTGGCGGGCCCCGACCCGTCGCCGACGCGCCGCAGGGCGTAGCCCGTCGCGTCGGGCACGAGCAGCCACCAGTCCTCGCCCACGCGCGCCGCCTCGAGCTCGGAGGCGAGCCCGGGAGCTGCCGCCGTCGTGGCGGTGGCGCCGTCGGCGGCGAGCGCCACTAGTCCGTCGCCGCCGACCAGCCCGAGGCTCGCGCCGCTCGGATCGAGCGCCGCCCCGAGCAGGCGCGTGCGCTCGACCGCGAACGGGTGGGGCAGGGCCGTCGTGCTGCCGTCGCGCGCCGCGACGACGAGCGCGGCGTCGCGCAGGAAGTAGCCGCGGTCTCCGGCCCACGCGACGCGTGCCGCCTCGTTCGCGGGGCCTCCCGGCGCGAGCACCGGCCGCTCCGCGGCGATGCGCTCGAGGGCGCTCGCCTCGGCGGTCGTGAGCGGCCCGCCCGCGAGCCGGAACGGATCGATGGCCGCGAGCGTCGCCGACACCTCGAGCGCGCGCAGCGGGAACAGCGCGGCCGCCTCGAAGCCGCTCTGCTTCTTGTCGACGCGCCGGCCGAGGAAGAACGCGCGCCCGCCGCTCGCCACGAGGCGCGGGTCCCGGTGCCCCTCCACGTAGCCCCAGGCGCGCGGCCCCTCGAACACGGTCGGCGTGGCACCGGGCTCGAGCTTGCCGCGCGCGTCGAGCTTGCCCGCCCGCAGGCGCGCCTGCTTGTCGGGCCCCGCGCCGCGGACGTGCTCGAACCACGCGACGGCGACGCCGCCGTCGATCGGCCCGGCGTCGAGGAGGCTCATCCCCGCGAGCGGCCGCTCGAACGCGAGCCCCGTCGGCTCGGGCTCGGCACCGTCGAAGCGGCGCAGCCACACTTCGACGCGCTGCGGTCGCGGCGGCGGCGTCGGCTCGGCCTGCGGGCCCCGGCGCGGGGGCTTCTTCTTCGGTCCGCCGCTCCCGAGGCCGGGCCGGCCGGCGCCGGGCTTCTTCGGCTTCTTGGCACCCGGTTGGGCGGGGGGCTTCGGCCGCTTCGGCGGCGTCGCGTCGGGCTTCGGCCGCGCCGGCGCCGGCTCGGTGCGCGGCTTCGGCGCCGCCTCCGGCTCGATGACGTGCTCCTCGAGCGCGACGACGTCACCGCCGAGCTCGACGAGCGCCGCGACGCGCGTCGTGACGCAGCGGCGCGCCCCGGCCGCGCCGGCGCCCTGCCAGGGCTCGATGCACACCGCGGAGGGCGCGGCGCGGTCGACGGTGGCGAGCACGGGGCCGGCGCTCGTGTCGAAGGCGCCGCCGACCCAGCGCCCCTCGACGACGCGCAGCTCGGCGCCGGTGGGCGGCGTCGCCTCGGCCGTGAGGCGCCGCACGAGCGCCCGGTCGCCCTCGTCGGCGATGGCGAGCACGGCTCGACCTCCCGGCGTCGGGCGGAGCGAGAAGGCGAGGGCCTCGACGCTGGGCGCGCCAAAGGGCACGCGCCGCACACCCGGTGGATCGGCCGGCAGCTCGAGCGACGACGACCGTGTCGCCGCGGCCGCGGGTGACGGGGAGGCCGGCCGCGGACCGCCGAGCTCGGCGCCGGGCCCGGCGCAGGCGCCCGCAAGCGCAAGCGCGACGAGGGCGGTGCGGGCGGGTTGGAGCCGGAGCATCCGGGGTAGGCTGTGACACAGGGGCGTCGGGCGGCAAGCGCGCGCGCGCCCGACGGGACGATTCCTGCGTCCGGGAGGGTGCCGTTGCGACACGGGTGCTTATCTACCCGCTGGACGGGTGCTGCGCGGTCGCCCGGAGCCGGGCCTCGACCGGCATCGACGTGCGAGCTAAGCTCGCGGGAGCCAACCATGAGCAAGGATCTGGACAAGGAGCTGGCCGAGGCGGCGGGTATCGACGGCAAGGCGCCCGCCCAACCGGCCGAGGGCGAGGGCATGGCGGTGCCCAGCCACGCCGCGCCCGCGGTGACGGCCGAGCCCCGCAAGCGCAGCCTCGGGCTGCTCGTCACGCTGCTCGCCCTCGCCGGTGGCCTCGTGGCGCTCTTCCTGGTGGGCTTCAAGGACGCCGCCATCTACGCGCAGCCCATCGACGAGTACTTGGGCCAGGCCGACAAGATGCTCGGACGCAAGGTGCGCGTCGACGGGGAGCTCGTGCCCAACTCCTTGAAGAAGCAGGAAGATCCCTGCGAGTACCGCTTCCAGCTCCGCGGCAAGGAGACCCAGATGCCGGTGCGCTTCCCGCAGTGTGTCATCCCCGACACCTTCCGCGACATGCCGGGGGGCGGCGTGCAGGTCACCGTCGAGGGCGAGATCGAGAAGACCGGGACGTTCCTCGCCACGACCATCATGGCGAAGTGCACCTCGAAGTACGACCCGGCGTCGCACCAGATGGCCGGCAAGGAGCCGTCCGACGCCCCGGCGGGGTACTGACCCCGGCCATCGCGCTGCGCGCGCGGCTGCTCAGTCCGCGGGGCGCGCGCGCCGAAATGCGTCGGCGAAGCGGCGCGCCGCGTCGAGATCCACCGGGTCGCCGGCGTGGCCGCTCCGGCGCAGGCACGAGCCCACGATGATGCCGTGGGCGGCGGCGTAGCGGCCGAGGTTCTCGGCCGTGGCCCCGCTCGCGACGTACACCGGCCGGTCGACCGCGCGGGCGACCTCCTTGAGCTCGCCCGGCGCGACGGCGCTGCCGGTGGCCTTGCCGGTCACGAGCAGGGCGTCGGCGAGGCTGCGCTCGGCGAGCTCGCGGGCCTCGTCGAGCAGCGGGCGGAAGCCGGCGGAGTGCTTGACGTCGACGTCGCAGAACAGCGTCACGTGCTCGAGCCCGAGGGCACGGCGGGAGCGCAGGGTCTCGTGCGCGCGGCCCTCGACGATGCCCTGATCGGTGACCCGGGCCCCGCTGTGGACGTTGACCCGCACGAACGCTCCGCCGGCCGCGAGCGCCAGGGCGAGCGCGGCCTCGGCGTCGTTGCGCAGTACGTTGAGGCCGAGCGCCAGGCGCGGAGCGGCCTGGCGCACCGCGAGCGCACACGCCGTCATGGCGCTCACCGTGACCGCCGGGACCGTGCCCGGGTAGAAGGGCGCGTCGCCGTAGTTCTCGACGAGCACGGCGTCGAAGCCCGCCTCGGCGAGCGCGCGCGCGTCGGCGGCGGCGGCGTCGACCACGGCGGCGAGCGAGGCGCCGGCGCGGGGGCTCCCCGGCAGGGGTGCGAGGTGCACCACACCGACGAGGCGCGGCAGGGCCGTCCGGATGGCGGGGTGTGGGCTCACCAGGACCTCATTCGGGTGCGTCGCCCTTGCCCTCGACGGGCACGGGTGCGGTGGGAGGCGCCTCCTCCGGCGGGGCGGCGCCGGGCGGCGGCTGCGGCTCCTCGGGGGGCGCCGGAGCGGGCGCGGGGGCAGGCGCCTCCTCGGGTGGGGCGGCGCCGGTAGGGGGCTGCCCGGCCGTCTCGCTGCGCCCGGGGAAGCTCGGGCGCGGCAGCTTGTTCGCGATCGAAGGCCGGCCCGTCGGGCTCGTGCCGGTTGGCGCGGGGGCGGCGCCCGCGGCGGCACCGCTCTCCTCGTCGGCGGACTTCGGGGTCGTGCGCCCGCGCTTCGACGAAGGCCCGATGCCGGGCTTGGCGGGCCGAGCCGATGCGCTTCCCTGGGCCTGGAACTTGGGGTCCGCGAGCGTGCCCGTCACGCGGAAGCCGTAGAACCCGTCGTCGCGCTTCGCGCGCTTCATGTCGGGTGAGCCGACCTCGAGCGCGGGCGGGAAGTTGTCGCCGGGCTTGCCGAGCAGGCTGCGCGTCGTCTCGTCGCGATCGCGGTAGCCGTCGGTGAAGCGGAAGCGCAGCGACACATCGAACAGCGAGCGGTTCCAGGGCTCGCGGATGGTGATCTTGCCCTCGCCGATGATCTCGACGTCGCCGCCTTGCGCCGCGAACTCGTCGATGGTGAGCACGCCGTCCTTGGCGGTGGCGGTGAGGCTCAGGGTGCCGATGCGAGCCGGCGGCAGCGCGATGCCCTCGACCTTGGCCTTGCCGTCGCCCACCACGATGTCGTCGACCTTGAGATCGACCGTCCCCTCCGCCTTGCTGAATTTCCCCTCCTTGGGGGAGAGCGAGACCTTGCCGTGGCCGAGCCCCGAGAGTGGCACCGGCAGCAGGGCCGCGAGCGGCTCCACCATGGACAGGTCGAGGTGCTCGAGCTCGGCCAAGAGGTCGCCGCTCGAGCCGCCGTAGGGGAAGGTGCCGTGGAGCCTGCCGTCGAAGGCCTGGAGATCGAAGTCGACGCGCACCCGGCCCACGAGCAGCGGCAGGATGCGCACCCGGAGCGTGCCGCGCTCGAGCGTCACGACGCTCTCCTTCGGCTCGTCGGCGGCGGCGGCCTCGAGGGCCTTGGCGGCCGTCTTGTGCTTGCGCGGGATGTGGAGGCGTACGTCCTTCACCTCGACGCCCGACAAGAGGTGGCCCGAGAGCTCCCCGATCTCGAGGCGCATCGGGCCCGCCGACCCCGGCTTGCGCGCGGCGGTGGCCTCGGAGCGCGCGAACTCCGCGAGGATGCGGTCCTTCACCTTGCCGAACGGGAAGGTGAGGTACGCGAAGAACACCAGGCACACGAGGTAGAAGACCGGGTAGAAGGTCCACTTCGCGATCTTCCACATCACGCGTTTCATAGCGGCTGACCTCGGCTGGATGCGCTTGCGGCGGGGGTCGACGCGCCCGCGTCGGGGGCACCGGCATCGACGCGCGTCGGCGGCGAGCGCAGCGGTGGGCGGCCGACCCCGGCGTCGACGCCGCCGTCCTCGGCCCCGGCGCTCGGCGACGGACCCTCGGCCTCCACGCCCTTCTTGTCGTACGCGGAGACGCCGAGGTCGACGTCGTAGGCGTCGGGGCCCTCGCTGCGCGGCTTGACGTGCAAGAGGGTGATGGACACCGGGTGACCGCTCTGCTCGATGCGCTCGAGCGTCTTGCCGAGGGCGAGGAGCCCGACGTTGCGCAGCTTGACCACGGTCATGCGCTCGGTGTAGCGCTTGCCGCGCGGCAAGGTCGGCCGATCCTTGCTTTCGGGCACGTCGATGCCGTTGGCCTGGGCGGCGCTCTCGATGAGCGCGCCGAGCGGCGGCGCCGGGCTCGCGTAGCGCAGGGCGAGGCTGTCGCGCTTCTTCTTCTGCTCACCGAGCGCCTCATCGGCCCGGTCGATCTGGCGCAGCGCCTTTCGGAACGCCTCGTTCTGCGCCCGCGCGTCCTTGATCTGGAGGAACAGGAACACGGGTAGGCCGATGACGAGGAACAGCCCGAACAAGAGGCCGAGCACGGCGAGCATTCGTTGCTCGCGCGGCGAGAGCTTGGTCACGCTCGCGGCGCCGCTCATTTGTCCGCTCCCGCGTCCGCCGCGCCCGTCTTGCGTCCGTCGCCGTCGCCGGCCGCGTCCTTCTTCTGGGCCTCCTCGTCCTTGTCGCCGGCGCCGCACTTCACCGACAGCTCGAGCACGTACTTCTGGCGCTCCGCGGTGCCCATCTTCGCCGTACGCGTCACCTTGGCGTCGCGAAAGCAGGCGTGCTCGGCCATCTTCTTCCGGATGGTCTCGGCGTCACCCACGCTCGGCACGATCCCCTGCAGGGTGACGTTGCCGCGGTTGAAGTCGAACTCGGCGATGTCGTGGACGATCTCCTTGGGGATGCGGCCCGAGAGCTCGAGCAGCACGTCGTAGGCGTCGAGCTCCGGCATCGGGTCGTCGCTCTTGCCGCTCAAGGCCTCGTCGAGCAGATCCTCGGCGTGCTCGATGCTGCGCGTCTCCTCGCCGAGCACCTGCTTCGTGACCTGTGCGAGCTCGTTCTCGAGCGCCGTGCGCTCGGTCGACAGCGCACGCAGCTCCGCGAACACCGAGAAGCCGAACGAGACGACGATGGCCGCGCCGAGGCCGGCCAGGAGCGGGGTCTTCTCGCGCAGGAAGCTGTAGCTCTCCTGGACGGCGAGCGAGCCGCGCCGCAGGTTGAGGTCGCCCGAGCGGCGCCCGAGTCCGAGCCCGAGCCCGATCGCCTTGGCGAAGAGCCCCACCGAGGCCTCGATCCCGGGCCGGGGCTTCTCGAGCGCGAGCTGGGGCAGGGGGCGCAGCGCGAGGCCGGTCTCGGCGAGCAGGAATTCCGCCAGGCCCTGCATCTCGCGCCCCGGCCCGAGGGCGTACACCTCGCCGAGGGGCGGCCCGCCCCGCGCGCGCCACGCGGCGAGCGTCTGCCGCAGCTCGCGCGCCCACACCTGGGCCGTGGCCGGCAGCCCCCGCATGCCGCGCGACAGCGTGCGGCAGAGCCGCGGCTCGCCGCCGTGCAGCACCAGAAAATCGGTGTGCGTCTCGGCGAACTCCAGGAGGGCGGTGTAGCCACCCGCAGCCACGCCGCGCAGGTGCGGGACGAGGTTGCAGAGCGGCAGGGCCCCGATGCCCACGCTCACCGGCTCGGTACCGGTCGCGTGCTTGACGAGCTCGATGCACTGGCGCACGTCGTGGGCGGAGGCGACGCCCGCGAGGATGGGCAGCGTGCCCGGTGGGTCGAGTCCGGCGACGGCGCGCAGCACGCGGTGATCCATGACCCCGTCGTCGAGCTCGAAGGGCAGGGTCGCCTCGACCTCGAAGGCGAGCACGCTCGAGAGCTCGCGCCCCGCGGCGGATGGCAGGTTGAGCAGGCGCACGAAGGCGCGCCCCCCGTCGAGGCCCACGGCCACGCCGTCGAAGCGCAGGCCGGTCACGGCCGTGCGCAGCGCCGCCGCCTGGGACTCGTGGGCGTCGTAGCGCTCCTCGCGCAGCGCCTCGATGGCGAGCCCGCGGTAGCGCGGTACCGTCAGCGCCACGCGCACGCTCTCGGCTCCCAGATCGATGCCCAACCACCTCGCCACGAAACGCCTGCTCCTTTACTCGATGCGCCAGTAGACCACGTTCCCGAGCGGGTTCGACACTAGCGCGCTCGACAGGGCGAGGGCAGCTTGGTCCGCGCTCGAGGCCGAAGAGCTCGGGGGCGGCGCGTTCGGGTCGCCGCCCGGCATGTAGCTCTGCAGATCGACCGCCTGGCGGAAGTCGACCACCGCCACGACGTCGACGCGCGTCTCGACCGTCTCGTTCTCGCTCACCTGGCGCTCGGCGATGCCCGTGACGTGGAAGCTGAACACCTTGCTCTCGGTGGCGATCATGTCGCGCACCTCGACGTCGCTGCGGAAGGTCACCGGCTGCACGCCGAACTCGGACAGGAAGGGGCCGATGAGCCCGCCGCCCTTCATCGTCTGCACGAAGTCCTTGCGCGACGTGAACAGCGGCGCCCCCATGGTGAAGCCGCGCACCAGCGTCACGCCCATGATGAAGTTCTGGGCCTGCACCGGGTCGACGCACATCGCGGCGTCGGTGGCGTTGGCGCAGATGATGGCGAGCAGGGTGAGCGGGCTCGCGGAGTTGACGTTGACCGCGCCCTGACCCCACACGGTGACCGCGCGGTCCTTGGGGTTGCCCCGCTCGGGCTCGACGAAGGTCGCCCAGAAGTCGTCGCTCAGGCCGCGCACCAGGCGCAGCTCCTCGAGCGAGTCGTAGGCGGCGTTCTTGCGCATGTAGGGCTGGCCGATGTTCTGGTAGTAGTTGTCCTCGATGCCGCGCGTCGGCGTGGTGCTGTTCGGGTCGTCGCAGCCCTGGAGATCCTCGTCCGAGTCGGCCCAGTCGATGAGCGCGCCGCAGATGGTCCGCCGGTCGCTCGGCTGACCGTCGGCGTCGAGCGCGTCGAACAGCGGCTGGTACTGGGGCGAGCCCATGAGCGCCATGAGCTGCATCGAGAGCCGGAGCTCGCTGATGGCGTCGCCACGCGCGGCGACGTTGACGTTGAGCTTGCTGTCCTCGTCCGCCACCGTCAGCTCGAAGCGCCCACCGCTGAGCCCCAGGTTCTTGCCGGTCGACAGGTCGAGCTGCGCCAGCCCCTTGAAGGCCTCGGCGCCGGCGGCGTCGTTGAAGGGGCCCAGGATCTGGTCGGCGAACTCCCACACCGGGATCTGCGGCGGCTTCATCTGGCCGCCCGAGCCCGCGCCGAGCAGTGCGAGCATCGGCGCCACGGCCTTGCGCACGGCGGGCTCCGTGGCGACGAGCAGGCGCGCGAGGTTCACGCCGCTCCTCGCGTTGTACTCCGCGATGAGCGCGTCGCGCTCGGACAGGGACGCGGCGAAGGTCGCGCCGCTGTCCTGTTGCACGTCGGACAGGAGCACGGCCATGACCGCGATGGCGCCGAGCACCACCACGAGCGCGGCCCCGCGCTCGTCGCGGCGCCGCGCGAGGATGCGGCGGCGGAGCGTCGCACGGCGGCTCATCGGGTCGACCTCGGCGCAGCCTGCGGGCTCGCGAAGGACAGCGGCACCTGCATCGGCAGCGACACCTTGGTCTCGAAGCGCGCGCTGTCCGTGCCGATCGCGTTGGCGAGCACGAGCACCAGCGACACCTCGGACGGCAGGCGCAGGAACTGCCCGGCCGCCTGGGTGCTGTCCCAGCTGTCGAGCCAGCTGCCGCTCACCGGGTCGTAGTACTGGAGCTCGAAGCGCTCCACGTCCTCGGCCATCACCTGCACCGTGCCGCCGTGGGCCGGGTCGGTGTCGATGTGCTTGGCCTCGCGCCGCACGAGGTCCTGCTTGCCGGTCGCGGGGTTGCGCGCGAGAAAGTAGGACAGCTCGTTCTGGTCCGACTCGTGGCTCTGGTGCGCGAGGCGGCGGTGCGAGAACGACGTGAAGTTCACGCGTCCGCCCGGGTGGCCGGCGACGCCGACGAAGGCGGTCTTCCGCACCACCTGCATCTGCGCGAAGGGCTCGTGCGCCGACAGGAACGCCATCGACAGCTCGCGCGCCATGCGCGTCGTGGCGAGGCGCCCCTGGGCGTAGCGGTCGTCCACCGTGGCCACGGCCTTGCCCGTGCGCCGCAGACCGTCGAGCGCGCCGTAGATGAGCAGGCTCATCATCGCGAGGATGGCGAGTGCGACCAGGACCTCGATCAGCGTGAAGGCCGTGGTGCCGGGCGTGCGCACACGGCGACGCCCCGCCCGGTCGTGGCACGCGCTCGGCGTCACCGGCCACCATCCTTGCCGCCACCCGGGTCCAGCATGGCGTCGGCGGCGGCCGCCTCGGCCGCCGCGGCCACGATCGCCCCGGCCTGGGAGGGATTGACCACCCACTGCACGAGCTCGAAGCCGTAGGTGCCGCCACCGGTCTCGGTCCAGGTGAGCTTCACCACCACGCGTCGCACCGAGGCCTCGAGCAAGAGCTTGAGGTCCGGGTACACCATGCCCATGACCATCGACGCGATGCCGGCGCCGGCCGAGGCCGCGGCCGCGGCCGGGTCGTCGCCCGCGCCCGCCAGCAACTGGGTCACGTCGTGCACGCCGGCGTCGGGCGGCAGGCTCACCTCGCCCTGCGAGGACTTGTTGAGCACGCCGAGCGCGCCGAGGTCGAGGTCGGTGTCGAGGTCGAGCTTGCCGAGCGACGGATCGGGCAGCTCCGGCTTCTCGATGCTCCACTCGCAGCTGATGTCGTTCGCCTCCTGTCCCTCGCAGCACGCGCCGCTCTCGTGGTCGTCCATCTCGCTGAAGCCGTCCTTCGCGAGCGCGATCTCGATCTCGGTCATCTTGCAGCGCGCGAGCCCGGTGGACAGCGCCAGGTAGCGCGCGTGGTTCGCCTCCTTCACGGGCGTGAACTGGGCGCTGATGACCGCCGTCACCGAGAGGCCGAGGATGGCGATCGCCACCAGCACCTCGAGCAGGGTGAAGCCAGGGCTCGCCGCCCGGCGCCGGCGCTCGCCACGGGCGCTCATCCCCCCTCCGGGTCGCTGCGGTCGCTCTCGTCGCGCTCGTCGCGGATCGTGGGCAGGGTGTGCGCGCCACTCTCGACCACGACGCGCCCGGTGAGCGGCGACACGAGGATGGTGTAGATGTCGTCGTCCGTCGGCTCGTCGCCGCGGGCGATCTGGATCGCGGCGCGCTCGGTCTGCCCGCCGGGCCAGAAGTACAGGTACACGCGCCCCTCGCGCACCGGCTCCTCCTCGTGCCCGACCTCGATCTGGCGGAAGCGCACGTCGTCCTCGAGACGCTTCTGGCTCTTGCCGTTGCCGTCGTCGTCCGCGAGCCCGAAGGCCTCGACCGGGTGGAAGCTCGGCCGCGGCGCGCGCGGCCCCTCCACGATGCGCTCGCCCGCCTCGATGGCCTCCGCTTCGAGCTCGTTGGCGGCTGCTGCGCCGCCGCTCTTCTCGTGCTTGCGCACCAGCATGCGCTTCTCGTCGCTCTGCTCGAGCGTCACCGTGCGCGCCTCGAAGTCGAAGGCGAGACGGGTCGGTCGCGACGTGGCGCTCGCGTGGTTGTAGGCCACGCGCACCGCCGCCGTCACGCCGCTCGAGCTCCGCTTGAGCCGCGCCCCGCCGAGGGCGCCGGTGCCGAGCATCACGCCGCCCGTCAAGAGGACGACGAGCGCGATCGCGACCAGCACCTCGATGAGGCTCATGCCGCGCCGTCCGCGCCGTACGGCACGCCGCGGCCCGAGCCGCGAGCGCGTGGCCGTCCCGAGCGCGGTGCGCGGCATGGGGGCTACTTCTCCTCCTTCGAGTCGCTCTTGCCGGCGCCCGACATGATGTCGTCCTCGGTGCCTTCCTTCTCGTCCGGCCCGAAGGAGATGACGCGGATGTTGTCGCCGTCGCAGACGATCTTGTAGGTCTGGTTCCAGGGGTCCTTGGTCGGCGAGTCGATGTCGAGCTCCTTGGCGTCGAGCAGGGTCTGGATCGTCGGGCAGTCCTTGCCCTTCAGGGCGCGGTAGTTCACCGCCACGCGCCGCAGATCCTTCGTGGCCGTGCGGGCCGTGTCCTTGCGCGCCTCGGCGAGCTTCGGGATGACGAAGAAGCTCACGCCGCCGGCGATGAGCGCCATGATCGCCACGACGATGAGGACCTCGACCAGCGTGACGCCGCGTCGCGCCGCGCGCCCGAGGCGCGTGACGGTGGTGAGCGTCGCGTGCGTCGACGCCCGGTCTCGTGCGGGCTCGCCCATCGGGGTCTCCTCGGCGGCTGGCTCCGCCCTAGGGTCTCTCTCTTTACAAGCAGCTGGCGGCATCGTTTTCATCCTTCTTTCACTCCACCCGGTCGAGGGTGCGCATGTCACCGCTCGGACCGAGGCTGATGAGATCGTAGCTCTCGGGGTGGCGCCGGCCGGGACACGAGAGCAAGAGCGGGCGGCCCCAGGCGTCGACCGGCGCGGTGTGCAGGTAGCCCTCGTCCTCCAGGATCCCGAGCGAGGGCGGGCACTTCCACTCGTGGTCCGCGCGGTAGGCGTCGAGCGCCGCGCCGACGAGCTCGAGCGTGGCGCGCGTCGAGCGGATGCCGCGGTGGCGGCGCTCCCGCAGGCCGAGCACGAGCAAGACCACCGCCATGCACAGGCCGGCGATGAGCGGCCGCGAGCGCAAGAGCGGAAAGCGCAGGGCGCGGCGCCGCTCCCAGGGGAAGAAGACCGTCTGCTCGCGCGTGCGCCGGCGTGCCATGGCTCCCTCCTCACTTGAAGTCGCTCGCCTGCACGAGCGGAAACAGGATGGCCATGGCGATGAACCCGACGGCGGCGCCCATGACGACGATGATGAGCGGCTCGAGCAGGCTCGTGAGCATGCCGACGCGTGTCTCGACCTGGTGGTCGTAGGCCACGGCCACGTTCTCGAGCATCTCCTCGAGCTGCCCGGAGCGCTCGCCGATGGCGATCATGTGGGTCACGAGCGGCGGGAAGCGCCCGCTCCTCTTGAGCGGCTCGGCGATGCTCTGACCCTCACGGATCGAGCCCGAGGCCTCGCTGACGACCTTCTCCAGTGCCACGTTGCCGAGCACCGTCCGCACGATGTCCATCGCCTGCAAGAGCGGCACGCCCGCCCCGAGCAGCGTTCCGAGGGTGCGCGTGAAGCGCGCGATGGCCACCATCTGCGTGAGCTTGCCGAAGACGGGCGCGCGCAGGGCGAAGCTGTCCCACGCGAGCCGGCCGAGCTTGGTGCCGAGCCAGCGCCGGAAGGCCCACACACCGACGCCGATCACGATGGCGAGCAGCCACCAGAAGCTCGCCATGAAGCGCGAGGTGCCGATGAGCAGCTCGGTGTACCAGGGCAGGTTCTTCTTCTGGCTGGCGAACACCTGCGTCAGCTTGGGCACCACGGCGACCATGAGCACGCTGATGAGGCCGACCGCGATGATGAGCATGAGGGCCGGGTAGGCGAGCGCCGAGGTGACCTTGCCCTTGAGGCGCGCCTGGCCCTCGATGAAGCCCGTCAACCGGTCGAGCACCTGCTCGAGCGTGCCGCTCGCCTCGCCAGCGCGCACCATGTTGGTGTAGAGGGGCGTGAACACCTTCGGGTGGAGCTCGAGCGCCGTGGCGAAGCTCTTGCCCTCGCGCACCTGGTCGCGCACCTCGGTGAGCATGCGGCGCAGGCTGGCGCGCTCCACCTGGTCGATGAGCGCCGTCAGCGCCTCGAAGAGCGGGATCTTGGCGCGCACCAGGGTCGCGAGCTGGCGCGTCATGACCGCGATGTCCTGCGCCTTGGGCCGGTCGAACAGGCGCTTGAGGTCGACGCCGCGCTCCTTCTTGCGCTCGGCGTCGGTCTTGCCCTCCTTCGCCTGCGTGAGCAGGATGCCGTCGCGGCGCAGGGTGGTGCGCAGCGCCTTCTGGTTCTCGGCGTCGCGCACGCCGTTCACGGATTTCCCGGAGGCTGCGACGATGCCGCGGTACTCGAAGACGGCCACGGCTCAGCCCCTCCCGCAAGGGGTCGAGGGGTCGAGGGAGCGAGGGTTCGAGGTCCCGCGGAGGGTCGCGCCGGGGCCGTAGGAGGTGGCCGGTCGCTGCGCAGGCGCAGGCGCGAGCGGTGCCGAGGTCTCGGCTCGCTCCGTCCTGCCTCCGTCGCTCGACCCGTGCTTCTCCATCGCGCTTCCTCGGCCCGTGGCCCCCTCGATCACTCGTCGATGATGACGTCCTCCTGCGTGGCCGCCAGCACTTCCTCGACCGTGGTCTTGCCCTCGAGCACCTTGCGCGCGCCGTCGTCGCGCAGGGTCTCCATGCCCTCGCTGATCGCGGCGCGCTTGATGGTCTGGGCGTCGGTGTTCTTGAGGATGAGGCCGCCGACCACGTCGTCGATCATCAGGAGCTCGTAGATGCCGCGCCGTCCGATGAAGCCCTTGCCCAGGCACTCCGGGCAGCCCTTGGCCCGGTAGAAGACCGGGTTGCCCATGTCGCGCCCGACCCAGCGGTACTCCGCGCCCTGCACCTGGTAGCGGTGGGAGGGCTGGCGCTGCGCCTTCCAGCGCAGGCGCGTCTCGTCGAGGCCGAGCTGGCGCAGCTCGTAGTCGGTCGCGCGGTAGGCCTCCTTGCAGTGGGGGCAGAGCACGCGCACCAGGCGCTGCGCGAGCATCCCGATGATGCTCGAGCGCACGAGGAAGCTCTCGATGCCCATGTCGACCAGGCGCGTGATGGCGCTCGCCGCGTCGTTCGTGTGGATGGTCGACAGCACGAGATGGCCCGTGAGCGACGCGTGGATGGCGATCTCGGCCGTCTCGCGGTCGCGGATCTCGCCCACCATGATGACGTCCGGGTCCTGGCGCAAAAAGGCGCGCAGCGCCGAGGCGAAGGTCAGGTTGATCGACGGCTTGACGTGCACCTGGTGGATGCCGCCGATCTCGTACTCGACCGGATCCTCGGCCGTGAGGATGTTGCGGCTCGGGTCGTTGATGCGGTTCAGGCACGCGTAGAGCGTCGTGGTCTTGCCGCTGCCGGTCGGTCCCGTCACGAGGATGATGCCGTCGGGCCGGTGGATGAGGTCGTCCATCAGCCGGAAGTCGCGCTCGGAGAAGCCGAGATCCTCGAGCGACAGGAGCACGCTCGACTTGTGGAGGATGCGCATCACGATGCGCTCGAAACCGCGGCTCGTGGGGATGGTCGACACGCGAATGTCGACGCTCTTGCCGGCGATCTTGAGCGTGATGCGACCGTCCTGGGGCAGGCGCTTCTCGGCGATGTTGAGCTGCGCCATGATCTTCACGCGCGCCAAGATGGCGCTCATGAACTGCTTGGAGGCGCGCTTGGCCACGTAGAGCTCGCCGTCGATGCGGTAGCGCACCACGACGTCGCGCTCCTCGGGCTCGATGTGGATGTCGCTGGCGCGCTCGCGCACCGCCTGGGCGAAGAGCCCATTCACCCAGGCGATGATGGGGGCCTCGTCGTCGGAGTCGAGGATGTCGACCAGCTGGTCCTCCTCGTTCTGCGCCCCGGTGTCGAGGTTCCCGCCGGCGTCCTCGCGCTTCTCCCACACGCGGTTGATGGCATCGAGCACGGCCGCGCCGCTCGTGACGGACAGCTCGACGGGCTTGCCGAAGATGGTGCGCACGTCGTCGATCGCGGTCGTGTCGAGTGGGTCGGCGACGGCGCAGTAGACCTTCTCGTCGTCCTCGCCGAGCACGAGCAGCTTGTGCGTCTTGGCGTAGGTGATGGGGATGCGCCCGGCCACGCCGAGCGACACCGAGGCGACGTCGATCTGCCCGAGGTAGTTGAAGCCCCACTCGGCGGCGTAGGCGCGCGCGATGTCCTCCTCGCGCGCCACCGCGGCGCCGACGATGGCCTCGTGGAGGGTCTGGCCACGCTCGTCGACCGCTTCCATCACGGCGGGCAGCCGGTCGGCGGGCACGACGCCGCGCCGCACCAGGACCTCGGCGAGAAACTGTGGCTGCGCTTGGCTCATGCTCGCCGCCTCCGTGTGCCGGGCCTCATTCGGTGCGCGTGCCGCTGGCGCCGGCGGGGTTCGCCCCGGGCACGCGCACCCGCGGCGCCACCGGGCGCGCCGGGCGCGGGCCCGTC
>JACRDA010000270.1 GCA_016212965.1 Myxococcales bacterium
GCGTGACGGTGCGCGCCGCCGAGGCCTCCGCCGCCTTGCCCGAGCTCGCGCAGGGCGCCCCGACCTTCGACGCCGTGCTCGTCGATCCCCCGCGCCGCGGCCTCGCGCCCGAGCTCCGCGCCGCGCTCGCGGGCGCCGCCCCGCGCGCCATCGCGTACGTGTCCTGCGACGTCGCGACCCTGGCGCGCGATCTCGCTGCGTTCCGCTGGCTCGGCTACGCCACCGCACGCCTCGAGCCGCTCGACATGATCCCGCTCTCGGCCGAGGTCGAGACCTTCGCGCTGCTCGTCCCGGCGCCCGCGCCGGCGCCGCGCGTGCTCCACGCCGACGGCGAGCTCCTCGCGGTCGACAAGCCCCCCCACCTGCCCACGACGCCGCAGGGCGAGCACGCGCGCTCGCTGCTCGACGCCGTGCGCAAGCTGCCGGGCGGCGCGGCGGCGGTGCCCCTGCACCGCCTCGACCTCGGGACGAGCGGAGTGTGCCTCTTCGCACGCTCGGCAGAGGTGGCGGGCGCCCTCGCGCGCGCCTTCACCGAGGGCCGGTCGCGCAAGACCTACCTCGCGCTCGTGCGCGGCATGACCCAGCCGCGCGGCTCCATCCGGCGCCCGCTCGAGGACGAGGGCCGCATGCGCGAGGCCGCCACGCGCTACCGCCGCGTCGCGGTCGTCGCCGGTCACAGCCTGCTCGAGGTCGAGCCCGCCGAGGGCCGGCGCCACCAGATCCGGCGCCACCTCGCGTCGATCGGCCACCCCGTCGTCGGCGACGCGCGCTGGGGCGATGCGGCGACCAATCGCCACTTCGAGGCGCGCTACGGGCTCGACCGCACGTTCTTGCACTGCCGGCGCATCGAGCTCGCGCGCGCCGCCGAGGACACGCGGGCCCCGCTCGTGCTCGAGAGCGAGCTCGCGGGCGATCTCGCGGCGGTCGAGGCGCGCGCGTGCGCCACCGCGGCGACCGCCGCGTCCATGCGAGAGTGACGACGGGGCTGCTGCTCGCCCGGGTGCGGCGCAGTCCCGGTGCGGGCGCAGGCGTGGTATTCGTGCTGCCTCCGCTTCGGTTCGACGTGCGACTCCAGAAAGGTCGACCACCCATGAAACGCTCGATTCCGCTTGGCACGACCGGCGCGGTCGCGGTGCTGGGCATGCTCGCCGGACTGCCGAGCTGCGGCAGCAAGGCAGCCACCGACGCCCCGGCGAGCACGTCGGGGGTCGCCGCAAAGGGCTCGACCACGCCGGCGGTCGCGACGACGAGCAACGCCGCGAGCCCCGCGACGACGAGCGCACCTTCGGTCGCCCCGACCGTCGTCCCGACCGCCGAAGGCGGAGGCCTCGCGGTGGCCGAGCGTGCCGCCCGCGTGAGCCAGTGCAAGCCCGCCTGCGAGCACCGCAAGAGCTGCGGCGTGCCCGACGCCGACGACGTCGCGTCCTGCACGCAGGAATGCGAGGCGCTCGGCTTTCTGTACCACCGCGATGTCGTCGCCGAGTACGCCGCGGCCGACTGCGAGACCGTGAAGAAGACCGAGGCGGCGCTGTCGGAGGCCGTCTACGCGCGCCACGCCTGCGCGCGACGGGACGAGTGCTTCCAGACCCACGACGTCGAGCCGTGCACGCTCGACCTCACGGCGCTCTCCTGGCAGCCCGGTCACCTCGCCGAGTACGCGGGCTCTCCCTGCGAGACCATCAAGGCTGGCAACGAAGGACACCTCATGGTGCGCCAGTGGGTCAAGACCTGCCGGCACATCGTGGAATGCGGGGTCAAGGGCGGCGACCTGCAGCGCTGCCTCGACGTCGTGCGCAGCAACGTGATGGAGAAGAAGGTCTACGGGATCGAGAAGCTGCAGCAGTGGGACAAGGACACCTGCGAGGTGCTCCGGGCGACGGTGACCCTCGAGGATCAGCGGCCCGTGGCTCCGGCGGCCGGCGGAGGCGGCTACCGGGTACCCGCGGGCAGCGGGTGGTTCGGAGGCTCGTGGGTCGACACCAACGGTCGGGTCCACACCCACGACGGCCCCGGCGGCGCCGTGTTCTGACCCGAGGAGGCTCGCGCATGTCGAAGGTCGCCCGCATCGAGCTCTACCACGTCGCGATCCCGCTCCCGGCGCGCTTCTACCCGAGCTGGATCCCCGGTTTTCCGCAGACCGAGAACCGCTTCACGCTCGTCTGCGTCACGACCGACGACGGTGTGCAGGGCTTCTCCGCCGGACCCGCGATGGGGCGCGAGCGGCGCGGGCTCGGCGATCTCGTCGGGCCGTACCTGCTCGGCGAGGACGCGACCGACCTCGCCACCGTGCAGCAGCGCATCCGCGAGATCGGCTACCTCGGCTGGAAGAACCACTGGATCGAGCCCGCCTTCTGGGACATCGCAGGCAAGCTCGCCGGCAAGCCCGTCCACGAGCTGCTCCGCGCCGCGCCCGGCGAGCCCGGCCCGAAGAAGGTGCGGCTCTACGCCTCGACGGGCGAGGTGAAGACCGTGGCCGCACGCGTCGCGGAGGCCGAGGCGCGCCGCGCGGAGGGCTTCGAGACGATCAAGCTCCGCGTCCACGACTTCGACGAGCGGGTCGACATCGCGCACGTCACCGAGACGGCGCGCGCACTCGGCGACACGATGCGCATCGGCGTCGACGCGAACCAGGGCTGGCGCGTGACCGTCGTGTCGGACGCGCCGCTCTGGGACCTGGCGCGCGCCAAGCGCTTCTGCGACGCGTGCGCCGACGCGGGCATCGCCTGGGTCGAGGAGCCGCTCGCGATGGACGACTACGACGGGCTCGTCGCGCTGCGCGGCCACAGCCGCGTGCCCCTGTCCGGCGGGGAGATCCACTCCTCGGGCCTGCCCGAGCTCCGCATGATGATCGAGCGCGGCTGCTACGACGTGTACCAGCCCGACGCCGTGTTCGCGGGCGGGATGGCGCAGGCGCTCGAGGTGAGCAAGCTGTGCCGCGCGCGCGGGCTCGGGTTCACGCCCCACACCTGGACGAACGGCATCGGCTTCGCCGTCAACCTGCAGGTCTTCGCCGCGAGCGGCTTCGCGGGCGAGCACGCGCTCGAGTATCCGTTGAACCCCCCCGGCTGGACCGTGGCGGCACGCGACGGCATCCTCGAGACGCCCTTCACCCAGGAGCGCGGCGAGCTCGAGCTCCCGACCCTGCCCGGGCTCGGCTTTCGCATCGACGCCGCCGCCCTCCGCCGCCACGGCCAGCGCTTCGCCGTCATGGACCGCAAGCGGCTCGCGTGGTTCTCGCTGCGCGAGCGCGGCATCTCCGTGTCGCTCGAGATCGAGAAGGCGCGCAAGGCGCGGCGTGCGAACCGGTCGTTGTGAAGTCTGTGATCGAGGGGACGAGCCCGCGCGAGCCCTGGACCCCTACCGCCGAAGCAAGCGGCATCCGGACCCCTCACCCCCCGGCCCCCTCTCCCGGAGGAGAGGGGGTGGTCCAAGTCGGGGACTCCTCGAAATCCGCCGCGGATTGTCGGCTCGCATCCCCCTCTCCCCCTCGGGACAGGGGGGCAGGGGGGTGAGGGTACAATCCTCGGTCCGGATGCCGCCGGCTGAGAGGCCAAGGATCTAGGGCTGGCTCGGGCCCGTCTCCAAGTCCTCGCGCTGCGCCGCTCAATGCCCGAGCGCCGAGCGGCCCCCCGATTCGTGCTCACGCGCTCAGCCCGGCGGGGTCGGCGCGGGCGTGAAGTGGCGCAGGTCGTCGCACGCGCGCGCCTCCCCGGCGCGGCACGCGAGGTCGAGAAGCAAGTGGCCGAGCTCGAGGTCGCGCGCGACGCCCGTTCCGGTCGCGTAGAGGTGGCCGTACTCGCTGCACGCCGTCGCGTCGGCCGCGCAGGTCGCGACGAAGAGCTCGCGCGCCCGCGCCCGGTCGGCCGGCATGCCCCGCCCCTCGGCGAGCACGAAGGCAAAGGTCGGGCAGAAGTAGCGCCGCCCCTGCTCGCACAGGCGCCGGTTGAGCGCCGCGGCCTGCGCGTCGCTCCGCGGGACGCCGTCGCCGCGGAGGTACATCGCCGTCAGGAGCTCGCAGGCCCGGTCGTCGCCCGCGTCGCAGGCGCGCTCGCAGGGCGCGGCGAGGCCCGGGGCACAGGCCGCGGAGCCGCCGGGCGCCGGTGCGAGGGCGGACGAGGTCACGGCCGGGCGCGTGTGCTCCGTGCGGCGCATGGGCTCGGCGTCGCGGCAGGCCGAGCCGAGCGCGACGGATAGCGCGGCGAGCACGGCCGGCGCGAGGCGGCCGGCGCTCACTGGTTCAGGGTGCCCCAGCGCTTCGCGCGCTGGCTGTACAGGACGAGGCCGATGAGCGAGGCGACGCCCACGCCCGCGAACAGGTACCAGACCTGGTAGGGCGCGTAGGTGTCCCACAACAGGCGCGTCACGCTCGCGCCGTCCTGACCGAGCTCCTCGCGGAGCGCGGCGTAAGCCTCGGGGCGCTCGACGCCGAGCGTCTGGGTCAGGGTCGCGACGTGCCCGTCCCATGCGGGGCGCCCGTCTCTCGACAGGTAGTCGGTGTGCTCGGCGAGGTAACGCTGCGCGAGGACCGCCTTCTCGCCGTAGCTGCCGTAGTACCAGCCGCTGATCTTGGCGCCGATGCCCTGGCCGATGCCGACCGGGATGTTCACGTAGCCGAGGTAGAGGGCCTTCTTGCCGGGCGGCGCGATGAGCCCCATGTACTCGAGCTTCTTCGGGCCGGTGAGCATCTCGCCGGCGGAGAAGAGCACGATGCCGCACAGCAGGATCCAGCCGTTCGCCGTGAGCCCGGACACGATGATGCCGCCGGTCGCGACGGCCGTGCCGATGAGCATCGCCGTCAGCGAGCGCAGGCGCGCGACGAAGATGCTCATCGGGATGACGAACAGAACGATGAGGGCGGCGTTGAGGTTGAGCAGGTTCTCCTGCAGCACCTGCACCCCGCGCTCGGTCTCCTTGGTCCAGGCCGCGGGAATGGGCAGCGTGGCCGCGACCGACGAGCTGTCCACCCAGTCCGCGATGAAGTTCGGGTGCAGATCCCACAGCTGGTACATCATCATCCAGAAGCCGCTCAGGATGAGCAGGAACACGAGCAGCCGCGGCTCGAAGAAGTTCTTCAGGGTGACCCAGAAGACCGTGAGCAGGCTGTCCTTGCCCGCGTCGCCGCTCGCCACCTCCTTGTAGGTGAAGAGCATGAGGTAGTTGAGCGCCACGATGCCGGCGCAGCCGTAGAAGACGCCGTCCCAGGAGAGCTTGCGCAGCATGCCGGCGAGCGGCGGCCCGAGCATCGCCCCGACGTTCACGAGCCAGTAGAAGATGCCCCAGCCCTTCGAGCTGTTGCCCTTGCCGAGGCTCTGCGCGAGCGAGCCCTGGATGCCCGGCTTGAACTGCGCGGTGCCGGTCGCGAGGATCATCGCGCCGAGGAAGAAGCCCGCGTAGGAGCGCTGCGTCGCCATGAGCACGTAGCCCACGACCTTCAGCGTCACGGCGAAGACGATGGTGTTCTTGTAGCCGTAGCGATCCGAGAAGCCGCCCGTGAAGCAGGGCAGCACCGACTGGAAGATCGCCCACCACGCGAAGATCGTGCCCTTCTCGGCCTGCGTGAAGTGCAGGCCCCCGGGCTCGTCGGCCTGCGCGATGTAGATGCCGACGACGACGCGCATGCCGTAGTACGCGAGCCGTTCCCACATCTCCATCGTGCAGAGCATCCAGAACGCCCACGCGAGCTTCTGCTTGGCCTTGTCGACCAGCGCCTGCGCGGCGGGGACGGGCACGGCGGGGGCGGCTGCTGTCTCGGGCGAGTCGCTCATCGTTCGCTCTTCATTCTCCGGGCTGACGGGTCGGTGGGTCGCGGGCGCGCCTCGGCGCGACGGGTCGCGGGCGAACCGCGATGATCCCCACTTCGCGTCGCCCGCGCAAGCGAGCCGTGCGCGACGCGGTCCTACCCGGGCCGCTCGTCCGGCACGGGACCGCCCGGGCGGCGGGGGCCGGCCTCGCGCCCGTGGCGCCGATCGAGCGCGAGCAAGAGGACGAGCCCGACGAGCGCGAGCACGCCGGCCGTTGCGAACATCGGCGGGTAGCCCGCGTGCTCGGCGAGCCAGCCGAAGACGAAGCCCCCGACGACCGTGCCCCCATCGAACAGGGCCGTGAAGAGCGTGAGCGCCGCGCCACGCTCGGTCGCGCGCGCCCGGGTCACGACCAGGCCGAGCAGGATCGGGAAGGTATAGCCGTGGCCGGCGCCCGCGAGCCCGCCGGCGAGGAAGAGATGCCAGCGCGCGTCCGCCGAGGCGAGCAGGAAGAGGCCGCACGCGACGGCGGTCATGGCGAAGGCGGCGACCCGCTTCGGCCCGAGCCGCTCGGGCAAGGAGCCGAGCCCGACGCGCAGCGCCGAGGCGACGACGGCGTACACGCCGAAAAAATCGCCGATCTTGCCGATGGGGTGGTGCTCGACGAAGGTCTTGAGCAGGATGAAGTAGGCCGAGATCGCCGTCGCGAAGAGCAAGCCCGCGACCCACAGGGCAAAGAGGTGCGGCTCGCGCGCCGCGGCCCAGAGACCCCGCGGCGCCGCGCCGACGGCGCGGGGAGGCTCGGGCACGAGGAGCGAGAGCAGGAGCGAGGCGCCGGCCGTCGCGGCGCCGGCCGCCAGCACGAGCGGGTAGCCGCCGAGCCCGACGAGCCCGTCGCCGACGATGCCGCTCACCGCCACGGGCAAGAGGCCCGAGACGCCGAAGAGCCCGATGCCCTCGATGCGGCGCGACGCCGGCACGATGTCGGCGGCGAGCGCGAAAAGCGACGCGAACACGTGCGCACACCGATGCGGCACAGCGGCTGCCACGTCGTGCGACCGAGCACCTCGAGGTGACCGGCCGGCGTCGTCACGATCGAAACGCCGTCAGGCAGGGAGTACTCCCTTGCCACGAGCTTCCCGTCGGGGGTCCACACCGGGCGCTGCAGGGCGTGCTCCGTGTACAGCAGATCGAAGGCCAGGGACGGCACGACCGCGCCGTGATGTTCCGGATCGCGTCCCGGCATGCGCCCCGCGTCGAGCCAGCTCGTGTTTGTGACGGGATCCCACACGCGTGAGCTCTCGGCGTTCGGCAGCAAGAGTTGCCGCCCGAGGAAGGCGTCTCCGCCGGCGCAGGCGTGGCACGCGCGGAGGAGCCGACCCGTGGCGACGCTCCAGATGCGAGTCACGCCCTCCTCGGTGGCGAGCAGCATGCTGCCGTCGGGGGAGAACCGGAGCACGCCGCAGATCCCGCCGTCAGCCGCGTCCATGCGGCGCACCAACCGGCCGGTGCGCGACGAGCGCACCTCGATCGCGACTTCGCTCGTTCCGTCGATGACCACCTCGACCGCCGCGAAGCGACCGTCTTCGGAGAGCCCGATCGCATGCGTCGCCGACGGGAGGTCGCGGAGCGTGCGCAGCACGCGTCCCGTGTCCGCGTCCAACAGGTCGAGCGAGGTGAAAGGCTGGGCGACGGCATCGGTGCTCGGGCGCAACCGGGTGGCGAGGTGCGTGGGTCGCAGATCGCCGCGCGCGTCGCCGCGCACGAGCTGCACTGCGCGCCCGACGGTCTGGGTCATCCTGGGCGGCGCGATGTTCCAGCGATCGAGGTGCTCCTCCGCCCGGAGCCACAGCGACGCGCCATCGGAGGTGAACGCGAGCCCTTGATACGAGTCCCCCACTGCGAAGTCGGTGATGGGCGCGCCCGTGCGGCTGTCCCAGATCTGGAGGTGCGTGTCGGTCACCGCCGCCACACGCTCGCCGTTCGTCGAGAAGGCCACGGCGGTGAACGGCGCTGCCTGCGACCCGGTCGCCGTCGCAGGTAGGCGCAGCCGCTCCGATCCGGTCCCCAGGTCGATGACGTGAACGTGCGCGGCGCGCGCGAAGGCCGCCATGCGCCCGTCCCCGGAGGCGGCGAAGCCCGCTGCGACGGGTGGCTCGACGAAGGGCAGGTCCACCGAGAGCTTCGCGCCCGTCTCCTGCTCGAGCGCGCGGAGCGCACGATCGCGAAGCCGCTGCGCCTCGGCGGCATGGCCGGCTGCCGCCCGTTCCGAGGCGAGGTGGTAGAGCTCGGACCCGCTCCAACCCCCGGGGGCCAGCGCCTCGAGCGCTGCCGAGCGGAGCGCGTCGCCGTCCGCCCGGGTCCCGGGGCAGAGCTCATCGGCTCGCGCCAGCACCCGCAACGTGCGCCGCAGGCGTCCTTGCTTCATCAGCTCCTGTGCTCGCGCCCGCTGCGCGGCCGCGTGCGCGCACGGCTCCGCGCGCGCAGGCTCGTGCGGTGACGGCGCCGGCGCACCTGGGAGGGTATCAGTCGGCGCGCTCGCATGACCCACAAGCGAGACCTGACAGCCTGCCAGCGCTCCGACGGCCAGCCATGCCATGCCGGCGCGCCGCACGTCCGTGCGTGCCGCGCCGGTGCGCGCCGGTCTCCGCTCCGCCACCCCGGGGTCGGGAAGGTGCAGGCGCCGCCACAGGCTTCGCCTCGCCCGAGCTCGAGCTTCGTCCATGCGCCGGGAAATCTAGCGCGGGCCCTCAGGCGTCGCTCGGAAATGCGCCGCCCGCGGGCGCGCGACCGAGCGCGGCACGCCCGAGCCGGCCCTCGAGCGCGACCCAGCCGCGCAGGATGCGCGGCGCCGCCCACGCGGCGGCCGCCGCGAGGAGCCAGCCCGCGACGAGGTCGACGAAGTAGTGCTGGCGGAGATAGAGCGTCGCCGTCTGGAGCAAGAGGACGGCCGGCAGGTACACCCAAAACCCGAGGCGCGGGGTGCGAGGCAGGAGCAGCGGCCCCTTGCGCCAGGCGTAGACGAGGGCGAGCGTCGACACCGCGGTGTGGAGGCTCGGGAAGGCGTCGTAGCTGACCTCCTGCAGTCGATCCCAGGCTACCGTCCAGGCCTCGTAGAGACCGAGCGCGCCGTGGAGCTCGCTCGCGTAGGCGAAGACGAGGCGCGGCGAGCGCGCCGGCACGGCGAGGTAGAGGACGAAGCCGCAGTAGAAGGCAGCGAGGAGCGCGACCGCGACCTCGCGGAAGGCCTCCTTCCGGTCGCGCAGGTAGAGGCCGACGAGCACGCCGAGCGGCAGCCAGAACATGAGCCCGTACCCGAACGCCATGACGTCGGTGAGCCAGGGGGTCGCAAAGCGCTCGAGCCAGAAGGAAGGCGAGACGCCGAACAGCGCCTCGTCCGCGGCGCGCAGCTCGTGCTCGTAGCTCCGGCCGACGAGGAGCGGCGTCGCGTCGTGCAGGGCGCAGTAGCACAGGTAGAGGAGCACGAAGGGCGCCCACATGCGGAGCGCGCCGAGCAGAGCCAGGGCGAAGCGGCGGCGCTCGCCCGGGCGGCGGCCCAAGAGCCACGGGGCGCGCGCGAGGGCCGTGAGGCCGACGAGCACGGCCAAGAGGACGAGGGGCGAAGCGTTCGCCGCATCGAGGCGGAGCGACCCACCGAGGGCCGCGACCAGGCTCGCCACGACCGCGAGCGCCACCGCGGTCACGAGCCCGTCCGGGCCGAGCCACAAGAGCGCGCGCGCGACCGAGCGCATGCCGGTGTCCTATCACGACGAGCGCGCCAACACCCGCTCGAGCCTTGTGACATCGACCGCTTGTGATACAAAAGTTGCACAAGATGAGTCGACCAGCAGCCAAAGCAGTGACCGAGCTCAAGCGGCACGCGACCGAGATCATCGCCGACCTGGCGCGTAACCCCGGCGCGGTCATGGTGACCGAGCACGGTCGGTCTGCCGCGGTGCTCATGGACGTGGCGACCTACGAGTCGCTCGTGCGGCGCGTCGAGGTCCTCGAGGGCATCGCGCGCGGTGAACGCGCCTTCCAGCAGGGGCGGGTCGCGACTCACGAGCAGGCCACCCAGCGGCTCGAGCGATGGCTCCGACAAGACGCCCGCGCATAGTCTGGGCGGCGCCGGCGCTCGACGAGCTCGACGAGGTTGCCGCCTGGATCTCCGCCGATGACCCTGCCACCGCAGCCCGACTCGTTCGGCGGGTCTTCGCCGGGCTCGAACGGGCGAGTCGTCATCCGCGTCTCGGCAGGTATGTCCCCGAGGCACCAGGCAAGACCTACCGCGAGCTCATCGTTCCGCCGCTCCGCGTAGTCTATCGACCTGCCGGGTCGGACTTGCTGGTCGTCTGCGTCATCCGGAGTGCGCGGGAGCTCGCTCCCTGGCTTCTTCGGTGACCTCGAAGGCCAGCGGAACCGCGAGCGCCACGGACGCGACCAGGTTGATCCACAGGATCTGCGTCGGCTGGATGGCCTGCAGGAGCTCCCCGGTCAGCTGGTCGAACGGGAAGAAGGCGACGGCGGCCGCGAGCCGAGCGACCCGCCCATCATTTCGATGGGCCCACGCTCGGCCGATCGGCCGGCGATTGCCCGGCCGAGCGGGGCGCTGGTACGATCCGCTGCTCACGAGGTGCCATGCGACCGTGCTCGCGCGCGATCGGCACGAGGCTCATCTCGTTGTCGAGCACGCCCACCTGCACGAGCTCGGCGAGCGGCAGCGCCAGCGCGATCTTGCCGATCGAGACCTTGATCGCGATCTCCCAGAGCGTGGCGATGCTCACCGAACGGGTGCTCGCCGGCGCCTCGATGGCGCGCCGCGCGCGCGCCGAGAGCGCGGGGTCGCCGCTCACGAACCACAGCAAAGCGTGCGTGTCGAGCAGCAGCTGCATGACTCAGCGGTACTCGGCGAGCTCGTCGAGGGGCGCGTCGAAGTCCGGCGCGAGGCGGATCTGGCCCCGGAGCTTGCCGAAGGTGGGTCGGCCCTTCTTCTGCGGCAGGCGCACGAGCCGGACGAGCGGCACGCCGCGCCGCGCGATGACGACCTCGTCCCCGGCGCACGCGGCCTCGATGAGCTCCGAGAGCCGGGCCTTGGCTTCGGCGACGTTCACGCGCGTCACGCCCACAGCGTAAGATGACCAACCGACTTGGTCAAGTGGCGGCCCCCCGCGACTCCCGGCGGCGCTCGCCGAGGCGTGCCAGCGCGGTCGTGCGCGAGCCCTGCGCCGAACGCACCTCGCCCCACCACCGCGGTCCCGTCGCCATGACACGGCTGTCAGGCTCGCAGGGGCGCAGGGTGCCCGGGCATGCGCGATTCGCCGCACGGAAAGCCTGGTCCACGACGGCACGCCCGTTGCAAACTTGCACGCCGTCGCCCGAAACCCTGTCAGGGACGCCCCCCGCCGCGCGTTCCCGCACCGGAGCTCGACCCATGAAGAAGCGTCTTGCCTTGCTCACCGCACTCGCCCTGCTCGCCTTCGCCGCCGAGGCGAGCGCTGGCCCCGGAGGCCAGGGTGGCGCAGGAGGCGGAGCGGGCGGCGCGGCGGGTGGGGGCGCCCCCGCGGGCGGCGCCGGGCAAGGGGGCGCCGGCGACGTCGATCAGGACGGCGACGGGTACACGGCCGCAGCGGGCGACTGCAACGACCTCGACTACTACGTGCATCCAGGCGCCTACGAGAGCTGCAACGGCGTGGACGACGACTGCGACGAGCTCGTGGACGAGGAGGTCGGCTCCACGTGGTACCGCGACGACGACGGGGACGGCTACGGCCTCGACACCGACGCGGTCACCACCTGCTCCGAGCCGGCCGGCTACACGAGCCAGGGCGGCGACTGCCGCGACGACCAGTCGGCGGTCAACCCCGGCGCCTACGAGAGCTGCGACGGCCGCGACAACGACTGCAACGGCAAGACCGACGACTACTGCAACGCGAACCTGCACGCCGGCGCGACGCCCTCGGCGGAGCTCGTGAGCGGCGCCCTGCTCGCGGCCTGGCTCGGCATCGGCGCGTGGCGCCGCCGCCGGCAGGAGCGCGCGTGAGCCGGCTCCGCGAGCTACTCGCGCCTTTGCCGGTCCGCTTCGACGATCGGCGGCTGTGGCTGCGCGCCGCGATCGGCCTCGCGCTCCGCGCCGTCGCGCTCGAGCTCGCCTGGGCGCCGCTCCGCGCCGCGTTCGCGTGGGGCGTCTTGCGCTCGCTCGCGCTCGTGGGCATCGCGGCCGAGGCCGCCCGGCCCGGCGCGCTCGCCGTCGGCCCGACCACCTTCGACATCACGGTGCGCTGCACGCAGATCGAGGTGTTCGCGCTCGTCGTGCCGCTGCTCTGGGATCGCAGCCTCGGCACGGGCCGCAACCTCGGGCGCATCGCCGGGCTCGGCCTCGCGATGTACGCGCTCGGGGTCGTGCGCATCGATCTGTCGATCGCGCTCTACCTCGCGGGCGTGCCCTGGGCGTGGGCCCACGACGTCTGCCTCGGCGTGTGCTACTTCGCCGTCCTCGCAGCGACGCTCGCGCTCGGCGCGTGGACGGGAGCTCCCGCGACCCCATGGCGCGCGCGGGCCATCCGCGCACGGCCAGGCTCGAGCCGAGCATGAACGCACCCCTCGCACGTCCCCGGCGGCTGCCCCTCGTGGCGCGCGCCCCCGAGCCGGCGGAGCCGCCCGCACCGGCGGTGGTCCGCCCCGCGCCCCTCCCACCCGGAGCGCGCGCGTGGCTCGGGCTCGTCGGCGAGATCGGGCGCGGCTACCTGCGCGCCCTCGCCCCGGACGCCGCGCGTCGCACGCCCTTTGCGGTGTCGTTCCTCGTGACGGCGCGCTGCCCGCTCCGCTGCCGGCATTGCTTCTACCATTACGCGACCTCGTCCCCCGAGACCGAGCTCACCGTCGACGAGTACGACGCGCTCGGCCGCAGCCTCGGCCCCTTTCCCGTCGCGCTCTTCTGCGGGGGCGAGCCCTACCTGCGGCCGGACCTCGGCGAGCTCGTCCTCCGCGTGCGCCGCCACGCGGGCGCCCCGCTCGCCGCCACCACCACGAACGGTCAGCTCACGGACAGCATCGTGACGCAGACCGAGGCCATCCTGCGCGCCGAGCCGCGCCGGCCCTTCACGGTGGGGTTCTCGCTCGACGGCCCGCGCGAGGTGCACGACGCCATCCGCGGCCGCGGCACCTTCGAGCGCGCGCTCGGGACCTACCGCGAGTGCCAGCGGCTCGCGCACCATTACCCCTGGCTCTCGCTCACCGCGACGACGGTCGTGCAGGCGGCGAACCACGCCGAGGCCGCGGGCTTCGTGCGCTGGGCGGCGCAGGAGCTCCGTCCGACGGCGCACGCCGTGCTCCTCGCGCGCCAGTCGCCGCGCGGCGGCGAGGGCGTGAAGAAGGTTCCGCTCGCGAGCTACGCGGCGGCCCAAGAGGCCGCGGTCGAGACGATGCGCGCGGGCTCGCTCTGGAAGCGCCTGCGCCCCGACGCGCTCTACCTCGATCGGGTCGCGCGCCACGTCACGACGACGCGCGCCACGGGCCGCCGCTCGTTCCACTGCCTCGCCGGCACGCACGGCGCGCTCGTCGACCCGGTCGGGCAGGTGCAGGTGTGCGAGCAGCTCGCCGAGCAGCCCGGCGTCGGGTACCTCGGCAACCTGCGCGATCACGGCATGGATTTCGGCGCGCTGTGGCAGAGCGCAGAGGCCGCGCGGGCGCGCGCGCTCGTGAACCACCACGCGACCTGTCGCGACTGCACGCACGAGACGATGGGCCACGCGACCTCGCTCCTGTTCCCACCGAACCGCCTCCTGCGCGGGCCACGCCCGGGAGGCGGGACGTGAGCGCCAGCGTCGTCGTGCCGGTGAAGGACGAGGCCGGGCTCCTGCCGCGCCTCCTCGCAGCGCTCGCGGCGCAGCGACCCGCCGTCGAGGTCGTCGTGGCGATCGCGCCCGACACGACCGACCGCTCGCGCGAGCTCGTCGCCGCAGGCGGCGTGCGCTGGGTCGAGGGGGGCACGCCGGCCGTGGGACGCAACGCCGGCGCGCGGGTGGCGAGCGGCGCGACGCTCGTGTTCCTCGACGCCGACGTCCTGCCGCCGGACGACGGCTTCGTGGCGCGCGCCTGCGCCGGCCTCGCTCGGCAAGGGCTCGACATCGGCGCCGCGCGCTACCGCTCGCTCGGGACGGGCCTCGGCGAGCGCTTCTTCTACGCGCTCTACAATGCGCTCCAGGCGACGGCGACCGCGGTCGGGCAGCCCTATTACATGGGCGCGTGCCTGTTCGTGCGGCGCCCCGTGCACGAGGCGCTCGGGGGCTTCGACGCCGCCATCGCCTTCGCGGAGGACTACGAGTACGTGGCGCGCGCGGTCGGGCGCGGCCACCGCGCCGGCCTGCTCCGCGGCGTGCACATCGTCGCCGACGGACGCCGCATCCGCGAGTACGGCCTCGGCCGCACGCTGTGGGCAGGCCTGCGGGCCGAGCTCCACCGGCGGCGCCACGGGGAGATCCACGATCTCGGCGTCGTCGACCCGCACTACTTCGAGCGCCGCTCGCCGCCCGCGAGCCCCGGAGGGGCCTGATGGAAGCCGGCTTCGTCGTCCTTTTGGGCCTGCTCGCCGCGGCGTACCTCCACGCGTGGGCCGACTTCTGGCTCGCCCCCCGGCTGCCGCGCACGCCCGACCCGGCTCCCGAGCTCCCGCCGCTCTCGGTGCTCGTGCCGGCGCGCAACGAGGAGCACAACATCGAGGCCTGCCTCGACTCGCTCGCGGCCCAGGACTACCCCGACCTCGAGGTGCTGGTCGTGGACGACGCCTCGACCGACCGCACGGCGGAGCTCGTCCGGGCGCACGCCGCGCGCGACGCGCGCTTCCGGCTCGTGCCGGCACCGCCGCTGCCCGAGGGGTGGCGCGGCAAGTGCTGGGCGCTCGCGACCGGCGCCGAGCGGGCCCGCGGGCGCTACCTCGCGCTGATCGACGCGGACGTCACGCTCGGCCCGGCCGCGCTCGCGCGCGCCGTCAGCCTGGCCCGCGCGCGCTCGCTCGATCTGCTGAGCCTCCTGCCCACGCTCGTGAACGTGACCTTCTGGGAGAAGGTCATCCAGCCCGTGATGGGCTTCATGATCTTCCTGTGGCAGCCCCTGCACCGCGCCAACGCACCCGGCTCGCGCGTCACCGTCGCGAACGGCCAGTTCCTGCTCGTCCTCGCCGAGGGCTACCGCGCGCTCGGCGGGCACGGCGCCGTGCGGAGCGAGGTCGTGGAGGACGTGGCGCTCGCGGCGCTCTACAAGCGCCACGGCCCGCGCCTCGGGCTCGCGCTCGCGCTCGGCGACGTGCGGGCGCGCATGTACCGCGGGCTCGGCGACATCTGGCGCGGCTGGGGCAAGACGATTCACCCCTACCTGCAGCGCCAGCCGCTCACGCTGTGGGCCGGCATCCTCGCGCTCACGGTCCTCATGCTCCTGCCCTTCGTGGCGCTCGCGCTGCTCGGCCTCGGAAGCCTCGGCGGGGCCGCGCCGTCGCCCACGCTGGTCGCGCTCGCCGCGATCGCCGTCGGCTTCATCCTGCTCCAGACGCTGCTCTTCCGCGGGGCCCTCGGCCTCGAGCTCGCCCACGCGCCGCTCTGGCCGCTCGGCTTCGCCGTCCTGTTCGCGCTCTTCGTGGCGCGCAGCGTGGGGGCGGCGCGCGGCCGGGGGGTCGAGTGGAAGGGGCGGCGATGCGCGTGCCGGCGCGCCCGCCCGCTGTACGCGCGCGAAGAACGCGGCGAGCAGATCGCGCGGCAGCGAGCCCACCGCGAACGGCCCCATGCGAGGAACCGAGCCCGTCACGCACGCTTGCGGTGGCGCCCACGTGCCTCGCGGCGCTGGCACCCGGCGTCGTGATGCAGCAGAGCCCGGTGTCCGGCATTCCGGTACACTCGCCCACGCGGTCGCGCCAGAAGCCGCGGGTCCCTCACGTCCGACATCAGGTCCCCGTCCTCCGTGCAGACGACGCGCGCGCCGCTCAGCCGCGCAAGCGCCACGATGTGCTCGTCATCCGACACGCAGCGCGCCCGGACGGCGTCCGCTTCGGCATCGACCCCGGCGATGGGCTTCGCTCGCCCCGCCTGCACGAGCTTGACGAAGAAGCGTTGGGCGCTCGGCGCCCTCCTCAGCTCCTCCGCGTACTTGGAGCCACCGAAGACAGCGACACCGTCCGAGCGAGGCAGCAACAGCCAGTCGATGAGCGGCCGGTAGGCGCTTGCAGGCGGCTGTGCGACGGCCTCTGCAAAGCGGTTCGCATCGATGATGACGCACACGTTCAGCCCCCGCCGGCGATGCCCAAGAAACGCCGCTCCTCTTCGAGGAAGAAGGCACGGTAGCCCGACGGCACGTCGACGAGCGCGCCTTGCCGGTCGATTTCGATGGCGGTGATTGTCGCCTTGGTCCGGTCGCGTTCGAAGTAGAGGATGACCACGTCGTCGGCAGGTAGCGCTCCTTCTCGCACGAGCGTCCGCACGCGATCCACGAGGAAATCGCTGTGGGTCTCGACGAGGAAGGTCTGGCGGCGCGCCTTCGCTTGTCGGACCAGCAGCGATCCGAGCGCCGCTTGGGCGCGTGGGTGGAGGTGCACCTCCGGCTGCTGGAGAAGGAACGTCTGCCGGGCTGGGGCGCGCAGCGTGTCGACCAGAATGGGCAGGACCTGACTCACCCCGTAACCCACGTCGACGAGGTTGAACGGGTAGCGCTCGACCGCGACCGTGAGCTGAAACGGATCGCCCGGCTTCTTGCCCCGTCGACGCACTTCGAGGCGTGTAAACAAGTTCGCCTCCTCGCCGTAGCGGCCGATCGCCTCGGTGAGCTGCTTGAATTCGGTCGGGTCGGTCGCGTGCAGCGTGGCGAGATCCATCGGCACGTGTGCGCCCCCTGGCTCCGGCGAGACGCGCTTCGGATCATAGGTGCGTTCCGGCTTCGAGCGGATGGGGGCGCCCGCGAAGGGCCGCGGCGGTCCCTCGGGGCCAACCCACCTCCCGGGCAGCAACCTCAGGAACGCGTAGGGATCCGGCGCACGATCGCGCGCGCGCTGTCGCGCGGCCGCGGTCAACACGCCCTCTGCGAGGTGGATCCCTGGTGGGGGCGCCATGACGTCTGCTTCGCTGCTCCTGGCGCCTTTGTGCGTCAGCTTCACGTGGCACTGGTCGCCCTCCGAGCGCGTGATCTCGACGGCTTGACCGCCGTGGCGGGCCCGCCACTCGTGCAGGATCGGTTGCCCTGCCCGCTCGGCGAAGACGCCGTTCACGACGCGGGTCCCCTGCTTCTCGTCGCCGAACCGAAAGGCCGCGCCGAGCGTGAACTCGTGGGCGCGTTTTCCCTGTCCGCCGTGGAAATGTGCGATGGCGTCGTAGCCGCCCAAGTCGAACGGCGGCTCGTTGAAGTCGGGCTCGGCCTTGCCGAAGGCGAGGTCCCAGGCTGCTCGGACGAGAGCGAGCACGGTCGACTTGCCGCTGCTGTTCTCGCCGACGAGCAGCGTCACGGGTCGAATCGGCACCCGTTGTTCGTCCTTGAAGCAGCGCACGCCACCGAAAACCAGCTCGCGCATCTGGGGCTCTCTCCGAGGCGGGCACGCCCCACCCGAGAGCGCTGCCTACGCCAGGGCTGCCTCGGCGTCGAGGGGCGGGCGGCGGTCGCTGACGGCCGCCGCCGGACTGCCGACAGCCCCACCGGGCATGCCGGCCCGCGATGCCAGCCACCCACCGGTGGACGGGGCGGGAAGGGGGGAGCGCCATGCCAGGGACCGCCGGCCGCCGCGGCGGGGGTGAGGGCCGCCACCCGCGCCGCCTGCCGCCCGCCGCGGGCAAAGACAGCGGCGCCGCATCCTTTCCGCCCCGCCAATCGTGGTGTCGACGGAGGGCACGACGGACTTCTCGATGGTCGAGGGAGTCCTCGGGCCTCATGCTCCCCAGAATCGAGGGGAGCCGGCCCGATTTCGTCCCGGTGCTCGAAAGGTACGGGCATGATCTCGAGCGCGAGGCCGCGAGCGGCCGGAGGTCTCATGAAGCACGTCATCGTTCGCTACCGCCTGAAGGCCGACCGCGTCGCAGAGCACGAGAGACTGCTCGCGCTCGTCTTCGAGGAGCTCGCGACCCACAAGCCCGAGGGGCTCGCCTACCGGGTGTGGAGGCTCGCCGACGGCGTCAGCTACGTCCACCAGGCCTCGCTGTCGGGGCCGGGCAACCCGCTCACGGCGCTCGGCGCCTTCCGGGCGTTCACCGCCGAGATCGGCGACCGCTGCGTCGAGCCGCCCGCGTCGGCGGATGCGACCGTCGCCGGAAGCTACCCGTGAGCGGACGGGGTTGATCGGCGAGCGCGAGCTCCGACTGGGCTCGCACGCCGATGGCTGCGCCCGCCGTCAATTCGGGTGCGGGGCCGGCGCCGCCGCGCACGCGCCGCGCACGCGCTCGGCGAGCGGGGAGGCGGGGTGCAACGCGAGGAAGCGCTCGGCCTCGACGCGCGCCTCGGCGCTCCGCCCGGCCTGGCACAGGGCGAAGACGTGCGCGGCCTGGCGCTCCTCGCCGAGCACGCCCTTGCCGTAGCGGCGATCGTGCTCCTCGAGCAGGGCGAGCGCCCCGTCCGGCCGCCCCTCGCGCAGCGCGCGCTGCGCTTGCTGCAGGAGGGCGGTCTCCTGCTCGAGGGTGCCCGCCGACGCGGAGCCAGCCGGCGCACCCGCGGAGGCCGCAGCGCGCGCCGGGTGGGCCGCGCTCGCAACGCCCGCGGGGCCCTCCGGCGCCACGGCCGGGGCCGAAGCTCCGCTTGCCGCGGACGCGGAGGCCTCCGGCGCGACACCGGCGGCGGCCGGCGCGGGCGGCGCGAGGGCGTCCGAGCCGCGTGCCGCCGAGGCCGGCGCCTCGGCGACGGAGGCCGACGGCGCTCCAACGGTCGACGCCGTGCCGTCCGAGCCGCTCTCCACGGCGACGGCCACGACGGCTCCGACGCCGCCCGCGGCCACGAGCGCCACGACGGCACCGATCTTCCAGAGGAGCGCGACTCCGCCCGCCGTCTGGGAGCCGGCCACCGCCGTGGCCGTGCCGAGACCGGCCCCTACGCCGACGGCGCCCGCCGCGAGCCGCGCCGCGAGCGCGCGACGCACGCGCACCCGATCGGCGGCGTCGGGGTCCTCGCCCGGCCGCGCCCGCTCGATGAGCTCCCGTGCACCGGCGCTCAGCTCGTCCATGGCTTCCTCCCGGGGGCAGCGTGGGCGGCGCGCGCGCGCAGACGCGCGACCGCTTGCTCGAAGTCGTGCCGCGCGCTGCGCAGGCGCGAGTACACCGTGTTCGGATTCGACTGCAGCGCCTCGGCGATCTCCGGCACGGTCATCTCCTCGAGGTCCGCGAGCACCACGAGCTCGCGCTTGTCCGCGTCGAGCGCGGCGAGCACCGTGTAGAGCCCGGCCACGGCCTCGGCGCGCTCCGCGCGTTCCTGCGGCGAGAGTGCGCCCGCGTCGGGCGCCGCGTCGACGAGCGCACCGTCGCCCTCGCCCGGCTCGAGACCCGCCGCCCGGCGCCGGCGCGTCGCCCGGCGCGCGTCGCGCGCGACGAGCCGCGCGATGCCGAAAAGCCACGTCCGGAGCGAGCTCCGCCCCTCGAAGCCCGGCAGCTTCCTGTGGACCACGACGAACACGTCCTGGACGGCGTCGTCGACGGCGCTCGCCGCGACCCCGAGCCTCCGGAGCGTGCGCCACACGAACGCGAAGTGCTCCTCGTACACCCGCTCGAAACGGGACGACGGGTCGGCCTGCTCGACCGGGGACGCGCTCGGCTCCGGCGCGGGCGCCACGAGCGTGCGAGGCAGGTTCAAGGCGGACTCCACGGGCTCGTCCGGTTTGGTGGCCGCAGGCGCACCTTTCCATGCGCCAAAGCGCACCGGCACGCGCCCGTCACAGCGGCAGCCGCCCCTCGAGCGCCAGCGACAGGCGCCCGACGACGGGACCGGCGCGGTGGACGGCCCCGACGTTGGCAAGCACGAAGGTCGCGCGGGTGACCGGCACGGCGAGCCCCAGGGTCATGCGCGGGGCGAAGTATCGGCCGATGGGCACGGCGAGCGCGAGGTCCCCGAACGGCGCTACCCACGAGGCCCCGCCTTGCCCCGGGCTCCTCACGCCGAAGCCCTCGGCCCAGGTGTGGCCCGCCTCGATGCCGAGGTCGGGACCGAGCTCGACGGGTCCGAGCGCCGCGACGTAGCCCGCGGCGACGTCGACCGCGAGCAACCGAAACGTGCCGCCCGCGCTCGGCCGCTCCGCGAGGGTGGCGCTCGCGCCGGGGTAGTAGGCGGCGCTCGCTCCAATACGGAACCATTCGAAACGAAAGGATACCGCGCCACCGACGGCCAGGGCGGCGGCCGGCAGCGCGCCGACCTCGCCCGCCCCGAGGAGCGCCGCGCCGAGCACCCGCAGAGCAGGCGCCTCGTCGGGGTCGGTCCAGGGCAGGAGCGGGATGGGCGCCCGCGGCACGAGCGGCGCGGGCACGGGTGGCGCAGGCGGCACGGGCGCAGGCGGCGCCGGTGTGGGGGCGGGGGCCGGGGCCGGGGCGGGACCGGCGTCGAGCACGGTCGGGACGATCTCGGTCACGGCGTCCGGGTCGAACGTCAGGGCGACGATGAGCGCCGTGGCCCCCGCGAGCGCGCCGCAGGAGCCCGCGCGCAGAGTACGCTCACCCTGGGCGCCGCTCTCCGCCGTCGTCTGCAGGACCACGTACCAGGGCTCGGGCTCGGGGGGAGCGTCGGCGGCGGCCTCGGGCAGCCGGTGCACCGTGCCCGTCACGCGCAGCCGCTTGCCCCGCGGCGGCCCGCCGAGCAGGCGCTCGACCTCGGCTCGGACCCGTTCCTCGCTCGGACAGCCCTCGGGCGCGCGCCAGCCGAGCTCGAGGTCCGGTGGCGCGGGCTGCGCCGCGGCCGACCCGCCGGCGGCGGCGCCGAGCAGGGTGCCCAGCACGCCGAGCACGCCGAGCGAAGGAGCGCGATTTCTTCTCACGGACCGCAGCACCTCCGGCCACTCACCCGACAGAACCCGCTGCGACTGCGCCGCCGAGCACCGCCGAAAGGCCGATGCTAGCGCATCCGGGAGCTCGGCGACGATGCGCGAGGCAGCCACCTCTCGACGCGCCAACCACGGAGTCCCCCATGAACCGACTTGCTTTCCGCACCACCCTCGTCGCCCTCGCTGCCTTCGGTGCCGTGCCCCTCTTGACGGGCGCCAAGGGCTGCGGCGGCGAGGTCGTCATCGGGGACGACGGGGCCGGTGGCGCGGGCGTCGACCCCTGCGCGGGCGTCGCGCTCGAGCTCTGTCCCCTGCCCTGTCCGGTCGACTACGCAGCGAGCTGCGGACAGCCCTGCGCCAACGAGGGGGAGGCGTGCGGCAACTCCATCGGAGACGGGCGCTCGTGCGTCAACGGTGCGTACGCGTGCGTGGTGCACGCGCCGCTCTCGCCCGACGGCTGCAACCTCGTCTGCGAGCCCATCGCCCCCGCGGGCTGCACCGCGGACGCCGACTGCCCCGCCGTCGAGCTCTGCGTCGACTGCGGCGACGGCAGCTGCGGCGGCATGAGCTGCGTGAACGGGCAGTGCGAGCTCGGCTGCAGCTCGCCCGGGGGCGGCACCTGTGCTGCCGACGCCGACTGCCCGGCCGCCGAGCTCTGCATGGACTGCGGCGACGGCAGCTGCGCCGACGTGGCCTGCGTGAACGGCGCTTGCCAACTCGCGTGCAGCGGCGGCGGCGGCACCGGCAGCTGCGCCGCGGACGCCGATTGCCCGGCCATCGAGTCGTGCCTCGACTGCGGCGACGGCACCTGCGCCAACATGGCCTGCATCGCCGGGGCCTGCGAGCTCGCGTGCGCGTCGGTCGGCAACCCGGGCAGCTGCGCACAGGCAGGCGACTGCGCCGCGCCCGCGGTGTGCATGGACTGCGGCGACGGCAGCTGCGCCGTCGTCGCCTGCGTCGCCGGCGTGTGCGAGCTCACCTGCACGCCCTGAGCGCGCGTGCTCGGGCGCGCGCGGAGTCGCCCGACGTCGGCGGCTACCGGCGCAGGATGCGCGCCAGCTTCTTTCCCTTGGCAAGCTCGTCGACGAGCTTGTCGAGGTAGCGGATCTTCTGCATCAGCGGATCGGCGACGTCCTCGACGCGCACACCGCACACGAGGCCGGTGATGAGCCCCACGTTCGGGTTCATCCGGGGCGCTCGGGCGAAGAACGCCTCGAAGTCGACCTCGTCGTCGATGGCCTGCTGGAGCTGCTCACGGCTGTAGCCCGTGAGCCAGGTGATGGTCTCGTCGAGCTCTTGCTTCGTCCGGCCCTTTTTCGCTGCCTTCTGCAGGTAGAGCGGGTACACGCTCCCGAACGAGGTCGTGAAGATCCGCGGCTTCCTGTCCATGAGCGTGGGCACCGTCGTTACCGCCGACGCGCGTCCCTATCAAGGTCGTGGCGGGTCGGCCGACGTCGCCGCTCGATACGCGGGCGCGCCCGACGCGACCTCGCACCGGCAGAGCGCCGCCCTCGAATCTCGGCACGTTCGGCGAAAAAATCCGGGCCGGCGCGCGTATCATCTTCGAACCATGCTTCGTCACGTCACGCCCGCGGCGCCCGCGCGGGGCTCCGGCCCGTCGGATCCTCACCGATGACCCCCTCGTCGCACCTCCCGCTCGCCGCGCACCTCTACCGGCACGCCCGCCGGTTGCACGGCATCGCCTGCGGCCTCGGCCGGCAGCGCGACGCCGACGACATCATCCAGACCCTGTACGCGCGCTGGTGCCGGCGCCTGCGGGACGAGCCGGGCTGGGCGCCGCCCGAGACGAGCGCGGAGCTCTTCGTGTGCGTCCGGCGCGTCATCCTCGACCTGGTCGCGAAGGAGAAGCGCGAGCGCGACCGGCACGACCGGTCGGCCGGCGCCGCGCCGTCCTCGGCCGACACGCCCGAGGACGCGCTCCACGCCTTCGAGCGGCTGCAGTGGATCCTCGCGCGGTTGCCTGCCCCGCTCGCCGAGGCGTTGACGGCCAGCCTGTCGGCCGGACGGAGCAGGGACGCCCTCGTCGCGCACGAGCTCGGGCTCACCGAGAGCGCGTACACGATGCGGCTCTACAAGGCACGGCGCGCGGCCGAGGAGCTGGCTAGCTACTACGAGCTCCTGTCGCCCGAGCAGGCGAGCCTGCTCGCGACGGTCGGCTACAGCGGCAAGTCGCGCCGGCAGATCGCCCACGAGCTCGGCCTGTTGCCGGACGAGCTCGCCGTGCGCGCCGAGCGGGCGCGCGCCGCGCTCGCCAAGAACCGGAGGGTGGCGGCGTCATGAGCTCGGCACGCAACGGCGGTCGCCGCGAGGGCGAAGGGCGCGGGCGGCTCGTGCTCTTGCAGGGCGGGCTCGCGGAGCCGGGCGCCCTCGTCGACACCGAGTGGCAGGCGTTCGGCGCGCGGATCGGGTGGCAGTCGAGCCGAGCGGCGCACCCGGACGACTACGAGGAGGCGCTCGCCGCGCGCATCTTCGGCGGGCGCGCGCCCGACGACAACGTCGTGCCGATCGAGCACGCGCGTGGCCATCGCGCGGCGCAGCCCGCCGGCGTGGACGCGGTCGCCGCCGGCGCGGAGGGCGGCCCCGGCAGCCGGCCGGGGCGACACCGGGCGACGGCCGTGCTCGCCGTCGCGGCGGTCGTCGTGCTCGTCACGGCC
>JACRDA010000267.1 GCA_016212965.1 Myxococcales bacterium
CGCCCGCGCCCGACGCGCGAGCCGTCGCGTGCGCGTCCGAGCGCGCTCGCGGCTCCCCCGGGTCCGAGCGCGATCGCGCGCGGCGCGTCGGTGCCGAGGGGGCCGAGCGGGCGCCAGTCGCTCGCGCCTCCGGTCGCGGCTCCGGCGAGCGGTCGCGCGGCGAGCGTGCCGTCGGCGCCCCGCGCCACGACGAGCGGCCGCGCGCCGCCGACGAGGGTCGCGCTCGTGGCCGTGCGGCCGAGCGAGCGCCAGGCGCGAGCGGGCTCCGCGTCCGGTCGCTCGTCGTGGAGCCACAGGTTGCCAGTGCCGTCGCGCGCCACGACGAAGGGACCGAGCGCACCGCCGCCGCCGGCGCTCGGTCCCGGAGCGAAGGGCCGCCCGGGGCTCGCAGCCGTCGCCGCGATCGGAGTCGCCTGCGGGGTCGGACCCGGCTCTGCCTCGGGCGGTGGCTCCAGCGCGCTCGCGGACCGCGGGGCGCTCGCGTCGGCCGCTCCGCGCGGGGTCACGGGCTCGACCTCGAGGCGCAGGAAGGCCCCGCAACCGTCCGGGGGCGCGGCGTCGCTCGCGCCCGAGCGCGCGCAGGCGGCCGCGTCGCCGTCGCGGTTCAGGAGCTCGCGCCGCGCGCTGCTCTTGGCCCCCGCGCCCGCCGCGAGGAAGCTCGCCTCGGCCCCGACGTCCGCCCCGGCGCCCGACGAGAACTCGAAGGCGCCGACGGTGATGGCCGTCACGAGGTGCGTGACCCCGGTGCAGTCGCCCGAGAGCACCGGCGCCGCGCCGCTGGCCGGCGCCTCGAGCTTGCCGACGATGGTCATCGCCACGTCGAGCTCGCCGTTCTTGGCGAGCTTGCTCTCGAGCCGCAGCGCGGAGAGCGGCATCGCGGCGTAGAGCTCGTCGGCCGTGCGGATCGCGACGCGCTCCTCCTTGCGCGTGATGCCGGCGTAGGCGTAGCGGCCCGACACGCGACACTGGCGCAGGACGCGCATGTCGCAGCCCGGGTAGCGGACGGCGATGAGCCCGCGGCGCGCGAGCGTCTCGAGGTCGGCGCGCTCGGCCGCGGGCCACTCGACGATGAGCGGCCGGTCGTGGCTCTTCTGGACCTGGCACTTCGTCTGGCCGCTCGGCTCGAAGCTCGGCGCCTCGGCGAGCTGCGAGGCCAGGTTGCCCGCGCCGCAGCCGGCGACGAGCGGCACGAAGACGAGCCAGGCGAAGGTCGCGCGCGCGCTTCGCGCCCGGTACTCTAGCAAGGCCATGCGGACACCCCGTCCCGCCGCTACGCCCGAGGGCGCGGTCGTATTCCAGGCCGGGAGCCCGACCGGCCGTCAGGTCGAAAGGACGCTCACCGCGGGCAGCGGGCGCACACGCTCGCCGAGGGTCGCGCGTGGGCCGAGGGGCAGCCGCTCGTCGAGGAAGCGGTGGATGCGCGCCGCGATCGGCTCGGGGTGCTCGAGCAGGCCAAAGTGCGTCGCCCGCTCGACGAGGCAGAGCTCGGCGCCCGGGATCTCGCGCGCCATGCGCTCGGACAGGTGCGCGGGCGACATGCGGTCCTTGCCCCCGCCGATGACGAGCGTCGGCACGCGCACGCTCGGCAGGAGATCGGACGCGTCGTGCGCGCCGAGCGCCGCGAAGATGTCGGCGTAGGTCGCGAGATCGAGCGAGGCGAAGCCCTCGGCCATGCGGGCGAAGGCGCCCGGATCGAGCGCCTCGTCCATGAGGCCGAGGCGCTGACAGAGCCCGATGAAGGTGCCGCGCGCACCCGGAGACGCGATGATGCGGGCGAGGGCCTCGCGCAGCCACGACCCGTGGCGGCGCATGAGCTCGAAGACGTGCGGCGCGGCCCGGAGTGCGGCGTCGGAGCCGAAGGCCGTGTCGAGCGGACGGCCGAAGGTGCCGTGGATGGCGATCATCGCGGCCGGGCGCGAGGGCGCGAGCCGGCAGACCTCGAGGTTGACCTGCACGCCCATGCTCCAGCCGACCAGGATCGGCCGCGCGATGTGCTCGTGATCGAGCAGGGCGTGCACGTCGGCGGCGTGGTGCGGGATCGAGTACGCGTCGCGGCTCGGGCCCGGCTCGGAGCCGTAGAGGCCGCGGTAGTCGAGCGCCACGACGCGGACCCGGGGCGCGAGCAGCTCGAGCACGCGCTCCCAGGCGTCGATGCCGCCCCCGAGGCCCGCCGCGATGACCAGGGTCGGCCGCGCGGGGTCGGCCGGCTCGAGATCGACGTAGTAGCGGAGGCGCGTGCCGTCGTGGCTGCGGAACGTACGGGGCTCGAGTGCGAAGACCATTTCACGGTCAAGGTAGACAGAAGTACGCACGTGTCTAGATCCAAATCCACGAAATGACGGTGCCATGACAGATCTTCCCCGCGCGCCGGCGTTCCGGCTCAGCAATCTGTCTGACAAGATGCTAGCGTCCCGCCGTGAAGCCGCGGACACGCCCTGCCACTGGCCTGCTCGCGCTCGCCGGGCTCCTCGGCGTGCTGTCGTGCGGGCCGTCGCGGCGGACCGGCGGCGGTGAGGTGACGGGCTCGGCCGAGGTCGCGCCGGGCGGGCCCCGGGGGTCCGCGCCCGAGGCGGCCGCGCCGATGCTGATCGTCCAGGTGCTCGGGCCGGGCGGTACCTGGCGGATCCATGGCGTCGTGCCCGAGCAGGGCGCCACGCTGCGGCCGCTCGCGGGGACGCAGGGGGCCGAGGTCCGCGCCGCCGTCGTGTCGAGCGGCGCCACGGCCCTCGCGATGCTCGTGACCGGGGAGTCGGGCGGCCCGGGGCTCCACCGGCTCGTGCTCCCCGCCGACCGGCTCTCGGCGGCGCCCGAGGCGGCCCGCGTGGGCGCGGGCCACCCCGTCGCGCTGAGCGACGACGGCACCACGGTCGTCTTCGACACCGTCGGGGAGCTCGCCGTGCTCCGCCTGCGCGGCGACGCCGTGGAGCGGCGCACGGTCGACACGCGCGCGCTCGGCGAGCGGCTCTACGGGGTCGCGCTCTCCGGCGACGGACGGCGGCTCGCCTTCTCGACGGCGCGAGCGGACTGCGGCCGGGGCGAGGTGCTGGCGCGCTGCCCGATCACCCTCTGGGGCCTCGAGCTCGGCGAGGGCAAGCCGGAGCCGCCCCACGCCATCGCCGCGCCCGCCGACGCGGTGGCCTACGACCCGCAGCTCGCCGCCCCGCGCGGCGACACGGTGCTCTTCATGACGAGCGCCGACGACACGCGCGAGGCCTGCCGCGCGCACGTGATGGCCTGCCGGTACGCGCTCCGCCGGGCGCCCTTCGCGGGCGGCGCCTCGGTGCTCGTCGCCGACGACGCGATCCTCGGCCGCCTCGCCCCAGACGGCACGCTCGCCTTCGTGCGCCCGGGACCGCCGCAGGCGAACGGCCACCGGGCCTGGGGCGACTCGACCCTCTTCGTGCGGCCGCTCGTGGGCGGGGCCGTCGAGGTGGGCCCGGCCGAGCCGCGCGTGCCGCAGTGGAGCCCCGACGGGCGCAGCGTGGCGGTCGCCACGCTCGACGGCGTCTTCGTGCACACCGCGGACGGTCGGCGCCTCGCCGGCCCGCTCGGCACGAAGGGCACCCGACCGGTCGGCTGGCTGCGGGCGCCCGTCGCGACGGCCGAGCCGGCACCCTTCTAGAGCAGGCCCTCGGCCCGGTACCACGCGACCGCGTCCCGGAGGGAAGCGTCGAGCGGGCGGGAGCGGTAGCCGAGCTCGCGCTCCGCCTTGGCGCTCGAGAGCCGCACGCGGAGCGTGCTCTGGATGGCCATCTCGCGGCTGAGCAGCGGCGGCTTGCCGGTCGCGTCGGCGAGGCGCTCGAGCGCCGTGCCGAGGGCGACGACGAGGCCGGCGGGCAGCGTGAAGCGCGGCGCCCGGCCGCCCGTTGCGGCGGCGATGCGCCCGAACAGCTCGCGCACGCTCAGGCACTCGCCGCCGAGGATGTAGCGCTCGCCGGGGCGCCCGAGCTCGGCCGCGCCGAGGTGCGCCGCCGCCACGTCGCGCACGTCGCAGGTCGTGCGGTAGCCCTCGGGCACGGCGAGGCCGAGGAGCGTCCGCGGCGCCCGGAAGAGGGGCAAGAGGTTGTGCTTCCAGTCCGAGGGCCCGAAGATCGCGCACGGGTGCGTCACGACGGCGTGGAGCCCGGCGCGGACGGCCTTCCAGACCTCCTCTTCGCCGAGCCACTTCGTGTGCGGGTAGACCATGTCGAGCGCCGCGAGATTGTAGGCGCTCGACTCGTCGACGGTCGGGACGTCACCCCGGCGCGGCGCGCCGAGGGGCTTGCCGATGGTGCTGCCCGACGAGGTGAAGACGGCGCGCGCGACGCCGGCCGCGAGTGCGGCCTCGGCCACGTGACGCGTGCCGTCGACGTTGACCCGCACGCTCTCGGCCCGGCGCCGCCGCCACATGCCGACGTCGGCCGCGACGTGGAGCACGGTGTCGACGCCGCGCATGGCCTCGGCGAGCGCCGGCGGATCGTCGAGCGAAGCGTGCACCGTCCGGACGCCGAGCGCCCCGAGCTCACCCGGCAGCGCGCCGCCGCGGGTCGCCGCGCGGACCTCGACCCCGGCGACGGCGAGCTGGCGCGCGATCTCGTAGCCGAGAAAGCCGGTCGCGCCCGTCACGAAGGCCCTGCGGATGGTGTGGGTGCTCATCGCGGGGCGACGCCGAGAAAGAGCCCGCGCCCGACCGGGCCGCGCGGCTCGTGGTGCACCTCGAGCCCGGCCGCGCGGAGCGCGTCCTCGTGATCGGCGCGCGAGAACACGCCGCAGCGGTGGAGCTCCGCGAGGTGCTCGATGCGTGGCGGCGCGCCCGGCTCGACCGGCTGCTCGCCGACGAGGTAGTGGATCTCGAGCTCCGCCACGCCGTCCCTCACCACGGCGCGCCCGAGCCGCGCGATCTGCAGGCGCCCGCGGACGACGTGGCGCACGTTGAGCGGCGCGACGTCCTCGGCGCGCATCCAGAAGGGATCGAGCGCGAGCACGCCGCCCGGCGCGAGGTGCCGCGCGAGGCACCCTACGGCCGCGCGGAGCCGCTCCGGCGTGACAGCGTACGCGATGGAGCCGTAGAGGCAGGTGACGACGTCGAAGCGTCGCCCGAGCTCGAAGGACGCGAGGTCCGCGCGCTCGATCCGGACGTCGGGGAGCTTGGCCTGCGCGAGCCCGACGAGCGCGGGGTCGAGGTCGAAGCCGACCACCGCGCCCGCTCCGAGCCGCCGCGCGAAGTGCACGAGGTGCCCCCCCGTCGCGCACGCCGCGTCGAGCAGGCTCCGCGGCTCGGGCACGTGGCGCCCGGCCAGCTCGAGCACGGCGTGCGCCTCGCCCTCGAAGTCCCGCTCGGCGTAGAGCGCGTCGTAGTAGCGGGCCGTGGCCGTGAACACCGCTCCGAGCCTAGCACCGGTCCCGGCAGCTACGCGCCCTCGCCCCGTTCGCCGAGGGCGGCCTCGACCGCGAGCGAGCAGCCGCGCGGCTCGGCGCCCGGCGCACGGCCGAAGAGCTCGACGGCGCCGTCCGCGCGCACCGCGACGAGGTCGGCCGTCTGGACGGCCACCGCCGAGTCGACGTTGGCGAGATCCACGAAGCGCGCGAGACCCCGCGCGCCCTGCGGGAGCGGCGCGAGCGACACGGGCTCGACCGCGGTCACGCGCAGCCACGGCGGCGGCAGGTAGCCGTCGGTGCCACCGACCGGGTGCCCGAGCGCGGCCGCCAGCGAGCCCTCGTAGAGCTGGCTCGAGAGCTCGGTCATGCCGTACTCGCCGACGACGTGGCTCCTCGGCAGCGCGAAGCGCGCGGCGAGGCTCGCGTAGAGCGCGCCCGGCTCGACCGCGCGCGTGCGGCCCTTCACGCCGCCGGTTTGCATCACGCGGCTGCCGGCGGGCAGCGCGCAGTCGCCCGTCGCGGTGGCGTCGGCGAGCGCCACGAACGCGAACGCGGTGCCCGCGACGAGCACGGGCTCGCCGGCGGCGCGCGCCGCGGCGCACGCCCCGACGACGCCCGCGACGTCGAGCGCATGCCCGTCCCAGTGGAAGCTCGCCCGCCCGCCGAGCGCCTCGGCGAAGCGCGCGATCATGAACCCGAGCGACGAGTCGGGCGCGAGCGCCTCGGGCGCGACGAGCGCAAGGACGCGGAGCGACGCCGCGTCGGGCCAGAGGAGGCGGCGCGCCCACCCGAGCGCGCCCGCCACGTAGGTCGCGGTCGAGGCGAAGGCATGGGCGCCGCGCGCCGCCTGCGTCGTGCCGCTCGTGCGGAACACGCGCTCGTCCTCGTCGGGCGGGTGCGCCGCGATGCGCCGGAGCTTCCAGGCGTCGGTCGGCAGGGCCGGGATGTCCGCCGCGGAGCGGAGCGCGGCCGGCTCGACGCCGCGCGCGCGGCACAGCCGGCCGAAGGGCGCGACGTGCTCGGCCTGGTAGCGCGCGAGGTCGCACGCGAGTGCGTCGAAGCTGTCGGCGCTCGGGCCCGCACGTACCGCGCCGCTCGTCGCGCCCGCGATGAACGCCTGCACCCGCGCGTGGAGCGCGCGGCTCTGCGCGCGGCGCTCGTCGTCCGGGCTCATCGCGCGCCGCTGCCGGCCGCCGCCTCGAGGCTCGCGCGAAGGGCGACGCCGAAGGCCTCGAACAGGGCGGGCGCGAGGTCGAAGGGTGGCGTCAGGGTGAGCACCTCGCCCGCGAGCCCGCCCGAGAGCGCGAGGTAGCCGCGCCCGACGAGCGCGCGCGTCGCGCGCACGGCGCTCCCGGCTCCGTCGAGCTCGACGCCGATCATGAGCCCCGAGCCGCGCACCTCGACGAAGCCGGGCGCCCCGGCGAGCACCTGCCGCAGGCGTGCCCGCGCCTCGCTGCCGCGCGCGCGCAGGCCCTCGAGCCGGCCCGGCGCGTCGAGCCAGTCGAGCATCGCGAGCGCGGCGGCGCACGCGAGCGGCGCGCCCGCGTGGGTCGAGGTGTGCACGACCTCGCCGTGGCGCGTCCAGCTCTCCATGACGGCCTCGCTCGCGACGCACGCCGAGATGGGCAGGCCCGCGCCGAGCGCCTTGCCGAAGCACAGGATGTCGACGGGCGCCTGCTGCTCGGGCGCGAGCGACACGGCGCCGGCCCGCCCCATGCCGGTCCAGATCTCGTCGGCGACGACGAGCGCGCCCTGCGCGTGGGCGAGGCGGCAGAGCTCGCCGAGGAAGTGGCCCGGAGGCACCACGCAGCCGCCCCGGCCGAGCACGGGCTCGCACAGGACGGCGCCGATCTCGCCCGTGCGCAGGGCCTGCTCGACGAGCGCGAGCGCCGCCTCGACGCTCGCGCCGCGCAGGCCGGGGTAGGGGGCGAAGCGCACGTGCGGCGAGAGCTGCGCCCGGAAGGGCTCGCGGAAGCTCGCGCGAAAACCGCAGGCGGCGAGCGGTGCGTACGACAGGCCGTGGTAGGCGCCGTCGAAGGCGAGCACGCCGGGCCGGCCGGTCGCGAGCAGGGCCGTCTTCAGCGCGGCCGTGACCGCGTCCGCGCCCGACTGCCCGAGCAGCACCTGCCCCGCGCCCGAGGGGTGCAGGCGCGCGAGGCGCTCGAGCAGCTCGAGCTTCACGTCGCTCGCGTACACGTCGCCGAGACCCTGCACGAGGCGCCCGCCCTGGCGCGCGAGCACGGCGTCGAGCGCGCCGTGCCCGAGCGCGACGGCGCCGAAGCCCGCCACGAGATCGACGTAGCGGTTGTCGTCGACGTCCCAGAGGTTCGCGCCGGCGCCGCGCGCGAGCACGATGGGGCCGTCCCCCTCCGCGGCGTGCTCGGGCGCGCCCGCCGCCTCGGCGCGGAGCTTGCGCCGGGGGCCGAAGCCCGGACACTCGACGCGCCGCAGGCGCGCCGCCTGCGCGCGCGAGCGCGGGCCGGGCGGCGGCACGCAGAGGAGCGGCAGATCGTGCGACACGGTCGGCGGTCCGCTCCGCGCTAGGCGCAGACCTTGTTCCGCCCCGAGTTCTTCGCCTCGTAGAGCTTCTCGTCGGCGCGCTTGAGCAGGTCGTTCGCCGCGCGGTCCTCCTCGATGAGCAGGGCCGCGCCGACGCTGATCGTCACGCGGATGCGCTCCTGCTGGAAGACGAAGACGAACTCCTCGATCTGCGCGCGCAGCCGCTCGCCGAGCTCGAGCGCGCCGACGAGCGGGGTCTCGGGCAGAACGATGGCGAACTCCTCGCCGCCGTAGCGCGCGAACACCTCGTCGCGGCGGATGCGCGCGTGCACGAGGCGCGCGATCTCCTTCAGCACGAAGTCGCCCGCCAGGTGGCCGTGCATGTCGTTGATGCGCTTGAAGAAGTCGATGTCGAACATTAAGACGGCGAGGTCCCGGCCGTGGCGGCGGCCGCGGATGAGCTCGCGCTCGAGCGCCTCGAGGAGATAGCGCTTGTTGTAGCACTGGGTCAGGCCGTCCACGATCGTGAGCCGGTAGATCTCCTCGTGGTACTGGGCCTCGACGTCGGCGCCCGACAGGTACTTGAAGATGGTCGCACCGATCTTCACGCGGTCGCCGTTGCGCAGCACGAGCTCGCGCTGCACCTGCTCGTCGTTGCAGTACGTGCCGTTGGTGCTGCCGTCGTCGAGCACGAGCCACTGCTTGGCGCGCTTCTCGATGTGGGCGTGGCGCCGCGACACCGAGTCGCCGTCGAGCACGATGTCGTTGTCGCTGCCACGGCCCACGCGCGTCGGGCTCTTCTCGAGCACGAAGCGCTTGCCGAGCAGCGTCGGCTCCTTCGTGTAGATCACGACCAGGCAGTCGGTGCGATTGCCGTCCTCTTCGTCCACCCCCTCGGCGCCCGGCCGCACGATCTGGGTGACGCGGGTCTTCTCGTCGAAATTGGACACGCGCTAGAAAGCTGCGCCCTCACCGCTGCGGCAAATTCGCCTACAGTGTGGGTGCGCCAGGCCAGATTGGCAAAGCGTATAGTTCCGGGGCGAGCAGCGTCAAGCCGGGGACACGCAGGCGCGTTCACGGCCTCTGCGGGTCGGCCGCGCAGCGAAAGCCCACGTTCGGCGCGCGGTTGTCGGCGGACACGAGGCGCTGCGCACCGCAGCCGAGCGCGTACTTCTTCTCGCCCGCGCCTTCGACCCACTCGGCGACGTTGCCCGCGAGGTCGTACACCCCCTGCGGCAGCTTGCGCGTGGCGCCGACGACCGCGGAGTGGATCCAGTTGTCCGCGTGCGAGATCTGGTCCGGCTTGACGGCGCCCGAGCACTCGGTGCCGCACAGGTTGGCGTAGAAGGGCGCGGGCAGATCGCGTCCCCACGGGTACACGTCGGTCGGGCTCGGGCACTCGGCGAGCTTCCACTCGCTGTAGGCCGGCAGGCGTTTGCCCACTGCCTCGCAGTAGGTGCGCGCCTCGCTCCAGGTGACGCAATTGACCGGGTAGCGGTCCTTGCCGCGGTTGCAGGCCCTGCGCCACATGGCGAGTGCGCGTTCGTCGGTCGGGAACTTGAGGGCCGCGTGATCGACGACGGCGAGTGTGCCGCCGGCCTCGGCGCAGCGACCCGTGACCACGCACTGCTCGTAGGCGGCGACGGTGACCTCGGTCGCATCGAGGCAGAAGGGTGCGACGGGTGTGCCGAGCAGGCTGCCGCCCGCGAACGGCACCATCGCCTCCGGGCAGCCACCCGGCGCGGCGGCGGCGCTGGTCGGGGGCGCGGCGCTCGGGGCCGAGGAGGATGCGGCGCTCGGCGCGGAGCCGCTCGTGACCGGGCCCGCCCCCGGGCCGGACGCGTCGGAGCTCGGGGCGGCGCTCGCGCTCGCGGACCCGGCGGACGTGGCGCCCGCGCTCGCGGCCCCCGCGGACGTGGCGCTCGCGCTCGTGGTCGACTCGCGCTCGCCACCCATGTTGCGCGCGAGCAGGACGCCGCCCGCCGCGAGCCCGCCG
>JACRDA010000269.1 GCA_016212965.1 Myxococcales bacterium
CCGCTCCGTCACGTCGAGCGTGCCGCCCATCACCTTCGTGCCGACCACGGAGCCGTCGCCCATCACGCGACCTCGCACCTGCACCCAGCGCAGCGTGCCGTCGCCGCGGCGGATGCGGTACTCGGTGGGCTCGAAGGACCGTCCCTGGCGCGTCGCCGCGATCCGCTCGTTCAGGCGGTCGCGGTCGTCGGGGTGCACGAGCGCCGCGTACTCCGCCACCGACCCCGGCGCACGCTCGAGCCCGAAGATGTCGAGCATGCGCGCGTCCCAGCTGTACGCGTCGCGCTCGGCATCCCACGACCAGAGCCCCATGTCCGTCGCCGCCACCGCGACGCGCAGCTTCTCCTCGCTCTCGCGCAAGCGCTCTTCCGCCGCGCGCCGGGCCGTCACGTCGGTGGCGACGATCGTGAGAGCCGCGATGCGTCCGTCCTTGAAGAGCGGCGCCACGCGCGACTCGTACCAGGCGGGCTCGCCCGTCGCCGACGCGCCCTCCGTCTCGTAGCTCCCGGGCTCGCCCGTGGCCGCCACGTGCTCGAGGCACGCGCGGATGTCGGCGTGGTGCCGCGGAGCCGTGAAGTCGTAGATCGTGCGGCCCTCGAGGGCCTCGCTGCTGTGTGTGATCAGGCGATTGATGAACAGGAGCCGTCCCGCCGGCGTCGTGGCGAGGATCGTGGCCGGCGCCGCCTCGAGCAGCGAGCGGAGCAGCTCCTCGCCGCCGAATACCTCCTCCGCCCCGCGCAAGAACACCCAGCGGGCCCGCGGTCTGTCGCTGGTCGCGCGCGCCATGGCAGCCCCGCGACCGTACGCCCATCTTGGCGGGCCATCAATGGCGCCAGGACCCCAATCCGGCGGCAAGGCGCCAGGCTCCCGGCTTCAGATTCCGGGCTGGAGAGCCCCAACGCGAAGACTCGCACCCGCTCGGTGAGCAACCGGGGGTCGGCTCGGAACGGACTGCCTCCTGAAGCCAGAAGCCTGCAGCCTGAAGCCGCCGCGCTTGCCCGGGATCAGGGACGCGACGCCGTGCACGGGCGCGGCATGCACGCCGACCGTCGCCAAGCCGTCAGCCGCGCCGCACCCGGGCGGCGGCTGGGAGCGAGTCGTCGTCCTCGTCCGCCTCTCGGCCTGACGGACCGCCGCCCGCGCCCGCATCGTCGGCGTCGCGCCCCGGTGGCCGCCCGCCCTGCGGTGCCGGGCCGGCGTCCTTCACGAACAGGTACTGCCGCTTGTGGGCGAGGGCCGGGATGACGACGAACGTGGCGAGGCCCGCGGTGAGCATCGCCGCGGCGGTCAGCCCGCCGAAGCTCTGGAGCGGCTTCGCGTGACCGAGGGTCAGCACGAAGAACCCTCCGCCGACCGTCGCCACGTTGGTCCAGATCGCGGTGCCATTGGCGACCGCCGAGCGAGCGGCCGCCGCCCCCAGGCCCTCGCCGTTCTTCGCGCGCCAGCCGGCGAGCAGGTACACGCCGAAGTCGACCCCCGTCCCGACGATGATGTTCGCCAGCATCGAGGTGCCGATGTCGAGGTGGATGCGGAAGAGCCCCATGGCGCCGTACACGATCGCCAGCGTGATCATGCAAGGCAAGAGGCCGAGGATGCTCGCCCAGAGCGACCGGAAGAGCACCAGCATGAGCAGCAGCACCATCGCGAGCGACGACACCACGCTCCACAGCTGGTTCGACGTGACGCTGTTCGACAGGCCGCGGTTCAGCACGGGCTGGCCGCTCACCGTCACGGTGAGGGTCCCATCGGGAGCGCCGCCGTCGACCACGGGCAGGAGCGCGCTGTCGCGCTCGAGGTCGAGCAGGGCGTCGGCGAAGCGCGCCCGGAGCCGGGCTCCGGCCTCGCCCTCCGCGGCCGGCACGCCTGCGGCGGCGAGGGCCCCCGCGGTCAGGGCTCGGGCCTTCTCTTGGCGCCAGTTCTCGCGCGCCGCGGTGACGAGCGACTTGTACACGGCCGTCGCGGCCTTGCTGTCGGGCTCGAGCCCGAGCGTCGCGGCGATCGCCGCACGCATCTTGGGCTCGCTCGGGTCCGGACCGAGGGCGGCGACGGCCGCCGCGAGCGGCCCCGCCTGCTCGAGCTCCTCCTCGTCGAGCATCGACTCGTCCGAGCGCAGGAAGGTCGCGAGCCGCTCCTCGACGCGCTTGGGCTCGTAGGCGGCTGCTCCGCCGCCGAACAGCGCCCCGAGCTTCGCGCGTGCGTCCGCGCCGAGCGGGAGCCCCTCGGCCCGGGCGAGTGCCTCGATGCGCGCCGTCACGAGCGCGTGGTTGCGCGCCTCCACCTCGGTGCGCCGCGGCCCGTCGCGCTTGCCGAGGGCGTAGCTCGTCACCACGTCGTGGCGCATCATCGCCTCGACGGCCGCGAGCAGCTGCTCGACGTCGTCGATGCGGTCGCTGTCGAGCTTGACGTGCAGCAACGCGGCCGTCCGGTCGTCCGTCACGACCAGGCCCACGGTGTGCTTGCCCTTCAAGAGACCGTACAGGCCACGCACCTGTCCCTCGTCGAGGGGGATGCGGCGCTCGCCCACCCAGGCCTCGTTGGCGAGCGACAGGACGAGGCCCACGTGGTTCACGTCGCTCACGTGGGGCAGGACGGCGAGCTCGTCGGCGAGCCGGCTCACCTCGCGCAGCACCTCGGGGCTGTTCATGTCGCCCCGCACCTCGATCTGGATGAACTGCGAGCCGCCGAAGTGGTCGCGCAGAAAGGCCTCCGCGCGGTCGGGGGGGCTGCCCTTGGCGAAGAACGCGGCGTTCTCCATGCGCGCGTCGACCTGGCCGACGCAGAGGGCGCTGCCCGCCGCGACGAGCCCGACGGCCACGGCGATCCAGCGCCGCCGCGGTGGCACGAGCCCCGCGAAGCGCCCCATCAGCTCGCCGAGCCGGTCGCGCCCGGGCGGGTGGCCGCGCATCTTCGTGAGCGAGATGACGGCGGGGATGAAGGTGAGCGCCAGCACGAGCGAGGTGAGCACGCCGAGCGCCGAGAAGAGGCCGAAGGTGCGGATCGGCCCGATGTCCATCACGACGAAGGCGAGCAGGCCGGCGACGGTGGTGAGCGCGCCGATGATGACGGGCGGCCCGAACTCCACCATCGTCTGCACGAGGGCCTGGGTCTTGTCGCCCGTGCGCGCGAGCTCGTAGTAGTGCGACAGGATGTTGATGGGGTAACCGGTGCCGATGGCGAACAGGATGACCGGCATCGACGAGAGCACGATGTTGGCCTGCACGTTCGCGATGCCCATCGCGCCGTAGGCGACCGCGATGCTCACCACCGTCGAGAACAGCGCCAGGAGCGCGCCCATCCAGTGCCGGAACGACACGAGCACGACCACGAGCACGATGACGAGCGCCCAGGGCATGAGCGTCTTCATGTCGGTGAGCGACATGTCGTAGATGTAGGTCGACATGAAGGGCGCGCCGCCCCAGTAGCGCGGCAAATCGGGCAGGGCCGCCGAGACCGTGGTGCGCACGAGGTCGGCGGCGGTCCGCAGATCGGTGCCGTGGCGCAGGAAGCAGTAGAGGTTGACGGCCTTCTCGTCCTTCGAGACGAGGTTGCCGACGATGTGCGCCTTGCCCATCACCTTGGCGCGCAACGCGGCCCGGGCCTCGTCGCTGCGGGGGATCTCGCTCACGAGGTAGTCGGTGCGCACGCCGCCGTCGGGATCGGCCGCGAAGTCGTCCACGTTGGCGAGCGACAGCGCGTAGGCGATCTCCTTCTTCTCGTTGAGCTCCTTGGTCAGCGCGGCGAGCCGGTCGAGGAAGGCCCCGTCGAAGGGGTCGTCCACCTCGATCCCGACGATGCCGACGTCGAGCCCACCGAACACCTCGTTGATGCGGCGAAACTCGGCGATCTCGGGGTTGTCCTTCGGCAGAAAGGCGAGAATGTCGTCGTCGCGCCGCACCTGCGCCGCGTAGGGCGCACAGACCGCCACCGTCGCCAGCACCAGGCCGACGACCGCCATGGCCACGCCGCGCCGGGCGAGGGCACGTGCCAACCGCTCCATCATGGGTCCTCGAGTGCGTGCAGTCCCCACCGAAGCGGTGCGCCCGGCACCGGCTTTCGAGGGTCTTCACGAAGATGTCACCCTACCACGCCGACCGCGCCTCGACCGGTCCACTTTCGCCCGAATTCGCGACAAAACACGGCACAAAACGGCGCGACTGTGACCGGGCTCGCGTGCGGAATCGCACACCGCCTCGCCGGGTGCCCAGGCAGGAGGCCGACGTCCGCCAGCGCCGTGAGGCGCGTACGAAAGTGCGCAGCTGCGGCGCCCGTGCGCACCGCGCAAGGTTCCCAGCCGCCGCCACCGGATGGTAACGTCGCGCGCTATGGCGAAGAAGAAGGCGGGGGGCCGCAAGCACCGGCACGGGCCGGGCGCCGGGCCGCGAGTTGCCGCGCCCGCATCCGTGGCCGAGCGCGACGCGGCCGGCGGCGCGGCCGAAGCGAGAGCGTCGGAAGGCGAGGCGCCCGCGACCGGATCTGGCACCGACCCGGGCGACCGAGACGACCAAGGTCCCGAGGACCGGGACGAGGGAGACGCACCGGCAGCCGAGCGGGACGGCGGAGGCGCGCCCGGCGACACCACCGGCGGCCGTGAAGGCGACGACCGCGACGAAGGCGTGGGCTCCGAGGGCGCAGCGCCCCCGGCCGCGGACGAGGCGGCTGCCGCGCGCTCCGCCGGTCAGAGCCACGCGCCGGCGCACTGGCTCCTGCGCTTCGACCACGCTTGGACCTGGCTGGAGGCTCGCCTCCTGTTCGCGGTGCTCGCGGCGCTGATCTTGGTGCTCTGCTTCTGGATCAGCCTGAACGGCATGAAGGACCCGGTCGAGGGCCCGAGCAAGGCGGGCATGGTGTTCCGAGCCGTCTTCGGCGCGGCCGTGCTCGGCCTCGGCACGCGCTTCGCCTTGCGCAAGAGCAAGCTCTCCGACCGCGGCCGCGCCATCGCCATCGCGGTGGCGGTGGTGCTGGGGCTCGCGCTCGCGCCGGTCTGGCGCCGGGTCGGGGTGTCCTATGCGAGCAACTTCTACGCCTGGTTCGACTCCGGTTCCTCGCTCGCCCTCTTCGGCGGCCTGCACGGCGTGTCCACGCGCCTCACGGTGCTGCTCGCCCTGCTCGGCGGCTCGCTTGCCGCGGGCTCGGGCAGCCACATCAACATCGACCTCGTCGTGCGCTTCTTGCCCGTCAAGTGGCGGCGCTTCGTGCACGTCCTCGGAAGCCTCGCGACCGCCGCGGTGTGCCTGATCGCCTCGTGGGCCTTCTTCAACTACGTGGCGATCGAGAGCTACCACGCGCGGACCGAGATGACGGCGGGCGAGCGCATCGGACACGTGATGAAGCGGTTCGGCGACCAGATGTTCCTCTTGCGCAAGCAGGTCGGCTTCGACTTCGGCGCGCTCGGCAACGTCCTTCAGGGCAAGGACTGGGACGACGACGGCGCGCGCACCGAGGAGATCACTACGCTCAACGCGCGGATTGCCGCCGAGCCCGACGAAGCGCAGAAGCAGAGCCTGCGCGACGAACTCGCCGACGTCGTCGCGCACCCGCGCGAGCCGCGCATGAACGGCCGGCAGTGGAACGAGTGGCTCGAGGGCGCCGGCTTCGCAGAGCGCTTCGGCCCGGAGTCGGTCGCCACCATGCGCGCCGACGACCATGCGCTCGAGAAGCCGCGCGTTCCGTTCGTGGTGCTGCCCGCGGGCGGCAACGCGATGGGGCTGCTCGTGCCGACGATGAACCTCCTGTTCCCCTTCGGGCTCCTCATGATCGCCTTGCGCCTTCTCTTGCGCGCGCTGCTCGTCACGCTGGGCTTGAAGAGCGCCGAGCCCGAGGGCTCGGAGGAAGCCGTCGAGGGCGCGAGCGAGCCGAAGGAGGCAGCCCGATGATGCCGCTCTACGGTGGCGCGCTCGGTGTCCTCGCGCTCGCTGGGATGCCCCTCTTCGCCGTGATGTGCACCATCGCGATGCTCGGGTTCCAGGGCAGCGGCAAGGAGGTCTGGAACATCGCCGCGAACGTGTACGGGGACATGTTCAACTCGACGATCCTCGTCACCATCCCGCTCTTCACCCTCGTCGGCTACCTCATGGCCGAGTCGAAGGCCCCCGAGCGCATGGTGCGCGCGGCCAACGCGCTGCTCGGCTGGCTGCCGGGCGGCCTCGCGATCGTCGCCATCTTCGCGAGCGCGTTCTTCACGACGCTCACGGGCGGCAGCGGCGTCACGATCGTGGCGATCGGCGGCCTGCTCTACCCGGCACTCATCCGGCAGGGCTACCCGGCGAAGTTCGCCCTCGGCCTCGTGACGAGCGCCGGGGCCATCGGCCTGCTCCTGCCACCGAGCCCGCTCGTCCTCATCTACAGCTTCGTGTCGGGTGTCGAGCTGCAGCGCGCCTACCTCGCGACGCTGCCGCCGGGCCTGCTGCTCATGCTGGTCCTGTGCGGCTACGCGATGGTGAGCGCCAAGCGCTTCGGCGTCAAGACGCAGAAGTTCAACTGGCGCGACGTCGGGCCGGCGCTCTGGGAAGTGAAGTGGGAGGCGCTCACGCCGTTCCTGGTCCTCACCTTCCTCGCGACCGGGCTCACGGCCCTGCACGAGAGCGCCGCGGCGGGCGCCGCCTACACGCTGCTTATCGAGGTGTACGTCTACCGCGATCTCACCTGGAAGAAGGTGCTCAAGGTCTCCAAGGACGCGATGACGCTGTGCGGCGCCATCATCCTCATCCTCGCGATGGCGACGGCGCTCAACAACTACATCATCGACGCGACCATCCCGCAGCGCATCCTGGAGTTCTTCGAAGAGAAGGGCATCAACAGCATGTGGCAGTTCGTGCTGGTGGTGAACGTCCTCTTGTTCATCGTCGGCATGGCGATGGATGCGTTCAGCGCCCTGCTCGTGGTGCTGCCCCTGCTCGTGCCCATGGCCGCGCGCTTCGGTGTCAGCCCGTTCTACCTCGCGGTCATGTTCCTCCTGCAGATGGAGGTCGCCTACATCTCGCCGCCGGTCGGCCTCAACCTCTACGTCGCGAGCTTCCGCTTCAAGCGCCCGCTCGTGGAGGTCTACCGGGTGATCCTCCCGTTCCTGGCGCTCCTGGCGGCAGGACTCGTCGCGCTCATCCTCGTGCCGAAGCTCTCGACCTTTACCGTGGACGGCTCCATCGCGACGTTCCGCCTGCGGTCCGGGTGCCCCGGCGTGAAGCCGGACGATCCGTGCCGGCCGGTCAGCGTGTGCCTGCGCGCGAAGAAGCTGCCGGCCGACGAGTGCGCAAGGCTCGGACCGCCGGGTCAGTGCGACGAGGCGTCCGCCTGTCCGCCCGAGGTCGCGCCGCGCGAGGCGTGGCTGCTCGAGTGCGCGCAGGAGGACCGCAACCACCCCAAGCCATGCCACGCGGACGACATCAAGGATTGGGGGCGGGAGGGGCTCGGCATCACGCCGGGCGAGGAGGAGCCCGGCGGGGAGGCCACCGCCGGCGGAGAGCCGCGCCCGAGCGGCAAGAGCGCCGAGGAGGAGAAGATGCTCAACGCCTTCCTGGACGACGAGGAGCCCGCGAAGAGCGCGACCCCGGCGACCTCGAGCGCGCCGAGCGCCGCTCCGGCGCCGAGCGCGAGCGGAAAGGCGGAGATCGAGTGGTGAGGCACTGACCCGGCGGCGCCCGGCGCCGCGCGGGTCAGCGGAGGCCGAACGCCCCCAGCACCGAGAACACGGCGTCGGCGCAGCCGTCGGCGAGCGCCTGGCCGAGCTTTGCGTCGCGGACCGCGCCGACGGCGTCGTCGAACAGCCCTTCGACCTTCTTGCCGAGCTTCACGCCGAGCTCCTCGACCCCCTCGACCGCGCCCTCGAGCGCCGCGGCCGCCCGGTCGAGATCCCCGGTGCCGAGCCCGGCGAGCGAGGCGCCGATCTCGACCGCCGCGACGAGGTCGAGCTTGCCCTTGTGGCTGACGATCTCGACGACCGCGCCGATGCCGCTCTTCAACCAGGCGGGCAGGGTGCCCTCGGCGGGCATGCAGTCCTGCGTGTCCTTGCCGGCGAACACGGTGGGCTCGCCCTCGCCGATGCGGGCGCCGCACTTGGTCTCGTCGGTGCGGCGCGCCAGCGGGCGCGAGTTGACCCACACGCTGGCGCTGCCCTGACGGATGGGCTTGTCCTTGTGGCGCCGGCAGCTCACCTTCGCCTGGTCGGCGAGGGCGACCGGCCGGGCCGCGGGGCCCACGAAGGTGTCGGGCGAGCCGTCCTCGATCGCGCCGCTCGGATTGGGGCAGCGCGGCTTGTCCCCGATGGCGTCGAGCGCGCGCCCGCCGAGCTCGGTCACCGCCTTGCCCACGAGCGCCGCGCAGACGGCGTCCTTGCCGCCCTTCTTCGAGAAGGCCTTCTGGCCGAGCGAGACCGCGGTCGCGAGCAGGCTCTTCGCGTCCGGCAGGCTGAAGGCGTGCGTGATGCGGTCGCCGACCGCCGCGACCTCGAGCGCGCCGCTCATCGTGCGTCTCCGGCGTGAGCTGGGGTGGGGAAGCGCACGCTCGCCAGCATGCGCTCGAAGAGCGGCCCGACCTGCGCCACGTCGCGCTCCGGGGCGCTCATCGTGAAGGCGAACACGCGCCGGCCGACGGCCGCGAGCACGAGCGTCTGCTCGAAGCGCCCGTCGCGTCCCTTCGACGAGAAGCGCAGGGAGAGCGCCGGCTGCCCCCCGAGCTCGCGGCCGCCGTGTGCGAGGAGCTGGAAGTCCTCGAGTCGCTCGGCGAGCTCGGCGACCTGCCGGGCCGCGTAGCCCTCGAGGCCCTCGCCCTCGGGCAGTCGCTCGCGACTCACCACCAGGTTGGCCGCCTGCTCCTGGCCCGGCCGCTGCGGCGCCGCGTAGGCGACGAGCGTGCGGTTGTCCCAGTCACGCGGCACGTCGAAGCCCACCTCACCGTCGTCGTGTCTAGGCATGGTCGTGCTCCTCGGTCCTCACGCGTGGGCCCCGGCGGTCTTGGTGGCGACGCGCACGAGCTCGCCCCAGAAGTCCCCGGCCGGGCGGCGGTAGACGAGGTAGCCCTTCTCCTCGAGCGCGCCGCTCATCGCGTCGCCGACCGGACGGCCGTCCATCTGGGCGTCGACCAGGCTGCCCTCGAGCGCCGCACCGTCGAGCGGCACCGCGTGGCGCGTGGGCACGACCATGAGCTGCCCCTCGCTCGGCGACTGCAGGAAGGTGAGCCCCTCGCTGCCGACGTTCGAGGCGAGGTCGGACGCGGCGAGCCCGCCCGGGCGCGCGAACGCGGTGCCCGCCGTGCCCGCGCC
>JACRDA010000268.1 GCA_016212965.1 Myxococcales bacterium
CGAGCGCGGCGAGATGCGGGTCGCCGTGCAGCACGAGCGCGAGCCGGCCCGCCGCGCGGCCGCGGGCCGCGAGCCGGACGGCCGCGCGCGCCACGAGCCCGCTCGTGCAGAAGAGCAGGGGCTCGACCGCGTCGACGGCGTCCTCGAAGCTCGCCGTCTCGACGATGCGCGGGGGCGGCTCGTAGGCGACGAGGGGCAGGGTGTCGCGCCCCTCGAGCAGGGCACACACCTCGGCGGCGCGCGGCCCGAGGCGCTGCGCGAGCCGGCTCGGCTCGAGGCGCGCGAGGTCGCCGCAGCTGAGCAGGCCGAGCTTGCCGAGCCAGCCGAGCGTCGCCTCTTCGAGCGGCAGCGCGCTCACCGGCACCGGCGCGAGCGCGGCGGCGCCCTCGCCCGCGGGCACGACGCTCACGCGCAGGAAGCGCGCCGCGATCTGCGCGAGGCGCGGTCCGTCGGCGAGGGCGGTGCGCGCGCGGTGCCCGAGCTCCTCCGCTGCCTGCCGGAGCTCGCTCGCGAGCACGTCCTCGCCCCCGACGAGGCGCGCGCAGCCCGTCACGTCGAGCCACACGGTGCTCCACGGACCGGCGCCCGCGCCGCCCCACGCGCTCGACAGCGCGGCCGGAGCGGGCGTGCGCTCGAGGGCGGCCGTGGTCCCGAAGGCGAGCGCCACCTCGGCCACGGCCGCGAGCGCCTGCTCGATCGCGCGCGGCGCGACGACGGCGACCTCGAGCTTGCCCACGAAGGCCGCCGCCTGCGCCACGCTCTGGCCGGGGCGCACGCCGCAGCGGTAGGCGCGCACGTCGACGGCCGCGAGCACGGCGTTGCCCTCGACGGCGGGCTCGCCGGGCGCGTCCGCGACGATGACGGCGAACGGCCCCTCGCGGTCGCCGCGCCGCCGGTGCGCGCGGCCGAGCTCGAGCGCGAGCTCCGGCAGCACGATGGCCGCGATGCGACGGGGCAGGGGGGAGCTGTTAGCCATTAGCTGTTAGCCATTAGCTGTTAGCCATTAGCTGTTAGCCATTAGCTATTAGCTATTTGCTGTTGGCTGTTTGTCGTCAGTCGGGCGCGGTGTGCGCGTGCGGGGGTAAGAGACAACCACGGAGACAAGGAAACACGGAGAGCTGCACGGAGCCTGCGAGGTTCAACGCTCCTCCGTGTCACGCTCCGTGACTCCGCGGCTCCGCGCGGCTCCGTGGTTCTGCTCGCTCCGCTTCCGGGCGGATCGAGTTGCGTCCTGGCAAACCGGGCGGCTCGGCGCGCGTCTTCTGGTCTTCTGGTCTTCTGGTCTTCTGGTCTTCTTGTAACCTCTGCTCCTGCGAGCGGGGCCGAGTTTTCACTTACTCGTGGCGGCGGCCGCCCGCCCTGCCGTCCTGTCTTCCTGTTTTCCTGTTTTTTCTCTGAAATGGCGGCGCAACTTGGCGCACTGCCTGCTAATGGCTAACAGCTAATGGCTAATGGCTAACAGCTAATGGCTAATAGCCAATGGCTACCGAGTACGGGCCGCCGAGCCGCCCGTGGCGCTCCTTGCCGACGAGCAGGCGGAGCTCGCGCGGGGCCGGGCAGGCGAGCTCGAGGCGCAGGGCGACGGGCAGGGGGTGCGGGCTCGGGCGCGTGAGGAGCACGACCGTCGTGTCGCTGCCCTCGATCGCGAGCGCCAGCCGGCGCACCACCAGATCCCAGCGCTCGCGACCCCGTCGCGCGTCGGGCACCGCCGGCGCGAGGCGCGCGGGCGAGCTGCGCTCGGTGTCGTGGAGATCCGCGCCCGGGATGCCCGCGTGATCGACGACGAGCACGGCGAAGAGCCGGCTCTGTGCCACGCGCACGGCGGTGCGCCCGACGACGGCGCTCGGGGGGCGGACGACGAGCAAGCGCTCGAGATCGACCCCCGCGGCGCGCGCGCCGGGCGCGTAGAGGCTCCCGGTCGCGTCGATCCAGGCGCACCAGCCGCGCTCGTGGCCGGTGCCGAGCGCGCCCCTCGCCTCGGTCTGCGCGGCGCGGCAGGCCCCGAGCGCGAGGCGGGTCGCATGGCCGAGCCCGCCGGCGCCGAGCGGGGGGGCGCACAGCTCGACCACCGCCCCGCGCGGCAGACCCGCGTCGGGCAGGCGCGCGTCGAGCGCCCCGAGCCCGAGGGGCAGCGGCTTCGGCCGGTCGCTGCCCCACGCGGTGCCGGTGCGAGTCGGCGCCGGAGCGTCGGCCGCCGATGCCTCGCCGGTGAGGGCAGGGAAGGACAAACCTCGCTCCGCGAGCGACGCGAGGAGCGCCGCGCGTCCGGTCGGTGGTGATGCCTGAAGGGGAAGGGCTCCCATCCTAGCGCTCAGGATACTGAACAAAATAGCAGTAGTCAACCCCCGACGACCGTCTCTCGGCTTGCCGCGCGTCGCCGCTCCGTGCGATAGGCGCGGCCGAAGGAAGGGCGAAGAAATGAAGGCTCCACGCTTGCCGGCTCTGCTTTTCGCGGCGCTTCTCACGGCTGCCTGCACCGGAGGCGGCGGTGGGGGCTCGACGACCGGCAAGCCGAAGACGACGGGCACGGGCATGTCGACCGGCACCGGCCTTGTCGGCACGGGCAGGTCGACCGGGACGGGCATGTCGACCGGGACGGGCATGTCGACGGGCACGGGCATGTCGACGGGCACGGGCATGTCGACGGGCACGGGCATGTCGACGGGCACGGGCATGTCGACGGGCACGGGTCTCGCCGCAACGAGCGCGCCGACGGGCACGAGCTTGTCCACGAGCACCGGGCTCGTCGACGCGCCGCCGTCTGCGACCGGGACGGCGATGGCGACCGGCACCGGCCTCGCGACCGCGTCCCCGGCTGGGACGGGCCTCGCCGCCGAAGGCGTCGCCGGGACCGGCGAGGGTTTCGTGAGCGTGGAGGCGCTTGCGAAGGCCATCGTCGAGGTGCTCGACAGCCACGACGAGGCGAAGGCGAAGGCGCTCTTTCCCTCGGACGCCCTGTTCGACAAGTGGGTGAGCTGCCCGCGCGCCGACCGCGGTCCGAAGGGCGCCACGCACCGCGAGGTCGCCAGCTTGCTGCGCAAGCTCGAGGGCAACCGCGGCGCGCGCGCCGAGTACACGGGCGTCAAGGAGCGCAGCTCCGACACGAAGGCCTTCAAGAAGGGCGGGACCGAGAAGGGCTGCGCGATCCAGGAGGACTTCGAGGTCGTGGAGCTCCGCCTCGAGTACCAGGTCACCGCCGGCGGCAAGACCACCCCCGACAGCGAGGGCATCACGGCGCTGCTCGCGGGCGGGAAGTGGTTCCTCGTCGAGATGTAGCTCGACCGCGGCCGACTACGGAAACTCGAGCGACACGACCGCGCGACCGTTCGAGCCGCGGTTGTCGACGACCGAGTCTCCGCCCGCGCCGGCCGGGCCCGCGGGGCCGGGCTGGGCGTCCACGGCGTCGAGGGTCGGCTCCGTGCCGCGCCACGCGACGGCGACGGAGTGGCCCCCCGCGCCGCCGCCCCCGCCGCCTCCCGGGCCGCCGGGGCCCCCCTTGCCGCCGGGACATCCGCTCGAGCCCGTGGCGTCCACCGCGTCACCCCCGAGGCCGGCAGCGCCGCCCACGCCACCCGGCTCCGCCGTGCCTCCGCTGCCTCCGTGGCCGCCCCGCGCCGTGACGAGCTTCGAATCGCGCACGGTCAGCGTCGAGTCGAGGCTCGCGAGCGCGATGCTCGCGCCGCCGGCCCGACCTCCCTGTCCGGGCGAGCCGCCGCAACCGCCGGCTCCACCCCCGCCGCCGCCCGCTCCGCGCCCCGCGCCGCCGCAGCTCGACGCGCGACGAGCGCTTCCGCCGCCGCCGCCGCCCTGTCCCGGTGCGCCGCTCGTCCCGGCGCCTCCCGACAGGCCGTGGTAGCCGCCCGCGTCGAGCGCCCCGACGCCGCTTCCCGCCGTGCCCGCGCCGCCCTTCGGGCCGGAAGCCCCGTCCCGGCCGGCCCCCGTCGTGGCGCAGACCCAGAGGCCCACCGCAGGCTGCCCCGTGCCCCGCGCGCCGCCGCCGTACGCCGGCTGTCCGCTCTGCCCGTCGTTGCCCACGTCCGTGCCACCGTCGCCCCCCCGGCCGCCGACCGACTGCCAGCAGCTCGCGCTCGCGACCGCGGCGCCACCCGGCACGAAGGTGTTGCCGCAGGTGCCGTTGGCCGCGGGGCTTCCGTCCGGCCCCGGCGGCCCCGGCTCCGTGGGCGCGCTCGCACCCGGCTCGCCGTCGGCCGCGTCCCCCGCGCGCAGCTCGCAGCGCACGAGCTCGGCGCTGACCTGGCTCGCGAGGACCGCGATCGACGAGCCGCCGGGCGCGGTCGCGTCCGGTGCCAGGGCGTGCAGATCGCGGAGCCGCGTCGCGCCGAGCCCGCCCACGAGCGTGAGCGGCACGCTCCCGCTCGCGAGGGGCGCGACGACCGTGGGGGCGCCCGTCCAGTGCCAGTCGTTCGCGCAGTCGAGCCCCCCGTAGATCTCGGTGCCGGCCGGTACGGTCAGCGCCTCGTCGAAGGTCTGCGCGCAGGCGTAGACGCGGAGGTTCGCCGCCTGGGCGAGCGCGATCGCCTGCGCGAGCGTGGCGACGGGCGCGGCTCTCGTGCCGGGGCTCTCGTCGGAGCCCTCGAGGCGCACGAAGATCGCGACCGCGTCGTTCACGCCGCAGAAGCTCTCCTCGGGGAGCGCAAAGGCCTCGCACGGTGCGCCGCCCGCACCCCCGCCGCCCGGCGCCGCCCCGCCCGCCGCTCCGCTGCCGCCCGAGCCCGTCGCGCCGGCCGTGCCGCCGGAGCCGCCGGTGCCGCTCCCGCCGCAGCCGGACGCGGCCACCGAGGCCGCCACGGCCACGAGCGCGGCGCGCCTGAGTCGGGTCGTGAGCGGGGCTGGCATCGTCGTTCTCGGGGCCGCGGGCGGGCGGCTCTTGCCCGACCGTATCAAGCGCACGGGCCGGTGCGCCATCTCTCGCTCGCCCGAGCCGGCGGTGAAGGGTTACGAAGTCGCCGCGGCGTGTACTAGACTCCGCCCCGGCATGCGGCGACTTCTGTCAGGTCCTTGGGCGCGGCAGCTCTGGCTCGGCGTGGCGACGGGAGGCGTGGCGCTCGGCGCGAGCTCGGTCGCGAGCGCGCAGGCGCCGTCCGTCGAGCTGCGGGGCTGGAGTCCCTCGACCGACCCGGCCGCGGGCCTCTACCTCGAGCCGCCGAGCGCGCCGGCCACCGGGGACTGGAACACCGCGCTCTGGCTGAGCTACGGCTTCCGGCCGATCACGCTGCGCGACGCGGAGACGGGCGACGTGGTGCACGCCGTGCTCGGCCACCAGCTGAGCGGCGACGCGGTCTTCAACGTCGGGCTGTTCGAGCGCCTCGCCATCGGCGTCGACCTGCCCTTCGCGCTCGCAGAGGTCGGCGACGACGTCGCGGGCTCCCCCGAGGCCGCCGCGGTGCTGGGCGATTTTCGCCTGCCCCCGGTCGCCCTCGGCGACGCGAAGCTCGCGCTGAAGGGCACGCTCGTCGCGCCGACGAACGACGAGTTCGGCGGCTTCTCGCTCGCCCTGCACGAGCGGCTCGGCCTGCCCACGGGCAACACCTCGTCGTTCCTCGGCGAGGGGGCCGTGACGAGCGAGACGCGGCTGCTCTTCGAGTACCGCCTCGTGGCGGTGGCGGTCGACTGGGCGCTCGGTTTCAAGGCGCGCGCCAAGCGGCATCCGTTCGCGTGCGGGTCGGTGCCCGAGGAGGACTGCGACACGGTCTTCGGTCACGAGATCCCGTGGGGCGTCGGTTTCGTCCTGTGGCCGCAGGCCTTCGGGATCGACCCCGACGGCCACTGGGCGTGGACGCTCGAGAGCTACGGCTACCTGCCCGCCGGACCCTCCGTCCCCTTCCGCAACGCCAAGCTCTCCCAGGCCCAGATCGCGGCGAGCGCGCGCTACGCCTTCGACGACGTGTCCCTCGTGTGGGGCGCGGAGCTCGGGGTCGCGCCCGGCGTCGGGACGGCGCCGTTCCGCGCCACGATTGGTCTCGCGTGGTCGCCGCGCAAGCACGACGTCGACGAGGACGGCGTGCTCGACAAGGGCGACACCTGCCCCGACCTCAAGGAGGACCTCGACGGCTACCAGGACGCCGACGGCTGCCCCGACTGGGACAACGACGACGACGGCGTGCCCGACGCCGACGACCGCTGCGCCGACCAGAAGGAGGATCCGGACGAGTTCCAGGACGACGACGGCTGCACCGACGAGGACAACGACAAGGACGGCATTCTCGACGGCGACGACGCCTGCGCCGACGTCCCGGGCGAGCCGAACGAGGACGCGGCCCTGCGCGGCTGCCACGACGACGATCCGGACCGGGACAAGGTGGTGGGCATCGCCGACGCGTGCCCGACCCTCGCCGAGGATCCGGACGGCTTCAAGGACGACGACGGCTGTCCCGAGCCCGACAACGACGACGACAAGATCCTCGACGCCCTGGACGCCTGCGCCACGGTCGCAGGGGTCGCCTCGAGCGATCCGAAGAAGAACGGGTGCCCCGACCGCGACGGCGACGGCGTGCTGGATCCCGACGACAAGTGCGCCGACACGGCGGGCCCGGCGCGCGCCGACGAGTGGCACGGCTGCCCCGACCGGGACGGCGACGACATCGTCGACGCGGTCGATGCCTGTCCCGACAAGGCCGGCGGACCGAACGCCGACCCGAAGAAGAACGGCTGCGGGCCGGCACGGCCCAAGCCGCCGCCGCCCCCGCCCGGGCCGCCCCCGCCGAAGCCGCCCGAGCCCCCGAAGGTGCCCTGACGGCCGAGCCGTCACGCGGCCGGCCCGTCACAGCGCCGCGACGCGCACGAGCGGCGCCCGCGCGGCAGCGAGCTCGGCGTAGCGCGCGCCCGTGTGCGGGTCGACGGCGTCCGGCTGGAGCTCGACCAGCGGCCGAAGCGCGAAGGGGCGCTCGCACAGGCGCGCGTGCGGGACGCGGAGCTCGGGCGCCGCGACGATCCCACCGCTCCACCAGAGCAGGTCGAGGTCGATCGTCCGCGGGCCCCAGCGCTCGTCTGGCCTGCGCTCGCGCCCGAGCGCGCGCTCGACCTCGAGGCAGCGCCCGAGGAGCTCCCGCGGCTCGAGCGCGGTGCCGAGCAGCACCGCGGCGTTGAGGTAGTCCGGCTGCGGGGGGCCCACCGGCGGCGACTCCCACACGCTCGAGCGCCCGAGCAGAGCGACCCCCGGCGTGGCCGCGAGCGTGTCGGCGGCGCGGCGCAAGAGCTCGAGGCGCGGCCCGAGGTTGCCCCCCAGGCCGACCACGAAGAGCCGCGAAGTCGCCACGTTGCTCATGCCGTCCCATCATCGCAAGTGCGGTCGCTCTGTGCCATGGTGGGTCGTCGAGCGCACGCTCGGCGGGCTCGGGCACGTGGGTTGCCACCGGACGAGGCTGCGCGTACACGGTCGAAACGATGGATGAGCCGCAGGGCAGCGGAGGCTCGGCAGCGAGCGGGGGCAGCCGAGAGCCCGCCCCGTCTCCGACGCCTGCCTCCGCCTGCGAGGCGCGCTCGCCGGTGTCGGCGGTCGAGGCCGTGTCCGCGGGGGAGCCGAGCGCCGTCGCGGCGCTGCCGTCCCCGACTCCGCCCGCGGTCGCGGTGCTCCACGTCGGGCAGGTCGTCCCCACGCCTCCGCCGGGCGGCGTCGCGCTCGCGTCCGCTGCCGAGCGGCGCGCGGCCTTCGCGCCGGCGATCCTCGGGGCACCGGTGGTCGACGCGCCCGAGCCGTCGCGTCTCGCGGAGCCCACCCCCGACCCCCTCGGCGCGGCATCGCCCGCAACGCCGTCGCCCGCGGCCCGGCCGGAGGGCGGGGGGCTCGAGCTCGCCGCGGACGGCGCGAGCGCCGCGCCCGGGCTCGACGCCGCCGATGGCGACGCCGTGCCGGTCGAGCCCGGTCCCGAGGGCGAGTCGGAGGACGGGGTCGCCGCGCCGTCCCTCGCTCCGCCGCCGCCGCGCGCGGCGCGCGTCGACTGGCGCTACCTCGTGCCGTTCGTGCTGCTGCTGCCGGCCGTGCTCGCGGCCGTGTGGGCCGGCAGCCTCGATCCGGCGGCGCCGGACGACTCGGCGGCGGCGCTCGCCAAGGTCGCGCCGGTTGCTTCGGCACTTGCACCCGGGGCCGACTCCGCCGAGGACCCGTCCGCGCCGGCGCCCGGCTCCGCGCGCGCGACCGACCCGGCGCTCGTCGAGGAAGACGGGCCCGGGGCTGCGGTGAGCGGCACGGTCGCGCCGGCGCCGCCGCGCCATCGCCCGGCGCCCGGCGCCACCATCGAGGACGAGCTCAAGAAGGGCTGCTCGACCACCGTCGTGCGGGGTCTGTCCGAGCAGATCATCGCCGAGAGCAACTGCATCGCGCCCGGCACCTTCGCGCGCGTTCCCGAGCAGAAGAACCTGAAGCTCGGCGATGCCGTGTTCCCCTTCCTGGCCGTCCCGGCGCGCGACGCGCTGCTCGCGGCCCTGAAGGGCGCCAAGAAGCTCGAGCTGCACGTCACCTCGATGCTGCGCACCATCCCGCAGCAGTACCTCCTCTACAGCTGGTACCAGCAGAAGCGCTGCGGCATCACGCTCGCGTCGTCGCCGGGCGAGAGCAACCACCAGTCGGGGCTCGCGCTCGACATCCAGAACTTCGGCGACTGGCGCAAGCCGCTCGCCAAGGCGGGCTTCCAGTGGCTCGGCAAGCAGGACAAGTGGCACTTCGACTTCAAGAAGGCCGGGGTCTTCGAGCGGCCCGGACTCGACGTGCTCGCCTACCAGCGCCTGTGGAACCGCAACCACCCCGACGACCGGATCCCCGAGACGGGCACCTTCGACTCCGGCACCGAGCAGCGCCTGCGGCGCTCGCCGCTCGGCGGGTTCGCCGCGGGCGCGGTGTGCGGCGCGGGCCGCGAGCGCGTTGCCGGCGCGGGCCCGTCCTCGAGCGCCACCGCCCAGCCGAGCGCGACGGTCAAGGCCCACCCCTAGCTCCGCGCCGGCGCGCGGCGCCGTTTGCAGCCGCCGGGAAAAGCGGTATCGAGCGGTACCCGCATGAAGACCTACGACGCCATCGTGATCGGTGCCGGACCGGGCGGCTACCCGTGCGCCATTCGCCTCGGGCAGCTCAAGCAGAAGACCCTCTGCATCGAGAAGGATCGTCCGGGCGGCGTGTGCCTGAACTGGGGCTGCATCCCGAGCAAGGCGCTCATCTACGCGGCGACCCAGTACGAGAAGGCGCGCCACAAGAACGCCGAGATCGGCGTCAAGGCCAGCGGTGTGGAGCTCGACGTCGCCACGATGCAGGGCTGGAAGAACGGCATCGTCGGCAAGCTCAACCAGGGCGTCCGCGCGCTCGTGAAGGGCGCGGGCGCGGACTACCTCGCCGGCAGCGCGCGCCTGCTGTCGCGGGACACCGTGGAAGTGAAGGCGGCCGACGGCACGGTCGAGCAGGTGCGCGCCGACAAGGCGATCGTCGTCGCGACGGGCTCCTCCACCATCGAGATCCCGAGCTTCCGATTCAAGGGCGAGAAGATCGTCGGTGCGAAGGAAGCGCTCAGCCTGTCGAGCGTCCCGAAGCGCCTGGTCGTCATCGGCGGTGGAGTCATCGGGCTCGAGCTCGGCACGGTCTACCAGAAGCTCGGCAGCGAGCTCACGGTGGTCGAGGCGCTGCCCGATCTGCTCACCGGCATCGACGCCGACTGCACGAAGATCGTCGAGCGCAAGCTCCAGAAGCACGGCGCCAAGATCTACAAGAAGGCCCTGGCGAAGGGGTACGAGGAGCAGCCCGACGGCTCGCTCGTCGTGACGATCGAGCAGGACGGCAAGCCCGTGACGATCGCCTGCGACGTCGTGCTCGTCGCGGTCGGCATGCGCCCGAACGGCCGCGGGCTCGGGCTCGAGGAAGCGGGTGTCACCGTCGACGCCAAGGGCTTCGTGCCCATCGACAAGCAGGGCCGCACGAACGTGCCCGGCATCTACGCGATCGGCGACGTGAGCGGCCCGCCGCTGCTCGCGCACAAGGCGACCAAAGAGGGCGAGATCGTCGCCGAGGTCATCGCGGGTCACAAGGCGGCGATGGACTGGGCCTCGATCCCGGGCGCCGTCTTCACCGACCCCGAGATCGCCGTCGCGGGCATGACCGAGGCCGAGGCGAAGCAGAAGGGCCTGGCGGTCTCGATCGGAAAGTTCCCCTTCGCGGCGCTCGGCAAGGCGATGGCCATCACCGAGACCGACGGCTTCGTGAAGATCGTGGCCGACAAGGCGACGCACCAGGTGCTCGGCGTCCACATCGTCGGGCCCGAGGCGAGCACGCTCATCAACGAGGCGGCGCTCGCCCTCGAGATGGCCGCCTTCCTCGAGGACCTCTCGCTCACGGTGCACCCGCACCCCACGCTCGGCGAGAGCTTGATGGAGGCCGCGGCGCACGCCCTCGGCCACGCCATCCACATCCCGAATCGCTGAGGCGCGAGCGGCGCGGCGGCGAGGTCCTGCGATGTTCCGGTCGCCCGCGTCCCGCGCGTCCGCCGCCGGCCTCCTCGTCGCCGCGCTCGGCGCCGGTTGCAGCAGCCGGCCCGCCGACTGCGGCAAGGTGTGCGCCGCGAACGCCGCCTGCGCGGCGCAGGTCGCGGCCGAGTCGCACTTCGCGTCCGGCGACGCACCCGCGCCGCCGCCCCCCTCGAGCGCGGAGGCGGAGGCCCGCCGGCGCTTCTGCGAGGACGCCTGCAGCGCGAGCGCGGGTCTGCGAAAGTCGCTCGGCTCCTGCGACCAGTCGGACTGCTTCGCCCAGGTGATGTGCGTGAACGACGCGATGGTGGAGGACCCGGCCCTCAACCGCGTGCCGCAGAGCTGCCTCCTGCCGGCCGAGAGCCAGTGCGAGCAGTACGGTCTGCCGGCGGCGATCGTGGCGGTGCGGCCGACCTGCGGGACGCGCGGCGGCACCTGGCAGATGAAGGGCTGCCCCAGGGACGCCGTGCTGGCGCGCTGCGTGGGCGAGGCGGACAGCGTCGTCTATTACTACACCCCCGCCGAGGGCAAGAAGGCCTGGACCCTCGCCGACGCGCAGGCGGCCTGCGTCATGGGCAAGCTCGTGCCGGCGGTGCCCTGACTCACGGCTCCTTCGGCCGGCCGGCGCGCGCGCGCTCGAAGCAAGCGTCCGGCACGCGTGCCGCGCGCCGCAGGCGCTCGGTCGCGACCCCGAAGCGACCCGTCACCGGGTCGTGGTAGCCGCTCGCGTCGGGGAGCCCGGCGTCGCGCGCCCGGTAGTGGCGCACGATGCGGGCCATCAGGAGCTCGCGCAGCCACTTGCCGACGAGCGACGCCATGCCGACGAGCAGATCGTGCGCGTCGCAGTCCTGCTCGAACGCGAGCTCGCCGAGGCCGGGGAAGCGGTACGCGCTCCGGGCCGGCGTCTCCTCGACGACCGCGTGCAGGCGCCCCGCGAGCGGCCCGAACGCGGGTCCGTAGCTCTTGAAGCCGCCGACCTTGCCGCACACGGCCCCGAGCTCCTCGCCCGCCTCGGCACGGAGCGCGAGCACGAGCCGCTCCATGGCGTGCAGATCGAGCGCCGAACGACTCCTGCCCTCGGCCTGCGCGTCGTTGATGCGCCGCACGCACACGACGCTGCTCCGCACCGCCACGAGCTCGACCCCGCGGTGCGCGAGCTTGCCCACGTCGCGCGCGACCTCGCGCTCGAGCTCGCGGCTGGGCTCGTCGTCGAGGAAGGCCTCGCCGCCCGTGCCCCAGCACTGCGGCAGGACATGGGCCGGGCAGGGCGCGCGCAGCTCCTCGGGCGGCTCGAGCGCGAGGGCCCGGACGAGCTCGTCCGGCGTGTCGAGCGCCGGCCCCCCGAGCGCCCGCGCCCAGGCCTGCCCGAGCCCGACCGAGCCGTGCGCCACGAGGCCCTTCGAGTCCCCGAGCCGGCTGGCGAGCGCCCCGCGGGCTTTGCGCCCGACGACGCCCGGGCCGGTCGCGTCGACGCGCGCCATCACGGCCGTGACGACGAGCGGCCCGAGCCGCGGCCCGAGCCCGTTCTCGTCGACACCCACGCGGTAGCGGTAGCCCATCGCGAGCGCTTGCGTGCCACGGGACGACGCCGGTTGCGAGGGGGGCGAGGCCGGTGCGTCCGGTTGACACGGCACGGGGTGCGCCGCAGAGTGGCTGGGCCGCGGAGCGACCCTGCCGCGGCTCGGGCGCGAGCCCGGGGCACCTCGGGGAATCGCACAGCCTGGTAGTGCGCGAGCTTTGGGAGCTCGAGGTCGCGGGTTCGAATCCCGCTTCCCCGACCATGATTTCGCAGCCTTGACGCGCTCGGGACGATTGGCTGGGACGATTCGACCCCGTCCCGGCACCCGTCGAGGTGCCTTTTGCGGGCCGCCGAGCAGACACGCGGGCCCGCAAGAGGCGCGAGAACGGCGCGCGCGTGCGCTACCGCATGCTACCCGCTTGCGGTATTCTAGACGCGATGGCACCGCCGACGAAGCCAGCGCCCGAGCGGCAGCTCTACGTGCCGCACCCGGACGACGCCGATCTGTTCGCGCCCGAAGCAGCGTTGGACGAGCCGATGGACGTCGACGTGGAAGCGCACCTGCGCTGGCTCGAGACCGGCGAGGGCGAGCCCTGGCCCGCGCGGCGTTCCTGAGCTTCCGCTACGGGCGCTCGCTGGAACGGCTGCGCCTCGTGCCGGGGTCACCGCTGGCGCGGCGTCTCGGCGCCACGGTGCGCTCGCTCATGAGCGCCCCACTCCCCGGGCCCCTCGACTACGAGACGATGATGCCGCCGGCGCGCGTCTCGTGGATCCGCCGGGTGGGCGGAGAGAACCTGTGGGTCTGGTACACGTTCAACGCGAGCACGGTCTACGTGGGCCCGGTGACCGCGCAGCCGCCCGTGCCCTTGCCGTGAAGCTGCGTTCGCGCCCACGCGCCTCGAGCGCGGCCGCGAGCTGCCCCAGGTTCCCGAGTTGCGGGGCGTGACAGCGTACGGTCCCAACGTCGACGCGGCATCGTGCGCGCAGCGGGCTGTGCACCGGGCGCCGTGAACGACCCAGCACACGGTGTGAAGGCCGGTGCACGTGCGCGGCGTCCCCGTTGCACCGCGAACCTCGGGGGCACTTTCGGCCGCGGCCCGGTGCGGGGCCGCTGCGGGGGCGGCTGAGGCTCACGCTTCGCGGGCGTTCCAGCCAGAGACTCGCAGTCCTCCGCGACCCGACCGAGAGGGGCGGCTCGAGCGATCCTCCGGCACGCAAGCCCGCCGCGACCGTGGTGGCACAGCCGTTGCTGACGTGCTCACGGAGAGGGGCGACGGCGCGGTCGGTCGCGGGCGAGTGCGGCCGAGTGCAGTGCCGCGACGACCCTGGCGACCCACGCGCCTCCCCGGCCAACCCACGTCGGGGGCGAGATGGAGAAGGACATGAAGCGAGAAGCGCTCTTCGGAACGATGGTGGTAGCCCTCTTGCTGGCGGCTGTGTCGGCGTGCGGCAAGGCCCTTCCGGAGGGCGGCCCTGGTGGCACCGGCGGCGATGGCGCCTCCAGCAGCACCGGCTCGGGCGATGCGACCGGGGGGACCGGCGGGACGACCGCAAGCGGAGACGGGCCCTGCGTGCTCGACGAGTCACAGCTCGACCACTGCACGCTGGAGTGAGCAACGACGACCAAGAACAGCGACAGGGAGCGACAGATGAAGATCCAGACCACGAAGATGGGCGGCTCTACCTCGGTGGCGATCCGGTTCGAGATGTCGCAGCGCTCAAAGCGCATCGCGGCGGGCCTGACGGCCCTCGGTTGCTTCTTCGGGGGCACGGCTGTGGCGCTCGCGGTGCCGCACCTGTTCGCGAGCGGCGAAACGCTCACCGCAGCGAGCTTGAACCAGAACTTCTCGGACCTCGAGAACAGGCTCCTGGCGCTGGAGGGCGGCACAGAGGACTGCCCCGCTGGGTACGTGAAGGACCCGAGCGTCGCTCTCTACGACGTGTGCACCAAGGGCGCCGACGAGATGGTCAAGGTCGGTGCCGGGGCCTCGGCGTTCTGGATCGACCGCTACGAGGCCAGCGTCTGGGCAAACCCCGATGGGTCGGGCACCCAATATGGTGCGAGCGGTGCCGACTACCCGGGAACCTTCCCGCAAAACGGTCAGATCGTCGGCAAGGCGAACCTGGTCTACGCGCTGAGCAAGGGCGCGGTCATGCCAAGCGGGAGCCTCACGTGGTTCCAGGCGAACCTCGCTTGTCACGCGAGCGGCAAGCGCCTCCCGAGCGGGCCCGAGTGGTTGCTCGGCGCCGCCGGCACGGTCGATCCGGGTGCCGCAAGCGGCGCCAACGGAGAGTGCGTGACGCAGGGTCCGACGCGCAACACCGGTGCCGTGAACGCCGACCAAGCGTGCTCGAGTGCGTGGGGTGCCGAGGACATGATCGGCAATCTTTGGGAGTGGACCGAAGACTGGTACGCCGGGCTTGGTGACGCGACTGGCACCTACGTCTCCAGCTGGCCAGGCGGGACCTACGGTGGCGACGGCACGTGGAACATCGCCGGGGTCGCAGGCACGCAAGCCCAGCTTCCAGCCGCGGCCCTGCGTGGCGGCAGCGGGACTGCCACCACGCTCGCCGGAGTGTTCGCGTTGGCAATCAACACCTCCCCGGACCAACGTGATTGGCGCATTGGGTTCCGCTGCGTCATTGGCGGATAGTCCTGCCGAGGCCCGCCTTCGAGCCGCGCTCGACGCGGGTCGCGCCGAGCGGGAAGGTTCGAATGACGTTCTCCGTGCCAGTGCAGGGCTCGGCGCTCGGCAACTGATCCGCCGTCAGGCAACGGTGCTCGCGCCGCGCAGGCGCAGGAAGACGCTAGTCATGTCCGCGGAGCCACAGCCCGGAACTCTCGTTCGCGACAAGTACAGGGTGGAGCGTGTGCTCGGCAGGGGTGGGATGGGTGTGGTGCTCGAGGCGCGGCACGTCGAGCTGGATCGGCGCGTCGCGATCAAGGTGCTGCACGCCGAGCTACGTGCACACCCGGAGCTCCTCGAGCGGTTTCTCCGCGAAGGGCGAGCTGCCTCCAAGATCGAGGGCGACCATGTCGCGCGCGTTCTCGACGTCGACCGGCTGCCCGATGGAACACCGTTCCTGGTGATGGAGTACCTCGACGGCGAGGACCTCTCGTCGGTGCGCAAGGCAAGAAGACCACTGCCCGTTGCCGAGGTTGTCGACTACGTCCTGCAGGCCTGCGAGGCCATCTCGCAGGCCCACCGTGCAGGGATCATCCATCGCGACCTGCTCCCCGGCCGACGTGATGCGATAGCTCACGGGATGCGGCAGTGCCGTGAAAGTCGGTGCGGCGAGACCGGCGCGGACGAGCCACCAGAAGAACTCGAACACCGGGACGAGCCAACGCTGATGCTGCTCCGCGTGAAATGCCTCGATTGATCGGGGCACCGCTGGAGCGCCGCCCTGCTTCTCGGCGAGGAGCTGCACCAAGTGTGCTCCAAACTCCCGTACGTCTACTCGTGCCGCTTCGTCGGCCAGTTCGCGTCTGCCGCGGTACCAGCTTCGCAGCGCGGCAACGCATGCAACTAGCCCCAAATCAAGCGTTCCCCCAACCGCCGATGGCGGCTCGGCGACAACGTGGGTCGCAGGGTGAGCGGTGGCGTGGCCGGGCGGTAGCCGGCGGGGGAGCTCGGGTTGTGAGCAGGCATGGTGCCCTCCTGGAGGGGCTGGCTGGTTGAGGGTGCCGGCGACCGGACAGGAGCGCCAGGTCGGCGGCGGAAGTTCAGAGCGCGTCGAAGAGGCGGAAGAGGATCGGGAGCTGGGGACGCCAGCCGAGAATGCGGAGGACGACTTGTCGGCCGGTGCGCAAGACCTGGGCGGGGATGTTGATGACGGAGTTGACGAAGGTGCGGAACTCCATGCGAAGCCAGGCATGGCGCTCGGCACGGTGCTTGTCGGCCCAGCGAGGGTCGAGCGGCAGAGCGAGTGCCATCCAGGCTTTCAAGGTCCAGGCGAGCGAGCACATGACCATGTAGGCCCAGTTGGCGTCGAGCGTGTTCACCGGGGCGTGGAGGGCGCGGACGCCGTTCTTGAGCTGGTCGATGAGGTTCTCCTGGTTGCAGCGCTCGTTGGCCTCGAAGACGAGGTCCGCCGGATCCATGGCCGTGTTGGTGATGAAGAAGAAGTACCGGACGTCGTCGAAGAGCGCCTGCTCTCCACGCTCGACCGAGAGGTTCTTGCGGAGGACGACGACGCGGTAGGGCCTGTTGCAGTGGGTGGGCTGGTAGGCAAATTCGGCCACGTCCTCGCTCAGCAGCCGGATGTTCTTGTAGGCGTTCTCGCGCACGATCTGCTCCTTGACCCGAGGCTGCGGAGCGCGGGGCTGCTTGTCGGCGAAGGACTGCTCCGCTCGCCGTACGATCTCGCGGAAGCTCTCGTCGAGGCGGTCCTCGTCCTCGGCGCGAGCGACCAGGTTCGGATGGGCGTCGTAGCCGAAGATGAAGGAGACCCCATCGTCGTCCCAGCGGTCGAGGTGCCGGGTCAGCGAGAAGTCGGTGTCTCCGCGCAGCAGCACGTCCTCGAAGCCGGCCTCGCGGCAGAGCGCGATGGCCTTGTCGAGGTAGGCCGGGGCTCCCTCGTGCGAGGGCCGGTTGCCGCTGCGGTTGACGATGAACAACGGTTCGCGCGTGTTCGCGAACGAGATGAGCAACGGGTGGTAGCCCCACACGCCCTTGTACGACAGCCCCATCCCCTGCTTGCACTCGCCCGTCGTCGGCACGATCGACCCGTCGGCCTCGATCACCGCCGTCCCCGCGACGAACGCCGGGCCCTGGCTACGCCATACGTGCAGTCGTGCCCGGTTGATCGCGTCCATCAAGGCGTCCACCGTCTCCGGCTCGAAGCGCCGGCAGAAGTCGCCCGCCGTCGTCGGGTCGGGGATCGCCTTCGCGCCCAGAGCGTCGAGAAACGCAGCCTCCCGGCGACGCAACTCGATGTCGTCGAGCGTCTGGCCGCCGCACATCGCGTTGAAGGCGATGTTCAGGACGTGATCGGACTCGTGGTACGGCCGGTGCAGCTTGAGCACCTGCACCCGCTCGTCAAGCACGGCCACCAGCCCCGACGTCACCGCTACACGATGGGCCAGCGCGATCCCGCCGTGCGCGGTCGCCTGCGTTCGGTCGGCCAGCTCGTACGCCACGCGTGGCCCCCTCATCACCGGCTGCCCAGAGTCCTGCGCCGGCGCGGCCTCGGCCAGACGCCGCTCGATCCTCCGGTGCGCTGCGCCGAGCCGACGAGCCCGGGCCTGGCGTCGATCACGCCGTCGCGTCGCCTTCAGCTCTCTCCCTCTGCCCCGCCTTCGTGCTACCTTCGTCTTCACCTGAAAAGCCTTTCGCTGTTCCCGACTGGGTTTGCGTTCAGTCGTAAACACGTGGGCTTTTCAGGAAATTTCCTTCGATCCGCGTTTAGGGTTCGCTGGATCCAGGACTAGCGCCTCGGACTCCGGGAGCTTCTCGAGCAGCGCCTTGGCGGCATCGCGGTCCTTATTCGGGTCGACCTGAATCATGGCGCCAGTGTACCTGGGTAGGACGCGAGCGACGCCCTGTCAGTCAACCCATGGCGTCTCTGCACGCATCGGAGCCGTGCCTCACAGCGTCCCGAGGTACGCGAGCAGCGCGTCGAGGTCGTCGGCGGGCAGGCGTGCGGTCGGCGCCATGCCCGACGCCGGGTCGGTGAGCATGGCGCCGAGCGTCGGGTAGCGCCCGTCGTGGAAGTACGGCGCCGAGCGCGACACGCCGCGGAGCGAGGGCGTGTCGAAGCTCCCGGTGGCGTCGCGCGGGCTGCGGCTGCCGACGTCGTGGGACTTGCCGTCGCCGGCGCCGTCACGGTGGCAGCCGACGCAACCGCCGTCCCGCGCCTCGTAGAGCTCGCGGCCGCGCGCGACCCGGGTCGCGTCGCCGCCGTGGGACCAGCTCGGCGCCACGCTCAGGCTGTCGAGATAGGCCGCGAGCGCCGCGCGCTCGGGCGCGCCGAGGCCGGTCCCGCCGAGGCGCGTGAGCGTGCGCGCGAGGTGGGCGTCGAGGGTCGGGCTGCCGCCATCCCAGCCGAACGGGGCGCCCTCTCGGAGTCGGGCGAGGAGCACGGGCGTCTGCCGAGGCCCGTCGACCGTGCTCCAGGTGAGTCCGTCGTCGCGTCCGCCCGGGTGACAGCTCGCGCACGCGCGCCCGTCGTCGGCGAGGCGCCGATCGTCGGCCGCGTGAAACAGGCTGCGCCCGAGCGCGACCTCCGGGGCGAGGGGCGCGCGCGGGGCGAGATCGATGCGGCGCGCGAGCGGCAGGCGCGGCGCGACCGCGGGCATGCCCATGATGGGCACGTGGCGCAGCGCGAAGACGCAGAGCGCGAGCTCGAACTGCGACCACACGACGGCGCGCGCTCCGACCGTGTCGACGGCGATCCCGGTCGGCCCCGCCGGCACCGGGACCGCGTAGTGCTGGAGGCCGTGCGCAAAGGGCCCCGTGGTGTCGTAGGCGGCCACGAGGTCCGCGCCGAGGCACGCCACGAGCACGAGATCGTGCGCGGTGTCGACCGCGGCGGCGCGGGGCAGCAGACACTCGTCGTCGCGGCGCCCGGCACGCGCGCCCTCCGAGGTCCAGGCCGAGCGCGCGTGCGGGTCGACGACCACGAGCCCGCCCGAGGCGGGCGGGCTCGCGAGGCTGCCGTACCCGAAGGCGGGCGACGCGGAGCCTCCGGGAGTCATGAGCGCGGCGGGCACGAGCACGCGTCCGTCGGCCGTCCGCGCCAGGGCGTGCGTCGATCCGGCGACCCGGTGGGCGACGGAGATCATCGGCCTGGGCTCCCACGAGCCGCCGGGCCCGGGCGCAAAGGTGAACTCACCGAGGTGCCGGCGCACGACGTCCCAGCCGAGGGCGAGCTCGCGCACCGAGCCGCTCGCGAGATCGACCACCGACAGGCGACCGCCGACGAGGTGCAGGACCCAGGCTTCACGGCCCTCGTCGCCGGCCATCACGGCGTACGGATCGCGCGGGAGCTCCACGCTGCGCTCGAGGGCGAGGTCGGCGGTGCGCCACACGCCGAGCGCGTGGCCCCAGCGGCTCGCCACGAGCAGGTGCTCGCCGCCCGGCGCGAGGGCGAGCCCCGTCGGCTCGGGAGCGACGGGCACGCTGCAGCGCACGACCGGCACGGCGTCGTCTCCGAGGTCGAGCACCACGACGCGGCTCGTGTCCGCGAGCGCGACGTAGAGTCGCCCCTCGCGGCTCGCCACGACGGCGCTCGGCGCCCCATCGAGGGGCACCGCCGCGAGCTCGTGGCCGCCGTCCACGTCGACGATCCGGAGCGCCCGCCCGTCCTCGTCCGCGACGAACGCGCGCAGGCGCGCGCCCGAGCGGCCGAGCGCCACCGTCGCCCCCACGTCGGCCGTGCCCTCGAGCACCACGGACGGGGCGTGGGGGCGCAGGCAGCGCGGCGCCTCGGGCGCGCTTGCGCTCGCGGCCGCCGGCGGACCTCCCCCGGCCGCGGGCGTCCACGCCGACGGGCACGGGCGCAGGCGTCGCCGACGCGCGCGGCCCGACCGAAGGCTCTCCCGAGGCGCAGGCCGACAGCGCGAGCAGCAGCATGGGCCGGGCGTCCATCGCCCCATCCATCGCCCGCGCGCCGACGAGTGTGACGCGGTGCTCGGGAGATTCAGACGGCGGGCGCGGGCTCGGCGCTCGAGCGTGACGCCCCGGGGGCGAGCGCCGCGCGCTCGCGCGCCGTCTCGACGAGCCGGTCGACGCACCGGCGGGCGTGCCCGCGCGCGGTCGCGAGCGCGTGCTCCACCGCCGCCACCGGCCGCAGGGCCCGAGTCACCTCGTGCTCGGCGCGCGCCAGGGCGGGCGCGAGCGCGTCGAGCTCGTCGAGGGTGCGCGCGCGCTCGTGCTCGCCCGCGGCGTTGTAGCCGTCGACGAGGGCGGCGACGCGCGCCGCGAGGACGGCGCGTGCCCCTTCGGTCGCGCGGCGTGCGACGGCCGCGCGCGCCTCGGCCTCGTCCTTGCGGGCGAGGAGCCGATCGATCTGCGCGACCACGTCGGCGAGCGCGGGCTCGAGCTCGGCTGCGCGCAGCGTCACGGGCGCGTGGCGCGCGGGCGCGTGGCGCCGCGGATCGAGCCACGCCGTGCCGGCGTCACGGGCCGCGCGCTCGGCGCGCGTGAGCAGCGTCGCCGAGTCGATGCGGCCGAGGGGTGAGCCGGCGCCGACGACGGGCGGGAACGGCGCCGTGCTGTTGACGTCGACGACCCGGCCGAGGTGCTCGGTCCAGCAGTGATCTTCGCCGTAGCCCGTGTCGCTCATGCCGACCGTATCGGCGTCGGGCGCGAGCGCCTCGGGCAAGAGCGCGCGCACCGTGTCGATCTTGGCGTGGCTCGCGTTGATGCGCACCCTGGCGGGCGGCGAGAGGCGGCGCGGCGCGGCCGCCGGCAGGAACATGGCGCTGCGCACGGCCGGCGCGCTGAGCCAGCCCTCGTGCTCCTCGATGGTGGAGTACGCGACGTCGTCGACGTCGAGCTCCGCGGCCGCGACCTCGACCACGGGCTGCGGCGAGGCGCTCGTCAGCACGATGCGCAGGCCGGGCGCGCGCGCGCGCAGCCAGCGCAGGTCGTCGCGCAGGATCACCTGATCGGCTGCGTGCCGGCGCCACACCGCGCGGGCGAGCTCGCGCAAGGTCCCGAGCGGAAGCTCCGCCATGTGGTGCATGAGCGCCGTCTGGGGAATGCGCTGCGCCGCCAGCACCGGCTCGGGGCCGAGCGTCCGGAAGCTCAGGCGCCGCAGGAGCGCGCTCTGCCACGCGAGCTTGCCCCAGAAGAAGTAGTAGAGGCCGGGCCGAGCCCACATGCGCGTGCCGCGACGCAGATAGTCGAGGAGCGCGCGCGGCTCCTTCCAGTCGAGCACGAAGCGCCCGGGCCCGCGGGTCGCCTCGAGCGCTGCGAGGCGCTCGCGCCCGTAGCCGAGGTGGGCACAGATTTCCCAGCCGAGGAGCTCGCCCATGTTGCGCCCGAGGTGCACCGTGCGGTCGAGGTCGAGCAGGAGCGTGCGCGTCGTCGTGGGGACGGTCCGGCGGCACAGCTCGCGGAAATCGATGGGCGCGCCGTGTACGACGAGCTCGGGCACGACGCGGGTGCGCTTCGGGACGGCGGCTGCGCTCGGCATGGGGCTCTCCTGTCGCTCCGTGCGAGCAACATAGGGCCGGCGGACGCGCGCCTCCGTCACGCTTTCGCCACGCGTCCCGTCCGCGGCGCCGCTGGACTTCTGCGGCGCACGGCCCGAGCCTCGCTCCCATGAAGCTCGTCCCGCTCTCGCCGGCGCGCCGGTTTCTCATGTGGTGGTTCCGGCCGCCGCTCGGCTCGCCCTTCGTGACGTGCTCGGTCACGATCGACTTCTCGGCGGCGGCGGCCTACCTCGCGCGTCTGAACGCCGCGCCCGGGCCGCGGGTGACGGTGCAGAGCCTCTTCATGGCCACCGTCGGGCGCCTCTACCGCGAGCTCCCCGTCGCGAACCGCCGCATCACCGCGGGGCGCATCTACCAGCTCCCGAACGTGAGCATCGCGGCGCCGGTCAGCCTGCTCGGCCACGCCGGCGCGGGCGGCATGGAGGTGACGATGGTGCTCGTCGCCGCCGTGGACGAGATGAGTCTGCGCAAGGTCGCGGCCGTGACGACCGAGCGCGCCGCGACGGAGCGGAGCGGCAAGTCGACGAGCGCGCTCTTGCGCGCGCTCGTGGCGGTCGCGACCCACGCCCCCGCGAAGGTCATCGAGGGGGCGCTCGACGCGGTCAACGGCCTCGGGCGGTCCCCGTGGCTCGCCAAGACCATGTGGAGGCTCGCGCCCGTGTCGACCGGCGTCACGAATCCCGGCGCCGGCCTCGGCAAGCTCGAAGGCATGGCGTTCCGCGCTGCCGCGATGACCGTCCCCGACCGGCTGGTGCACGTCGGTACCGTGTGGGGCGTGAGCGCCGTGCAGGACGAGGTCGTCGCCGTCGCGGGCCGGCCCGAGGTGCGGCCCATGCTGCCGGTCGTGTTCTGCTTCGATCACCGGCTCTTCGACGGCGTCATGGCGAGCCGCATCCTGAAGCGCCTCGGCGAGCTCTTGCAGAATCCGGAGGCGCTCTTCGGCCCCGACGGCGAGCGGTGACCCGGAGTCGTCCGCCGACGGCCATCGGTCTTCGGTCGGAGCGGCTCCTCGTCCCCGTCGCTTGACAGCCGCGCCCGAAAGGCGCATTAACTGGGCGCCCGGTTAAATCCTCCGGGGGTGAGCCGGACTCCCACCCAGCCATGGACGCCAAGCAGCGCATTCTCGACGCGGCCGACCAGCTCTTCGGCGAGGTCGGGCTCGACGCCGCGACGACGCGCGCGATCGCGGACCGCTCGGGCGCCAACAAGGCGCTCATCCACTACCACTTCACGACCAAGGACGAGCTCTTCGGCGCCGTGCTCGACCGCTACTACGCGCAGCTCGCGGCGGCGCTCGGGCCGGCGCTCGCGACCGAGGGCAGCCTGCGCGCGCGACTCGTCGGTCTCGTCGACGCCTACGTCGACTTTCTCGCCGGGCACCGCGGCTTCTTTCGCATCGTGCAGCGCGAGATCGCGGGCGGCCGCCACGTGGACCGCATCGCCGAGCACATGCTGCCGCTGTTCCGCGCCGGGGTGGCGTTGCTCACGCAGGCCTACCCCGCGACGCGCGCGGGCGCGCTCGCGGCCCCGAGCCTGCTCGTCAGCTTCTACGGCATGGTGGCGACCTACTTCGGCTACGCGCCGGTCGTCGCCAGGCTGGTCGGTGCCGAGCCCCTCTCGCCCGAGGGGCTCGCGCACCACAAGCGTCACCTCGCGCGCATGGTCGATCTCATGCTGGCCGCGCTCGAGGCCGAGACCCAAGCGCCCGCACCCGCGCCGCCCCGCAACGGCGCCAGAAGGAGACAGACATGACCCTCGGTACTCCCGCGCTCGAGCAGACGCTCGGCAAGCTCCTCGGTCGCGCCGTCGCCGCGCGCCTCGCCGCCGACGGGCGGCCGTTCGTCATCGCGCACTTCGTGACGCACCACTGTCCCTGCGAGTGCGCGAGCTGTCTCTGGAAGCACAACGACTGGCGCGACGTGCCGCTCGCGGAGCTCGTGCGCTTCTACGACCAGGCGCGCGAGCAGGGCTTCGTGGCGGCCGCCTTCACGGGCGGCGAGCCCTTTTTGCGCCGCGACCTCGGCGCGCTCGCGGCCCACGTGAAGGACAAGGCGGGCATGGCCATCCTGTGCTTCACGACCGGCATGTACCTCGCGGAGCGCGGCGCCGAGGTGCTGCCCCACCTCGACATGCTGAGCGTGAGCATCGACTCCGCCGACCCCGCGCGGCACGACGCGATCCGCGGCGTCCCGGGCCTGTTCGAGCGCGCCGTCGCGGGCGTGCGCGCGGTGCGGCGCGACTACCCCGGCCTGCACGTGCAGCTCAACTGCTGCGTGCAGAAGGGCATCGGGCCGGAGATCGCCCCGCTCGTCGCGCTCGCGGCGGAGCTCGACGCGCCCATCTCCTTCGACGTCATCACCGAGGCGCGCAACGGCGACTCGGGCGGCGCCTTCACCTCCACCGACATGGGCCTGCCGCCGGACGAGCTCGCCGCCGTGTGCCGCGAGCTCAGGGCGCGCAAGAGCGCCGGCGAGCCCATCGTGAACTCCGAGCGCTACTTCGACTACTTCGCCGCCGGCCAGGCGGGCTACGCCTGCCACTTCCCGAAGCTCGCCATGTCGGTGGACGGCCGCGGCAACGTCGAGGACTGTCTCGACCTCACGCGCCCCATCGCCAACATCCGCGAGATGCCGCTCGCGGACATCATGGCGCTGCCGCGCTTCCGCGCGCTTCGGGCCGACGCCGAGCGCTGCCACAGCTGCTCGTCGCCGACCATGGTGGATCTCTCGATGGTGTGGGAGAACCCGGCGCTCGCGCTCGCCCCGGGCGGTCTGCAGCTCGGGCGGGCGCCGGCCGGCGACCGGCTGGTGCAGCTGCGCAACTGCAACTGAGGCGCGCCGGGGACGGGCGCGGTCGCGACGGGCGGGCGTCAGCCCCCCGCGTACCAGAGCTTGCAGTCGATCGAGCCGTGATCGATGCGGCCGAGGAACGGCAGGGCCGCGCCGAGCGACGCGAAGTCGAAGCCGTCGTCGAGCGGCGGGGCCTGGCTCGGGTCGCCGCTGCCCGCGCTCGCGGCCGGCCCGTGCACGATGCAGCTGCCGGTGAGGCCGTCGGCGATCACGTGGTCGACCGCGAAGGGCGTGCGTGTCGGCAGGTAGTGTCCGAGCGTGTTGCGCGGCGGGCCGAGCTCGTCGAAGCGCCCGGTCGGCGTCGTGGCGGCGTCCCAGAGGTCCATCTCGCGCTGGGTCGCGAAGGAGTCGGGGTCCATGTTGAAGTCGCCGGCGACGAGCGTCGGGACCGTCGCGCCGACGAGCGCGTCGGGGCCCTCGAACACCTGCTGCAGTTGCTGGTAGCGGCAGGGCTCGCCGCTGTAGAAGCCGTTCGCGTTCTCCCCGGCGGCGTTCGGGTGGACGTGCACGATGCGCATCTCACCGTGGTCGGTGGTGACGGTCACGGCCGACACGGTGGACTCGCCGTCGCAGTTCGAGTCGTCGCAGGTGCCCTGCTGGTAGCTGCACGCGGCGAGCGGCAGGGGCGGGGTCTCGGCCCCGTCGAGCACGAAGGCGCCGGGATCGACGGCCGTGATGGTGGCGAAATCGGTGCGTACGCCGATGCACTCCACGTGCTTGCGCGCGTCGCACACGATGGAGTAGTCGGTGCCGAGGACGCGCTCGATCGCCGCCGGTCGCGCCGCGGCGTCGTAGCAGGTGCGCGCCGCGTCGCCCTCGACGAAGGCGGCGCACGTTTCGGGCGGCAGCACCTCCTGGAGGAACACGACCGCGGGGGCGAGCGCCCGGATCCGCGCGCCCACGAAGTCCTCGTAGGCCTGGTAGCTCAGGCGGAGCGCGTAGTTCGGGTCGGTGGTGTCGGGATTGCCGATGTTGGCCGTGAGCACGCGGAAGCTCGGCGGCTCGGCGGCGGGCGTCGTCTCTTCGTCGGGCGTGCCGCAGCCGCTCGCGCCGAGGAGCGCGACCGCGACCCAGGTGGTGCGCGGGAGGTAGGGCATGGGTGTCAGCTCTCCGCGAGCCGCTCGGCGAGGCGCTGCTCGAGCTCCTCCGGCGGCACGCCGAGCGCCTTGCACACGGCATCGAGGTAGCGCCGCTCGGCGGGCACGACCTTGCCGTCGACGACGGCCGTGGCGATGAGCAGCTCGAGCGCTTCCTTTTGCGCCTCGGGCGACAGCTCCTTCAGGACCGCCGCGGCGCGGCTCCCGACCGAGATCGGCGCGACCACGAAGTCCTCCTCGCTGGCGACGCCGAGCCTGGCGAGCAGGCGCGTGAAGAAGTCGTTCTCGGCGGCGCAGTACGCGCCGTCGGTGGTCGCCATGCCGAGCACGAGCTCGCACAGCCTGTGTTTCTCCAGATCGTCCACGTGCGTGAGGCTCCGGAGGCGCGCGCGCCCGCTCGAGGTGGCCGCATTGTCCCCGCGACCGACGTGCGACGCAAGGCGGGAAGGTGCGACGGCGAGCTCGGCGGCGGGCCTCGGGCCGCGCCGGGATGGTGGGAGCGAGCAGGCTCTTGCGCGCCGGCCCCGCTTGCGTAGCCTCCTGCCGATGAGCGACGAAGGCCAGACGTTGGGGGACGAGGGGGCGGTGGGACAGGCGCCGGGCGCGGCGCCGGCGGACGCTGGAGTCGGGGACGAGCACGCGGCAGCGCCGCCCCCGTCCGTCGAGGCAACGGCGAGCGTGGCGGAGGTCGCGGTCGAGGCGGCGGCGGTCGAGACGGCGGCGGTCGAGACGGTGGCGGTCGAGGCGGCGGCGGTCGAGACGGTGGCGGTCGAGGAGCCGGCGGTCGAGCCGGTGGCGGCCGAGCCGGTCGCGCTCGAGGCGGTGGCGCCCGAAGCTCCGGCCGCTCCTTACCCGGTGGTCGCGGCGGTCGAGCCCGCGTCCGGCCCGCAGACGCTCGGGGCGGAGCTCGTGGTCCGCGGCGAGCACTTCGGCGCCGAGCCCCGGGTGCGCGTCGGGACCGAGCCCGCGGAGCTCCTGCGCCGCACCGAGGACGGGGCGCTCGTCGTCGCGGCGCCGCCGAGCGCGCGGGCGGGCCACGTCGACGTGGCGGTCGAGGTGGAGGCGGGGGGCCGAGCGCTGCGCGGCGTGCTCGTCCACGGCTTCCGCTGGGAGCCTCCGCCCGGTGCACGCGCGGTGCGTCCGTCGACCCTGCCCGTCGGAGGCGGGGCGCGCGTCGTCGTGCAAGGCGAGGGGCTCGCCGAGGGGTGTCGCGTACGCATCGGCGGCATCGACGTCGAGAGCGCGTGGCTCGACGCGACCACGCTGCGGGCGATCTCGCCGGCGCACGTGGCCGGCAAGGCGGCCGTCGAGGTGCTCGGTCCCGACGGGCAGATCACGCGCCTCGAGAATGCCGTGACCTTCGACGCCGGTCCGCTCGTCGAAGCGCTCGTGCCGGGCGAAGGCCCGCCCGAGGGCGGCACGCGCGTCGAGGTCCTCGGCAAGGGCTTCCAGCCCGGCTGCGTGGTGGCGTTCTTCGAGCGCCACGCGCCCGTGGTGGAGCGCCACGACGAGACGCGCCTGTCCTTCGTCACGCCGCCGGGCGAGCTCGACACGACCGGGACCGTGCGCGTCACGAACCCCGACGGGCTCTCGGGCACGATGCTCGAGGCTTTCGCGTACCGCAACGCGCCGCCGCCGTGCATCGAGAGCGTGTCGCCGGCGAGCGCGTGGACCACGGGGGGCCTGCGCCTGACGGTCGCGGGCAGCGGCTTCCGGCCCGGGACGCGCGCCTTCGTGGCGGGTGCGGAGGCCGACACGCTGGTGAAGAGCGCGACCGTGCTCGAGCTCCTCGTGCCGCCGCGGCCCGACGCGGGTGCGGCGGAGCTCCGCGTCGTGAATCCCGACGGCGCGCGCGCCGCGGCCGAGGGGCTCTTCCGCTACGAGCTGCCGCCACAGCCGGCCAAGCTCCTCGGCGTGGCGCCGGCGCGGATCTTTCTCCGCGGCGGCACCATCGAGCTCCACGGCGACAACTTCGACGCCCACACGCGCGTGCGGGTCGCCGAGGTGCAGGCGAGCGTGCGCGTCGTCTCGCCGACGGTGCTGCAGGCAACCGTCGCCGCGCGCGAGCTGCCAGGCAAGGTGGCGGTCGAGGTCATGAACGGCTCCGGCGTGCTCGTGCGCATGGAGGACGCGTTCGAGTACGTCGCCAAGCCGGCCCCGACGGTGATCGGCCACGAGCCGAAGCTGGGCTCGGTGCTCGGCGGCACGAAGGTGGTGCTCGACGGCACCGGCTTCGAGCGCGAGACGAAGGTGTGGTTCGGCAAGGAGCCCGCCAAGGCGATCGCCTGGAAGAGTGCCTCGACGCTCGAGGTCGTCGCGCCGGCGGGCAAGGCGGCCGGGCTCGTCGACCTCGTGGTGGCGACCCCCGACGCCGTGCCGGTGACGCTCAAGAACGGCTACCGCTACGAGGCGCTGCCGGCACCGACGGTGCAGTCGGTGAGCCCGAACCGCGGCGGCACGGCGGGTGGAACCGAGCTCACGGTGAGCGGCAAGGGCTTCGTGAAGGAGAGCGTCGTGCTCGTGGCCGGCGTGCCGGCCACCAAGGTGAAGCTCGTCGATCCGGGCACGCTCGAGGCGCGCACGCCGCCCGGCAAGCACGGGCAGATGGTGGACGTCGTGGTGCGGAACCCGGGCGGCAAGGAGGCCGTCGTGCGGCGCGCCTTCGCCTACGACAGCCGCTACGACTGAGAGCGGAAGAGCGAGCGTGGAAAAGATCTCGCCACGGTGGTCGAATGCCCTGTTAGCCTGAAAGGGTTCTTCATCTGGGAGTGTGGAGGTCGACATGATGCGCAACACGGGTCTAGGCATCGGCGCGGCGCTGGTGCTCGGTGGGGTCTTCTGGGCGGCGTGCGACGGCTCGGGCGACACGAACGGCAACACGACGACCACGGGCGCAGGCGGCGGCGGAG
>JACRDA010000282.1 GCA_016212965.1 Myxococcales bacterium
GATGGGCCGGGTGCGACCGCCGGCGACGTGCGCGTCGACGTCGGCGAGCTTGGCGGCGAGGTCGTCCACGGGCAGGTTCACGGCGTGGTCGAGGTGGCGCTCGCCGTACTCCTTCGGCGTGCGCACGTCGACGAGCGGCGCGCCCTCGGCGACGAGCCGGCGCGCGAGCGCGACGTCCCCGTCGGGGAGCGCGCTCGCGGCCACGCCCGTCGTCGGCGCGCTCGGCGCGGTCGTCGCGCTCGCGCCGGCGGTGGGTGCCACGACCGACGCCGCGGGGCCGGACGCCTCGGGGCGCGGAGCAGCCGAGGTGCCGGGGGTCGGGACGCGCGGCTCCGAGGAGCAGCCGAGCGCGACGAGACCGACCGAGAGCAGAGTGTGCGGGCGGAGCATGATGCGGAAAGGTAGGGCGCGCGGCGCCGCGCGTCGAGGACCGCTCGACCTGTAAGCCCCGAGCGTGGGGCGGCGTTGGTGCTTCCCTGGCCGGCGCGCACCTCCGGCCGACCGCACGCTCCGCCGAGCGTGCCGCGCCGTGCGCGCCGAGCCACCCCACCCCATCGAGGATGCCCATGGCTTCGTCCCGTCGCCTCTCCTGCACGTTCGCGCTCGCCGCGCTCGCGCTCTCGAGCGCCTGCGCCCCGCACGCCGCGCCGCGCGCCTCGCTTCCCACGACGCCGCTCGCGCCCGGCTCGGTGCTCGTGATGCCACGCGCGCCCGCGCCGCCACCGTTCGCAGAGCCGCCGCCCGTACCGGCACCCCCGAACGAGCCGTGGCAGCCGGAGGACCCGGCGCCCGCGCCGGGCCCGCACGACGAGTGCCAGCGCGACGCGGACTGCGCGAGCGGCTTCGTGTGCGGCTCGCGCATCGTCGCAGCCTGCCCGACCTGCGACGGCGGCCCGGTCGTGCGCGTGTGCGTGGCGGCCGCCGCGAGCTGAGCGCGCGGGCGTGACCGGGGCGCGACTGCGACACTGGAGACTTCGCGTGTCATGGTTACGACTTCGGCGCGCGCACGGAGCCGGGTACACTGCGCGCCGCCGCAGCGGCCGGTCGCCGCACTCGAGGTCCCCATGCAGAAGCTCCTTCCTTTGACCGCACTCGCTCTGCTCACGACGTCCGCGACGGCCCTGGCCGACGGCTCGGAGTGGCTCGCCGGCAAGCCGAGCGACGCCGTGCGCGCCCAGGCGGCGCCCACGGACAAGGCGCGGACCTACCTCGCCGCGGAGGGCGCGGCCCTGCGCCTCGCGAACGTGGAGCTCGGCGCGCCGCGCACGCTGCGGGGCGCGGGTGGCTCGGCCGTCGTGCGCTACGGCCAGCGCTACCTCGGCCTGCCGGTGCTCGGCCAGAGCGTCGTCGTCGGCATCGGGCGCGACGGCGACGTGACGCGCGTCGTGCTCTCGGTGGCGCGCGAGCTCGCGCTCGCGACGACCCCGGCGCTCGATGTCGCCGCGGCGACGCTCGCGCTCGAGACCGCGGTCGCCCGCACGCTGCCCGCGCCGGAGCGGAGCGCGCTCGTCGTCTCACCCGAGCGGGGCGGCACGCTGCTCTGGCAGCTCGACGTGCGCGATTCGGTGGGCGGCACGCGCTACTGGGTCGACGCCACGACGGGCGCGCTCTTCGGCACGCGCTCGCTCGCGCGCGACGCGCTCGGGCGCGTCTACGAGGAGAACTCCCTCGACACGCCCGTGCCGATCGACGTCGAGCTGCTCGAGATGGACGTGGCGACCCCGCAGTACCTGAACGGCTGGAACGGCCTCTTGCAGGTGACCAACTGGGTGTCGGGCACCTCGCAGAACGGCTACACGGTCGAGCAGACGCTCGTGCCGAGCGACGGCACGAACTTCCTCTACGACCCGCCCGCCGACGTGCACGACGGCACCGACGGCTTCGCGCAGGTGAACCTCTACTACCACCTGACGTCGATGAAGACCTTCGCCGCCTCGCTCGGCGTCCCCGTCGACCAGCCGAGCTGGAAGGTCACCGCGGTCGCCAACGCGCAGGAGAACGGCCAGGCGCTCGACAACGCCTTCTTCTCCGAGATGGGCCAGACCGGCGCCTACGCCGCGCCGAACCTCATCGCCATCGGGCAGGGCACGCAGAACGACTTCGCCTACGACTCCGACGTCTTCAAGCACGAGTTCGGCCACTACCTCACGCACAACGCGGTCGGCTACAACCTCGGGCAGACGTACACGACCTCCTACGGCATCTCGCCCTTCTCGGGCGCGATCGACGAGGGCGTGTCGGACTACCTCGCGTGCACCAACAACGACGATCCGGTGATGGGCGAGGCCTCGCTCGGCAACCAGCAACGCGTGCTCACGAACACGACGGCGGTGTGCCCCGACGACATGTTCGGCGAGGTGCACGCCGACGGCGAGATCATCGGGAGCCTGTCGTGGAGCGTGCGCACGGCCCTCGGGGCCGCGGCGGCCGACGAGCTCGTGTGGGGCGCCATCGCCATGCTGCCGGACGGCGCGACCTTCGGCGACTACGGCCGCGCGCTCGTGAGCTCCGCCGAGGCGCTCGTGACCGCGGGCACCCTGCAGGCGGCCGACGTGCAGACGGTCACGGACCTCGTGGCCGCGCGCGGGCTCGACAACTGCGACGCCGTCATCGCGCTCGCGCCCGGCGAGTCGAGGAACCTGACGACGCTCGGGCTCACCATGCTGGCGAGCTTCTTCGGCGGCACGTGCGCGCAGCTCCAGGGCTTCGGCGTGTCGATGCCCGCGCTCTTCCACTTCTCGCGCCAGGTCGCCGCGAGCGACACGGGCCTGCACTTCGCCGTCCACGCGGTCCCGTCGGGCGGCGGCAACGACCCCACGTTCTCGATCTACGGCCGCAAGGGCACGCACGTGACCTTCAAGAACGGCGCCATGATCCCCGTGCCGGACCAGTACGACCTCAAGGTGGACGTCGCCGGCACCGACGGTGAGGTCGTGTTCGACGCCGCCTCGGCGGTGCCCTTCGACCCGACCGCGGAGTACTTCTTCGCGATCGTCAACACCGGCTGCCCCACGCTCGCCCTCAGCGTCACGACCACCACCGACGGCGCGGGCGCGGGCGGCGCGGGCGGCGGCGGCGCGGGCGCGGGCGGCGCGGGCGC
>JACRDA010000284.1 GCA_016212965.1 Myxococcales bacterium
GCGCGCCGCGAGGTGCCGGGCGCCGAGCCGCTCGAGGACCGCCGTCGCGGCGAGCCGCGCGGCGCGCCCGCGGACCGGGCACGGCCCCGCGACCCCGGCGAGCCGCGCCCCCCTCGCCACGAGCTCGCGCACCGTGTCGCCCGCAGGCAGCGGCGGCTCGAAGGGCGCGACGCCGAGACTCGCGAGGTGCGCGCCCTGTGCGACGTCGCGGCCGGCCAGGCGGAGGGAGCCCGACGCGACGCGCGGTGGCCCGGCGGCCGCATCGGACGTGCCCTGCGCAAAGCCCATGAGCGTCGCGACGAAGACCCCCGCGGACCCCGTGAGGACGACGCGGTCGCCGCGCGTCTCGAGGTCGAGCCCCTCGAGCACGGGCCGGCCGTCCGCGTGGACGGTGAGCGCTTCGGCGCGGATGAGCGGGCCGGCGGAGCTCACGCCTCGGCCATCGTCATGACGCGCACGAGATCGAAGCCCGTGACGATGCCGTGCACGCGCCGGTCGTGTACGCCGAGGATGCGGCGCACGCCGGTCTGCATGGCGTGGCCCGCGACGCGGTACAGCGGCGTCTCGATGTCGAGGCAGTACATCTCGTAGCTCATGAGATCCTCGACCGGCATGTCGAGCAGCGCCTGGGGCAGCGCGCGCGCCCGGATCGCCTCGCTGTGGGTGAAGACGCCGATCGGCCAGGTGCCGTCGACGACGACGAGGCCGCGCACGTTGGCGCTGCGCAGCCGATCGACGGCGCTCCGGATGGTCTCGCCGAGCTCGATGGTCTCGACCGGGTGCGACATCACGACCGAGAGCGGCAGCGCGATGTGATGCTCGAGCACGGCGCGCATGGCGTCGCGCGTCGAGACCACGGCCGCCGCGCGGCCCTGGTGCAGCACGATCAGGCGGTGGATGCGCCGCTCGACCATCTTCTGCGCCGCCTCGCTGAGCGGCGCCGCCTCGTCGACGGTCGCCACGTCGGGGCGCATCACGTCGCGCGCCGTGGAGGCCGGCATGGCCATGCGCGGGCGCGCCCCGCGGTAGGCGATCTCCACGTGGGCCACGCGCAAGAGATCCGTCGTCGACACGATGCCGAGGAGCCGCGCGGCGTCGTCGACGACCGGCACGGCCGAGATGTTCCGGTCCTCGAGCACCTGCTGCAGCTCCCCGAGCGGCATCGTCGGGTGCACGGCGACGAGCCCCTTGCTCATGTAGTCGCGAACGGGCTTGGACCAGAGGGCGGTCACACCTCGCTCATAGCAGAGCTGCCGTCAGGGGGCTCGCGGCCGGCGCGCCGGTAGCTGTCGCCGGTCAAGTGCGATGCGCGCGGGGTCAGGGGCAGGTCCACAGCTTGAAGACGGGGCGCACGACCGTGGTCGCGTCGTCGGAGAAGAACACCGCCGTGAAGTTCGTGCCCGTGGGGACGAGGATGACCCCGTGGTCCGTGGCGCTCGCTCCCGCGACCTTCTCCGCGTACGCCGTGACGTCCCAGCACTTCTCGGTCTCGGCCTGCGCCTGGCCGTTGATGAACACGCCGTCGTGCGGCGTGGCCTCGTAGTCCCCGCCGGGAAGGGTCCAGGAAACGCCGCCCGCAGCGACGTTCCAGGTCACCTCGTCCTCGTTCCACGGCTGCGAGAGCTCGTAGGCGCTGACGACGCCGGTACCCACGCCCGCCGCGGGCGACGCGTGCTGCACGCAGAGCTCCGCTCGGTTCTTGCCCAGGGCCGCTTCGGACAGCCCGCTCGCCCGGAAGAGCGCGTGCACCACGCTCGCGCCTCCCACGAGGTGCACCGAGAAGGTCTGGTCGCCACCGCCGTTCTGGTTCGGCGCGAGCGACTTCACGTCCGCGTTGGCGTCGACTGGCACGACGACGGGCGACCCGCAACCGCCGCCGCTCCCGCCGCCACCGCCCGTGCTCGAGCTCGTCGACTGCGACGCCGTCGAGGCGCCGCTGCCGGTGCCGACCTCGTAGTCGTTGAGGCCGGCCACGAGGTTGCAGCCGCCGAGACCGGCCACGAGGGCCACGCCCGCACCGCACCCTCCGGCGATTCCCGCGAGACGGAAGCTCATGATCCGCAAGTCTAGCGCCGATCGCCGGCCAACAGGCATTCCGCGGCGCTCACGGCCCGTCCACCGACAGCTCGATGCGCGCGAGCGGCCGGCCGCTGTCGTAGACCATGAAGGGCGCGAGGGCGCGCGCCGCGTCGACCAGCATCGGGGGGATCCAGCCGGGCGCGCTCGCTTCCTCGCTCGACACCTGGAAGAGCGGCGGCACGCCGACGAGCTCGAGCACGATGTCGAGCAGCGACTGCTGCTGCTCCGGCAGCTCGACGACCTCGGCGTCGGCCGAGAGACCCGCGAGCGAGCGCGCGCGTGCCAGGGCCTGGCGCAGGCCCCCCAGCCGGTCGACGAGGCGACGGTCGAGCGCCTGCGCGCCGCTCCAGACGCGCCCGCGGCCGACCGCGTCCACCTCGGCGACGCCGAGCGCCCGCCCCTCGGCCACGCGCCCCACGAACAGATCGTAGAACTGCTTGACCTTCGCCCCGAGCGTCGCGCGCTCGTCGTCCGTGAACGCGCGGAACAGGCTCTCCGAGTCGGCGCGCGGCGCGCTCTCGATCGACTCGCTGCGCACGCCGAGCTTGGCGAGCAGGCCCGAGACGTCGACCTTGCCGTAGAAGATGCCGATCGAGCCCGTCACGGTGGCGCGGTTGGCGAAGATCTCGCGCCCGCCTACCGAAGCGTAGTAGCCCCCGCTCGCCGCCTTGCTGCCCATCGACACGATGAGCGGCTTGACCTTGGCGGTGAGGGTCGCCTCGCGCAGAATGACGTCGCTCGCGAGCGACGAGCCGCCGCCGGTCTCGATGCGGAACACGACCGCTCGGATGGAGCTGTCCTCGCGGGCGCGCTTCAGGGCGCGCGCCACGGTGTAGGAGCCCGCGAGCTTCATGCCGATGAGCGGGATGGTGCGGCTCTCGCCGTCGATCATGTCACCGTCGAGGTACACGACCGCCACGCTCGGACCGTCGCGCCAATAGGCCGGCGCCTCCTTCGGGCGGCTGGCAGGCTCGATGCGCACCGGGCGCCCGAGCACGTCCTCGGCGAAGCGCGGGATCTCGTCGTCGTAGACGAGCTCGTCCACGAAGCCGGCCTCGCGCGCCTCGCTCGCGATGTAGGGGCCCGCCGCGATGCGCTGCCGCACCACCTCGCGCTCGAGGCCGCGCCCGCGCGCCAGCTGGTCGAGGTACACGTCCTCGATCTGGCGCAGGATGTCGCCGTGGTCGTGGTGCGCCTGCTCGCTACCGCCCTCGAGGGTGAACTGCTCGGGCGCGGTCTTGCTGAGGCCGATGCGCACGAAGTCCGCGCGCACGCCGAGCTTGTCGAGCAGGCCGCCGAAGTAGAAGTAGCGGCTCGACAGGCCCGCGAAGCGCACCCCGCCGGCGGGGTTCACGGCCACCCGATCGGCCGCCGAGCACACGAAGAGCGCACGCCCGGTCGCGTCCTCGAGGTGGCACAAGACCTTCTTGCCGCGCCGCCGCAGGAGCTCGACCGCGTCGACGAGCTCTTCGGCGTGCGCGACGCTCTCGGCCGGCGCGGCACGCATCGTGAAGAGCACGCCGTCCACCTCGGGGTCCTGGGAGAGGCGCCAGAGCTTGCGCAGGAGCGCCGTGTGTCCGCGCGCGTCGGGCACCGACTCGATGCGCAGCCGCACCACGCGCGCCGTCAGCGGGATGTCGGGCCGCTCGCGGAACGAGCGGAACGCCGCCCCGGCGTAGAGGCCGGTGCCCGCGAGCGTGTGGGCGCTGCCGAACAGGGCGCCGGCCGCGAGCTCGAAGGCGTCGACGTGCACGTCGAGGCCGGCCGAGGCGCTCACGCCGAAGTGCTTCGGATCCACCACCTCGGCGCCGGCGCGCAAGCGTCCGACGTACGGGATGTCGACCGCGAGCGTGGTGCTCGGCACCCACGACTCGCCCGAGCCACGGTACGAGGCGCCGAGGCCCCACTCGAGCATGCGATGGCCGAACACGGGCCGCAGCGCGAGGCCGAGGTCGATCGAGGGCTTGATGCGCTCTCCGGCGTCGTTGTCGGGGTCGTTCCAGTCGCGCGCCACGACGGCGAGCGACAGGTACGAGATCGGCCGGAAGGTGAGACCGCTCGTCACCGAGAACTGCCGGTCGAGGGCGTCCTCGCGCGAGCTCGACCACGCGAGCGTCGTGCCCACGCCGAGCCAGTCGCCCGCCTTGGCCGACAGCGCCCAGCGCACCCACTGCTGCAAGTGCCCGCCGTAGGGCTCGGGGGCGGCCGACGGGGCCCGCAGCCACTCGAGCTCGAGACCCGTGCCGAACAGCCAGAACGGCGCGGCGAGATCGAGGGTGTAGCCGCGCATGGCGCGCGGCGAGCTGTCGGGCGTGTGCATCCAGACAAAGCGCGCCTCGAGCCCCGGGCCGAAGGCGAGGTTGGCGGGGTTCACGAGGATGCTCGAGGCGTCGTCCGTGGACGCGATGCTCTTGCCCGGCAGCGCGCCACCGTCGGAGGGCCGTGGCGGAGGCGGGTCGGCGCGCACGGTGCCGGCCGTGGCGGGGAGCAGCGCGAGCGCCGACAGCGCGAGCAGCCGAGGACCGAGGGAACGCTTCATGGGGGGGTGCACAACGCCCGCAGCGTAGCCGCCTCGGCGGCATATGCCTTGCGGATTTCGCGCAGACCGAGGCGCTCGACCACGGCGCCGACGAGGGGCAGACGGACCTCGACGGTCCCGGCGACGTGGCGGCGCGTGCGCTCGCCGGCGAGCGGCTCGAGCGTGTAGCTGCCCTCGCAGGTGAAGTACCGCCGCCACGGGGCGTCGGGCGCGAGCTCGCCGCGCGGCACGACCGTCCACGCGCCGGCGTGCTCGGCGAAGACGTAGCGCCAGTGCTCCTCCCAGCAGAGCATCTCGCGGGCGGAGCCGTAGCCGCGCAGGATCCCGAAGGGCGCGCGCGCCTGGAAGCGCCACACGCGCTCGAGCGTGTCCGGGCCGAGCTCGTGGCGCACGACGGTCACGGACTCGATCGACGGCGTGCCGAGCGCCACGGCCGAGCCGAGCCCCGGATCGCCGAGGGCGCGCTCGACGGGTACGAGCGGTGCGTCGAAGTCGTGGTGGAGCTGGAAGCGCACGGCAGAGCGGGGCTCGGGGAGGTCGAGGGAGAGCCGAGATGGGGAGGGCGGCGCCGTCAGCCCGCGGCGGCGGCCTCCACGAAGGCCGCGGCCGCGGCGAGGTCGCGCGTGTCCTTGACCGGCACGAAGCGACTCGCGGCGCCGTCGCGCGGCACGCGCAGGAACGACGGCGTGAGCGGCACGCTGAGCTCGCCGAGCAGGCGCTCGAACTGCACGGCCTCGAGCTCGCCGACCTCCTTGTGGACCTCCACGTAGGTCCACTCGAAGACGAGCGCCGCGAGGGCCGCGGCGGACACGAGGAAGGTGTTGGTGTTGAACACCGGCACGGAGGCCGGGTCGAAGCCGACCGGCAGGCGGAAGTGCTCGCACACGATCGGGCGGCCCGCGTGGCGCACCGGGCCTCCGCCGACGTCACCCGCGCGCTTGTCGACGAGCTCCACCGTCAGCGGCCCGCCGTGGCCGATGTGCCAGCCGAGGATGGCCGGATCGACCCGCGCCCCGAGGTTGTCGAGGTTCGAGATCCACACGTGGCGGCCCCCGCGCGCGAGGAAGCTCGCGAGCAGCCCGCTGGCGCAGAGGGCGTCCGGCAGATCGCCGTGCCCGGTGGCGTAGACGCTGGGCTCGCCCGCGGCGTCGCGGAACAAGGCGCCGTCCGGGCGCAGGCGCAGCGACACGAACTGCTCGAAGGTCGCGAGCGCGTAGCCGTCGCGTGCGCCGCCGAGCCGCTCGGCGATGCGCGGCTCGGTGGGCTCGCTCGTCATGAGCCAGAGCGGAGCCTCGCGGCCGTAGCGCTCCGCCAGGGCGCGCCGCTCGCCGAGGCGCACGTCGAGGAAGGTCCTGCCCGGGAGCACCTCCACGAGCGCCTTCACGACCCCGCCCATGCGCGTCGCCATGCCGCCCGCGAGCACGCAGACGGCGAGCTCGCCGCGCGCGAGCGCAGCCTCGCCGACCGCCCGCGCGCGCTCGAGCCCCTCGCCGGCGACGGGCGGGCTCCCGACGTCGCTCGCGGCGACGGGCTCGACGCGCCCCGCGAGGCGGTTGCGCGCTTCGCTGCCGGGGCCGAGCGTGTGCGCCCAGGTGACGAGCTTGTCCGCCGAGAAGCCGCGCGCGGCGAGGCGCACGGAGAGCGCGGCGGGCAGCGCCGCGAGCTCGGCGGCGAGCGAGGTCGGCGGCACGTCAGCTCTCCCCGTCGCTCGTGTCGCGACGTCCCTCGACGAGGTTGGGGTGCTCGCGCAAGAGCTCGTCGACGGTCGCGTCCTCGACGAGGAACTCGACGCTCACGCGGAAGGGCCAGAAACCCTCCGGGTCGTCCTCGTTCGGCTCCACGCGCACGATGCGCGCCCGCACGCTGCGCTCGACCGCTCCGTCCGGCGGCAGGGCGAAGGTGACCGTCACCTCGACGCCCACCTCGAGCCTCTCGGCCGTGACGAGCGACACCCCGCCCTTGCTCAGGTCGTGGCCGACGGCGAGCTGCACCTGACCGGCACCGGCGTCGATGCGCGCCGGCAGCCACAGGCGGTAGCGCTGGAAGTGGCGCTTCTCCACGGGCGCGCAGCGTACCGCGAAAGGCCGCGGCTCGGCCAGCGAGTCGCCGTCAGCCGCCAGCCTCGGGTGCGACGGCCGCCCGGCTCGCGAGCACGACCGCGCGCGCACGGAGACCCGGGTCCTCGGCCCCCGCGGCGAGGCGATTCGCGGCCAGCACCCGCGGCGGCGGCGTGTGCAGGCCGCTCACGAGGCCGACCCAGCTCAGCACCTTGAGGACGTAGAAGGTGACGTCGATCTCCCACCAGAAGAAGCCCTGGCTCGTCGAGCGCTGGTAGTAGTGGTGGTTGTTGTGCCAGCCCTCCCCCAGCGTGACGAGCGCGAGCAAGAGCGAGTTGCGACTCGTGTCGGTCGTCGCGTAGCGGCGCCGGCCGAACACGTGGGAGAGCGAGTTGATGACGAAGGTGCCGTGGTAGAGGATCACGGTCGAGAGGAAGAAGCCGCCGAACAGCCCGCTCCAGCCGAAGCAGAGCAGGCACGCCGCGCCGAGCAGGACGGGCGGCACGAGGTGGTGGCGGTCGAGCCAGCGGAGCTCGGGGTAGCGCGCCATGTCCTCGATGGCCGCCGTCGGGGTGGCGTCGTACTTGGCGCACACGATCCAGCCCACGTGGCTCCACCAGAAGCCGCGCCGCGGGGAGTGGATGACGAGCTCGTCGTCCGAGTGGCGGTGGTGGTGGCGGTGGTGGCCCGCCCACCAGAGCGCGCCCTTCTGCGCGGCGGTCGCCCCGCCGAGCGCGAGCACGAACTGCACGACGCGCCCGGCGCGGAAGCTCCGGTGCGCGAAGTAGCGGTGGTAGCCGGCGGTGATGAAGAACATGCGCACGAAGTAGAGCGCCGCACAGAGCGCCGCCTCGCGCCAGCCGAAGCCCGTCCACACGATGCCGATCGGCGCCACGTGCAGGAGCAGGAAAGGGATCGTCCTCCACCAGCTCACCCGCTCGTCCGCCGCGCGCCGATACCGAATCGCCATGACTGCTCCCGCCTCGCCGCCCCGCCCGACGCAGATGCGTAGCATCGGGTCACGTTTCGCTACGTCAGGGTTGCGTCACGCCATGTCAGCGCCGTGTCACGGAGGGGGGTAGCATCCCGGCGCGAGAGGCCGGGGAGGAAGAGCAGGAGCATGCCGCACGGGCGAATCGAGGTGCCGCCGGATCTGGCGGCGGTGACCGCGCGACGGACGATCGACGAGGCGACTCTGCGCGACGCGGGCGTCACGCGCCGGGGGTGCGACGCCATCTGGCGCAGCGTGGAGCGCCTCTACCGCACGGGGGTTCACCCGGCGATCGCGCTCTGCATCCGGCGCCGGGGCCACGTCGTCGTCGAGGGTGCCATCGGCCACGCACGGGGGCACGGGCCCGACGAGCTGGCCTCCGAGCGGGCCGTGCTCGCCACGCCGTCGACGCCTTTCGGGCTCTTCTCGGCCTCGAAGGCGGTGACCGCGATCGCCATCCACCTGCTCGCGGAGCGCGGCGTGCTCGGGCTCGAGGATCGCGTCGCCGACCACGTGCCCGGCTTCGAGCGGCACGGCAAGGGCGCGGTGACGATCGCGCACCTGCTCACGCACCGGGCGGGCGTGCCGCGTGTGCCGGGCTCGCTCACCGAGCCGGACATCCTGCTCGACCCCGAGGCGTGCGTCGCGCGCCTGTGCGACGCCAGGCCGACGCACCCGCCCGGCCGCACGCTCGCGTACCACGCGCTCGCCGGCGGCTACCTGCTCGGCGCCATCGTGAAGCGGATCACGGGACGCACGCTCGCGGAGGTCCTGCGCCGGGAGATCCTGGATCCGCTCGGCTTCGACCTCATGGGTTACGGCGTCCCGCGCGAGCGCGAGGACGAGGTGGCCGTCAACTACGTCACGGGGCGCAAGATGCCGCTCCCCGTCGCGTTCCTGACGCGGCGCGCGCTCGGGCTTACCTGGGAGCAGGCCACGCGCCTGTCGAACGACCCGCGCTTCTACCGGCGGGTCATCCCGTCGGCGAACGTCATCGGGACGGCGAACGAGGCGAGCCGCTTCTTCGAGCTCTTGCTGCGCGGCGGCGAGCTCGACGGAAAGCGCATCCTCGCGGCGCGCACGCTCGAGCGGGCGCGCGTCGAGACCGCCTACCTCGAGCCCGACCGCGTGCTCGTGTGGCCGGTGCGCTACGGACAGGGCCTGATCCTCGGAGCCCCGCTCATCAGCCCGTTCGGGCCGGGGCTCGGGCGTGCCTTCGGTCACATCGGCTTCATGAACGTCTTCTGCTACGCCGACCCGGAGCGCGACATCGCCGTGTCGCTCATGACCACCGGCAAGATCCTCTTCGACACCCACCTGCCCTTCCTCGTGGCGGTGCTGTGGCGCATCGCGCGGCACTGCGAGCCGATCCGGCAGGCCTAGAAGGAGGGCGCCATGCCCGCGCGGTAGGTCGGGAACGCGAGCTCGACGCCGAGCACGGCGAGCGCGCGGCGGCCGTCGATGCGCCGATCGGTGCGGAGCGAGGGGTGCACCTCGGCCTCTGGCACCGACGCCGGCATGGGCACGCCGTGCTGCTCCACGATGAAGCGCACCACCTCGAGCTGCGGGGCCGGGGCGAGGTCGCCGACGACGAAGCACTCGCCGCGCACGCGCGCGCTCGCGAGCAGGAGCGCGGCGAGGTCCGCGACGTGGATGCGCGACAGGTAGAGGCTGCCGTCGCCCGGGATGCGGTGCGTCCCCGACACCACGCGCACGTGCAGCCCGCGGTCGGGGCCGTAGATGCCGGGGCAGCGCAGCACGGTCCCTCCGACGGAGCGGTAGGCGCGCTCGGCCGCGAGCACCGAGGCGGTGCGCGCGTCCGCCGGTGGGGGCACGGGCGTCGCGTCGTCGACGAGGCCGCGCGTCGCCCCGTACACGCCCGTCGTCGACACGTAGCTCACCGCGGCCGCCGCGCCGAGCGCCGCCGCCACGCGGAGGTCGGTCTCGCCGTCGGGCGGGAAGGCGACCACCACGTGGGTGCGCGCGTCGACGAGCGCGCCCACCTCCGCGCCGAGGCGCGCCGCCTCGTGCACCTCGAAGCCCTCGGCGCGAAGGCGCACGGCGTGGTCCGACCGGCGCGCGCTCGCCGTCACCGCCATGCCGCGGGCGCGGCCGAGGCGCGCGACGGCCGTGCCCACGTAGCCCGTGCCGAGCACGAGCAGGCGGGACGGATGCGGCGGCGCTCCGCGCGTGCTCACACGAAGAAGTCGGGCAGGGGCTCGGTGCCCGGCGTGACGTCGTAGCGCGAGAAGTCCGTGACGCCCTTGGCGCGCAGGAGGTCCTCGTCGACGAAGAAGTGACCGGTGCAGGCCCGGCTGTCCTCGAGCAGGATGGCGTGCGCGGCGTCGGCCATGATCTCGGCGGTGCGCGCGCGCGAGGCGATGGCCGGGCCGCCGAGCAGGTTGCGCACGGCCGACGTGTCGATGACGGCGCGCGGCCACAGAGCGTTCACGGCGATGCCCTGGGCCCGCAGCTCCTCGGCCATGCCGAGCACGCACATGCTCATCCCGAACTTCGCCATGGTGTAGGCGACGTGCGGCGCGAACCAGCGCGGCTCCATCGAGAGGGGCGGAGAGATGTTGAGGATGTGCGGACTCGCGGCCTTGGCGAGGTGCGGGATGCACTTCTGCGAGCAGAGGAAGGTGCCGCGCACGTTGACGCCGTGCATGAGGTCGTAGCGCTTCATCGGCGTCGCCAGCGTGCCGGTGAGGCTGATCGCGCTCGCGTTGTTGACGAGCACGTCGATGCCGCCGAAGGTCGCGACCGCCTGGGCCACCGCCGCCTCGACCTGCTCCTCGAAGCGGATGTCGACCGCGCACGCGAGCGCGCGCCCGCCGGCCGCCTCGATTTCCTGCGCCGCAGAGTAGATCGTGCCGGGTAGCTTCGGGTGCGGCTCGGTCGTCTTGGCGGCGATGACCACGTTGGCGCCGTCCTTCGCGGCGGCGAGACCGATCGCCAGCCCGATGCCCCGGCTCGCGCCGGTGATGAACAACGTCTTGCCTGCGAGCGTCTTCACGAGGCGCGGTTTCGACCTGGGCGCCCCGGGCGGCAAGCTTATTTGACGTCCCGACGAGACGGCCCAGAATGCGGCCCGACCGGCCGCGGCATGCCCATCACCGTCCACCTGCGCAACGACGATCCGGAGCGCGACGAGCGCCTCGCGCTCGGCTTCGACTCGCCGCGCATCGTGATCGGCCGCGCCCGGAGCGCGGAGGTGCTCTTGCCCGACGCGAGCGTGTCCGCGCGACACGCCTCGATCCGCCAGCGCGGCACCGAGTACATCGTGGTCGACGAGGGCAGCACGAACGGCATCCAGGTGGGCAGCGTGCGCTTGCCGCCGCACACCCCGCGCGTGCTGCGCCACGGCGAGGTCGTGCGCGTGGGCCGCGTCTGGCTGGAGATCGAGCTCGGCGTCGCGCGCGCCACGGTCGGCGCGGCGCGTGCGAGCGCCGAGGAGGTGGCGGCACGCTGGCTCGAGCAGAGCCTGCGCGCCGCGGGCGAGGACATGGCGCCGGAGGTGCGCGTCGTCGCCGGTCCCGACGCGGGCCGCACGCTCCGGCTCGCCGAGCCCGGGCGCGAGTACGTGCTCGGCCGCGGGCGCGAGGCGGACCTCGTGCTGTCGGACCCCAACGCCTCGCGCCGCCACGTGGGCGTGACGTGGGACGGCGGCCGCGTGCGCGCGCGCGACCTCGGCTCGAAGCCGGGCTCGCGCCTCGACGGCGCTCCGCTCGCCACGAGCGAGACCGAATGGCGCGCGCCCCGCGAGATCGGCGCCGCCGGCGACACCTTCGCGCTCGCGACGCCGCTCGCCGACGCGCTCGCGCAGGCGCTCGCCGCGGCGGACGTGCGCATGAGCGCGCGCGAGCTCGACGCCTCGCCGCCGTGGCTCGCCGCCGAGGCCGCCCCGCGCGTCGAGGCCCCGGACGAGGCGAGCGCGCCCGACCCCGACGAGGCCGAGGCGCTCCGCGAGGAACGCGCCGAGGCGCGCGACACCGCGCGCCGCAGCGGTTTCGGTCCGATCGAGGTGCTCGCGCTCGTGCTCGCGCTCGGCGTCCTCGCGCTGTCGGCCGCCGGCCTCGCGTGGCTGTTCGGTCGCTGAGCGCGCCCGCGCGCTACCTCCGGTGCGACATCATGTAGGCCATGAGCTGGCGCGTGACATCGATGAACGCCGACACATCCTGGTCCTGCCAGTCGACGTCCACGAGCCAGAGCCGACCGGCCCCGAAGTCGCGATAGCCGAGGCCCACGTTCGCGGCGTCCCAGCCGGCGAGCATCGTCACGCCCGGGTAGCCCGCGATGGAGTAGCCGCAGCCGGTGTCGTTCATGGCCATCTGCGTCCAGGCGTTCGCGACCCAGAACGGATCGGCCGGGGAGAACTGCACGACGAGCGGGATCGTGTCGAGGCAGCTTCCGACGAAGCTCGGGCCCTGCGCGACCGCTCCGAACACGAGGCCGAACACCTCGTCGCTGATGTTGTGCTCGGTGAGGACGATGCCGCCGCCCGAGAGGTAGCCCTGGAGCGAGGCGGCGCTGAGACCGACCTGCCCGCGCGTCACGAACAGCGCCTGGGTGCTCGCGTCGGGCGTGCAGCTCTGGAGGATGCCGAAGCTGTGCCCGGCCGGGAAGAATTCCGAGACCGGCCGCTGCGAGCCGCCGCAGACCATGACGTTCGGCCGGAGCGCGGCACAGGTGGCGTCGCCGAGGCACACGCCCGCGCCACAGTCCTGGACACAGCTGCCGCAGTGCGCCGGGTCGAGCTTGCTCGTCTCGCAGCCGCTCGCGAGGCTACCGTCGCAGTCCTGGTACGAGGGGGCGCACACGTCGTAGCTGCACGTGCCGCCGCCACTGCACATCGGGGTCTGCACGTGGTCCGGCACGCAAGGCGTGAGGCAGCTGCCGCAGTAGGCGAGCGAGTCGAGCGGCTCCTCGCAGCCGTCGCCGGGGACGGCGTTGCAGTCACCGAAGCCGGAGGAGCAGTCGCTCCAGGTGCAGCTGCCGCCCTGGCAGTCGCGGCCGACCACGTTCAGGAAGGGCTCGGCGGCGCAGTCGTGGTCGCAGACGCCGCAGTTCGAGGGGTCCGTGGCCGGGTCGCTCTCGCAGCCGTTGGCGCGGCTCGGGTCGCAGTCCTGGAAGCCCGGCGTGCAGGAGCCGTAGTCGCAGCCCGCGGGCTGACACGCGGGGCCGGTCACGTTCGCCGGCGTGCAGGCGTCGCCGCAAGCGAGGCAGTCCGTGAGCGTGCCGAGCTCGCAGGCGCCGGAGCCGCCGCCGCCCGGGGCCGTGCCGCCGGTGCCGCCCTGCGAGGTGGCGCCGGAGCCGGTCGTCGCCGGGGTGGGGTCGGTCGGCTTGTTGGCCACCGAGCAGCCGAGGATGGCGAGGGCCGTCAGGCAGTAGAAGGAATCGCGCACGATGTACTCCCAGAGCGACAGTAACACGGGCGCCGGGTCGCGCGGCGCGCCGTCCGCGCACCCCGACGGCGGACCGCACGAGGGGTGACGTGGGCAGCGCTTGAGAGCACAATCCCGCCCGTGAGCGTCGAGGAAGAGGACGATTTCGAGGGCGAGCTCGGGCCGGGGACCGTGGTCGGTGGCTACCGGATCGTCGGCCTGCTCGGTGCGGGCGGCAGCGGCAGCGTCTACCGCGCGCAGAAGGTCGGCATGCAGCTCATGGTCGCCCTCAAGGTGATGAACGCCGAGCACCTCGACAGCGACAGCGAGAAGCAGCGCTTCGCGCGCGAGGCCGAGGTGGTCAAGCGCCTCGAGCACCCGCACGTCGTGCGGCTCATCGACTACGGCCACGAGGGCGCCCTGCCCTTTCTCGTGTTCCCGCTGCTCGAGGGTCGTACGCTCGAGCAGCGGCTGCGCGCCGAGGGTCCGCTCGACTACGCGACCACCGGCCGCTTCGCGGCGCAGGTCCTGTCCGCGCTCGACAAGGCGCACGGCATGGACATCGCGCACCGCGACATCAAGCCGGCCAACATCTACCTGTGCCGCACGCCCATCGGCGAGATCGTGCAGATCCTCGACTTCGGCACGGCCAAGATCGCCCACAACCCCAACGAGCGCATGGACGTGACGCGCGCCGGCGCGCTCGTGGGCACGCCGCGCTACATGGCCCCGGAGCAGGTGCGCAGCGAGGCGGTGGGGCCCCCGGCCGACGTGTACGCGTTCGGCCTCGTGATGGCCGAGATGCTGCTCGGGCACCCGCTCGTGCAGGGCGGCAAGGAGCTCGACCTCTTCGTGGCGCAGGGCTCGGACCGCCCGCACGTGCTGCCCGACGCGATCAAGACCTCGCCCTTCGCGGCCGTGATCGAGCGCGCCGTCGCCAAGCCGCTCGAGGTGCGCTACCGGCTCGCGAGCCAGATGCTCGCCGACGTGAACGCCATCAACGCGCGGCTCGGCGCGGGCGCGGCCGATCCGGGCGAGGCCGACCTCGAGGCGACGCAGTTCGTCGGGCAAGTGAGTCCCTTCGCAGCAGCGCCGAACGAGCAGGCGATGCGCCTGCGCCAGGCGTTCAACAAGATCGCGGACAAGGCGCCGCCATCCTCGACGCGGCCCGCGCAGGCCGCACAGCCGGGCCCGAGCTCCGCCCGCCCGTCGCAACCCCAGGCGGCGCCCCAGCCGCCGCAGGCTCACGCCCAGCCGCCGACCCAGGCCCAGCAGCAGCAGGCCTACGCGCAGCAGCAGCAGGCCTACGCGCAGCAGCAGCAGGCCTACGCGCAGCAGCAGGCCTATGTGCAGCAGCAGCAGGCCTATGCCCAGCAGCAGTTGCAGGGCCAGCCCGCGGCCGCGCCGCCCGTCACCGCCGCGCAGCGCTCGCAGCCCGAGGCGCCAGCATGCGGTCGGGCGCAGCCACCGGCCCCGCCGCCGC
>JACRDA010000285.1 GCA_016212965.1 Myxococcales bacterium
CCGGGCGCCGAGGCGGCGCGGCTCGCATGGCTCGCGGCCGAGCTGCGCGCCCGGCTGTGGCGCCTCGACCGCGTGGCGAGCGACGGGCGCGAGGCCCTGGAGCTCTACGCGCAGGCGGTGCAGAGCGGCGCCGGTGGGCTGCTCGGCTGCCGCGCCGACTTCCGCCGCGCGACCTTCGAGGCAGCCCAGGCGCTCGACGCCGAGCGGAGCTACGGCGAGCTCTACCTGGCGCTCCGCCGCCAGCAGGCCGTGGGCGAGCCGCGCGACGCAGAGCACGCCCGCTGCCTGACGGAGCTCGGCGCCGCGCTGAAGGGGGTGGAGGCCTATCGGCCCACGGGCACACGCTGGGACGATCTCGCGTCCTCGGCCGACGCCGCGGCGGCGAGCTACGCGCAGGGGGCCGCGCGGGCGGTCCCCCCCGGCGGGAGCGCGCCCGAGCCGGGCGCGGGCTCCGCCGCGAGCACGGGGCTGCCGCTGCTACCGCCCCTGTCGAGCGGTGCCCTGCGCGACGTGGTCCTCGCGCCGAGCGGTACGGCGGTGGGAGACGGGCCGGTCGAGCTCGTCGCGGTTCAGCCCTTCAGCTGGGAGGGCGGCGCGCGCGTCGTGCTCACGCTGAGCGCGCCGGCGCGCTACGAGGTCGGCAGCCTCGCGCCCGACACCGACGCCGGCAAGGGGCACCGCATCTACGTCGACGTGGCGCGCGCCTCGGCCCGCAAGCTGAAGAAGGAGCTCGCGGCGAGCGGCCTGCTCGAGCGCGTCCGCCTCGGCCGGCAGAAGGACGGCACGCGCGTCGTGCTCGACCTCGCCTCGGGCGCCAAGCGCCGCGTGTTCTACCTGCCCGAGCCGTTCCGGATCGTCGTCGACCTCAGCACCCTCGGCGACGAAGTGCCCCCGGCCGGCGCGCCCGCGGGAAAGCGCGCGCTCCGTCGCGTGGTGCTCGACCCGGGCCACGGCGGGACCGACGACGGTGCCGTCGGCCCGACGGGCCTGCGCGAGAAGGACGTCACGCTCGACATCGCGCACCGCGCGGCGCCGGCGCTGGCGCACGAGCTCGGCATCGAGACCCTCATCACGCGCGACACCGACACCTACGTCTATCTCGAGGAGCGCGCCGCGCGCGCCAACGCCTACCACGCCGATCTCTTCGTCTCGATCCATTGCAACGCGACCGAGAACGGCGAGGCGCGCGGCTTCGAGATCTACGTGCTCGACCCGAGCCGCGAGATGGACGCCGTGGCGCGCCGCACGGCGATGCGCGAGAACGCCACGGGCGGGGCGCCGAGCGCGACGACCGACCCGCGCGCGCTCGACGCGCAGGTCGCCGCGGTCGCCGCCGGCCTCAGTTTCGGCGACGTGGTCGCGCGCTCGCGCCGCTTCGCCGATCTCCTCGGCCAGGCCACGCAGGGCTCGCTCGCGGAGCGCTACGGCGCGGCGCAGGACCACGGCGTGCGGACCGCGGGCTTCTACGTGCTCGTCGGAGCGGAGATGCCCGCGGCGCTGTTCGAGACGGCGTTCATCTCGAACCCCGAAGACGAGGCGCGCCTCGCGACCGCCGACTACCGGCAGAAGCTCGCCGACGCGGTGGTCAACGCCGTGCGCGCCTACCGCGACGGCCGGTGAAGAGAGTTGTCAGGTATCAGTTGTCAGTCGTCAGCTCGAGACACGCGCACGGAGCTGCGGGACTCTCGACCGAGGGGGCTGGCTCGGCCCGGTGAAAGACGTACAGGCGGAGCCTTCGTTCGCTGGCACGAGGTGCAGCCCCGGAATCCGAACCGATCACTGACAACTGAGAACCGATGGCTCTCTCAGGCCTCTTCGCTCACGAAGCGGGCGTCGCGCAGCGCGAAGCGGCTCGGGCCGGCGACCAACCGCTCGCGCGCGCTGTGCAGCGGGTCGCCCGGGAGCACGAGCAGCGGCGTGTCGGCGGGCACGAACTCGGGACACACGGGCCGCAGGTCCTGCCGCTCGGCGAGCGCCGTCGCGCCCGCGACGTCCGCCACGGTCGCGAGCAGCTCGAGCGTGCGGAGCGTGGGGGGGGCGAGCCACAGCTCGCCGGCGAGGTGACCGGCGATGACCGCGGCAGGGGTCGCCCACAGGCTTTGCGTCGTCTCGTGGGTGTCGTGCGCGCCGACCTGCCCGGGCGGCAGCGGCAGGAGGTAGAAGCGCGTGTCGTAGCGACGCCGCTCGACGGCCGGCGTCACCCAGCGTGCGAACGGCACGAGCGCCGCGGTGTCGAGCACGAGCGCCCCGGCCTCCTCGAGGGCCTCGGCGAACCGCCCGGCGGCCGCGCCGCGCAGAGCCTCCACCGCGCCGCCGTCGAGCGCCGGCACCGTCGCGAGGATGCCGGCCTCCTCGAGGGTCTCGCGACACGCGCAGACGGCGAGGCCGAGGCCGAGCGCCGCGCTCTCGGCGCCCTCGCCCGAGCGCGGGGTGGACAGCGCCGCCGCGCGCGCACCGATCGGGCGGGCGCGTCCGGCAGCCCACGCCGGGGCGAGATCGGCCGCGTCGAGCTTGCCCCCAGGGAAGACGACGGCCCCGCCGAGGAAGGCGCTCGCCGTGTGCCGCCGGACGCAGAACACCTCGAGGTCGGGCGCCCGATCGGCCCCCGCGGCCACGCGGCCAGCGGCGGAGCGCACGACGACCACGGTGGCCGCGTCGCGCGGCTCGGTGGGAGGCTCACCCGGGCGAAGCTCGAGCACGAGAGCATGCTGGCGGAGGCTGCCCCCGCGGTCAAATGACCCCGCAGATTCCGCCGGATTGGGGTTGACGTTGCCCCCCCGGCGCCATAGATCCTTCCGACTCACTTGGAGCCTGCCGCCTGGTTGCGCAGGCGGTCGAGGAAGTGACCCGTCGCTCGGGTCGCTTTTTCGGCCGGCTCGCGGCGGGGCCGGGGGTGCCGACCACTGGTGGTCGGCGCGCGGGCTCGCGAGGCTCGATCAGCACGAGGCGCGGTGGACATGGCGCGAAAAGTCGAAAAAAACGGAGCTGCCGAGGGGGCCATGAACAAGGCCCAGCTGAAGAAATTCAGGGCGCTGCTCGAGGCGAAGCGCGACGACATCATCCGCCGCGCGCAGCAGACGCTGAACGAGGACATGACGCTCGACGCCAACGAGCTGCCGGACGAGATGGACCTCGCCTCGACGGAGTACCTGCAGTCCTTCACCTTCCGGCTGCGCGGGCGCGAGAAGAGCTTTCTGTCGAAGATCCAGAAGGCGATCAACAAGATCGACGAGGGCACCTTCGGCCTGTGCGAGGCGTGCGAGTCGCCCATCACGGTCAAGCGCCTCGAGGCACGGCCCGAGACGAACCTCTGCATCCGCTGCAAGGAAGAGCAGGAGCGCGCCGAGAAGGACTTCGCCTGACGGGCGCCGCCTCGGCCCGTCAGCGGGGCGGAGCGATCTCGTGCAGCTCGGTGCCGGCCGCGTAGCCGTAGCTCACGAAGCTGTCGAAGCCGGTGACGAACACGCCCACCGGGTGGTCGGCGACGATGCGGTGGACGCCGTCGTTCTGCACGCCGGGTAGCGCCAGGCCCGAGTCCGGATCGATGGTCGGAAAGCTGAGCTGGCAGCGGTACGTGTAGAAGTCCGGCTCGGCCTGACCGCGCTCCTCGGGCGTCAGGCCGTCGGCCGGTGCCGACTCGCAGCCTGACACGTTCGCCCCGTCGAGCCACGCCTGGGCGCCGGTCGGCACCACGATGCTGACGAAGTCGAACGCGTACTTGTCCGGCGTCAGGAACACGTAGTCCGTCCGGTACTGCTCGCGCGGGGGGACGACGACGAGCGACGGATCGCCTCCCGGCAGGGCTCTCGGCACGCCGGTCGCGTCCTGGCTCGCCATGATCTGCGCGACGTGCACGGGCTCGCTCGCCTCGGCGGTGAAGTCGCGCCAGGCGGTGACCTCCCGGAACGCGCCGGGGCCGACGAGGTCGAACGCGTCGTCGGGCGGCGGCAACGTCGTCGTGACGTGCGTGGCGCCCGCCCGGGTGGCGACGAAGCGCACGTACTCGGGCTCGGGCCCGACGCCGACTGCGGCGCCGGCGAGCGCGACGGCGGCCGTGCGGCTCGGGGTGTGGGGCAGGGCGAAGAGCTTGCCCGCGGTGCGGATCGGGTCGAGCTGCTCCTCGAGGTGGTCGGCGCAGCAGCGCCGCTCGGACAGCGACTCGAAGTGGGGCGCATCGGAGGCCTCGCCGCCCGAGAACACCGCCACCGGCGCGTTGGCCTCGACGAAGGAACCGGTGAAGTCACCGTTGAAGTCGTCGCTCTCGAGGTTGAGGACGTCGTAGGCGTCGAGCGCGACCTCGATGAGACCGCCGGCCGGGGTCGCAGCGACCGGACCGCCCGGCACGACGCGCGTCGCGGGCGTGACGCGCACCGTGGTGCCGTCGGCCGTGGCGACGATGGTGAGGAAGGCACGGAGCGCGATCGGGCTCTGCGCGCTGAAGTTGGTCTCGGGGTCGTCGGTGATGGCGATGGTCTGCGGCCAGCCGACCGCGACGTAGGCGAGCGCCATCTCGTGCGAGTCGTTGCCGAGGGCTTCCCGCGGCTTCAGGAGCGACGCGTCGTTCGAGAACACGCTGACGTTCTCGAGCGGGTTGAACTGGTAGGCGACGACCGGAAAGTCGCTCGCGATCTTGTAGGCGTGGCGGCTGAGCGCCGTGTGGGTGCCCGTGTCGAAGGTGCCGTCCGCGCTGCCGTCCACCTCGCGCGGCCCGAGCTTCAGCACGCGGAGGTTCAGCGGCGCGATGACGACCTCGGCGATGAGGAGCTCCGGGCTCGGCCCGCCCGGCAGGCCGTCGTTCTGGAAGATACGGATCTTGGCGGGCACGTCGGGCTGGGGGTTCGAGACCACGACGGCGAACTGCTGGGCCGCGGCGTTGTCGCTCTCGTCGATGCGCGCGTTGTCGAGATCGACCGCCCAGTACTCGCACCCGACGTTGCTCTTCTGGGCCGCCGCGAAGGCGCAGAGCGCGCTGCAGCTGCCGCCGCGGCAGGCCGACCCGAGCGCGGGGTCGCAGGTCTGGAGCACGCCGCCGAGGGTGCCGTCCGCGCCGCAGCTCACGACGTCGGCGCCGTCGCAGGTCGTCGTGCCCGGCAGGCAGTCCGTGCACGCGAGCAGGCCGGCCGCGCACACCTTGCCGGCGGCGGGGCAGTCCTCGAGGACCTGCCAGTCGATGCCGCCCGGCCCCGCCTCGCAGCGCTCGAGCGCGACGCCGCAGCGCACCACGCCGACCTCGCAGGGAGGCGGCAACGGCTCGGGCAGGAACCAGCGCGTCGCGGTGTCGAAGCACGCCGACGCGCCGAGCGAGCCGCCGAGGAGCGCGAGCCCGAGCCCGATGCGCCACGGGCGCCCGCGCCCGGCGAGGTCGCGGCGACGCGCGCGCGGCGGCAGGCGGCTCGACATCGGGCTCACAGGTGCGAGTTGAAGTAGTCGAGTGCGTACGCCGTCATGCCGGCGGGCCGCAGGTTGCGGTACTTGAGCGTGCCGTAGTCGAAGCCCTCGATGTGCGCGCCGTACACGCCGATGACGATCGGCCCGGCGGGCACGCCCGCGAGCTCGTAGCCGGACAGATCCGGCAGGGTCACCGCGTGGTCGGCGTAGGGCGCCGCCACGACCCAGCGGACGAGGCCGTTGCCGCTCGTGACCTCGTAGACCGTGAGATCGGCCGGCCAGCCGCCGGGGGGGTAGCTCACCGCCAAGTTGCGGCCGTCCCAGGCCGTATTGGTCGCGGGATCGAGCAGGGTGGGGACCGAGACGAAGCCGTCGAGGGCGAGCAGGCTCGCGCTCGACGTGGCGGTGCGGCGACCGACCACGCTGAGCGGAGCGGCCGCGGCCGTGCCCGTGACCGCGCGCGCGCTCGCGACGTAGCGCATGCCGGTCAGATCGTGGTCGAGCGGCGGCAGCACGCCCACGAAGTCGACGGTGCCCGCGAGGGGCAAGAGCGGGCTCTTCTGGGCGCCGGGCAGGATGGCGTACTGCCGGAGCGCGACCTCGACCGCGATCGAGCTCCGCAGCCGGTCGGGGCCCTTGGGGGTGATCGGCGGCGGCTCGACCGCGAGCGTGAGCGCCTGATCCAGCGTCGCCGTCATCGGGATGTACACCGACCCCGCGGTGTCGTTCGGATGCACGTTCACCCCCCGGACGGCGCCCATGGCGTAGGCCGTGAAGGTGGTCGCGGCGGGCGTCGTGCGCAGGATGCCCGCGAGCGCGTAGACGGCGTGGTTGCCGGGGTACACGGTGATGCCGAAGCCGTAGCCGAGGTCGCCGGGCGAATCGGGGTGCACGGCGTTGGTGGACGACGGCAGGGAGAAGAGCTGCTCCGGGTCGCCGCTCGCGACCATCACGTAGGCGATGCGCTGCTCGTCGGGCCCGAGCGGCACCGGCACGTTCGTCCACTCGCCCTTCTGGAACTCCTGGCTCCCGGGCCACACGATCTCGCCGGACACCGCCCCGGCGTCGCTCGGCTTGCCCCCGACGGGCGGCGGATCGCCCGACGAGGCGCACGCCGGCGAGAGCACGGGCGTCAGGTAGGTCGTGACCGTGTCGACGGGCACGTCGACGAAGGTCACCGGGCTGTGGCAGCGCGCCGCCACGGTCACCGTGACGGGCGCGTTCAAGCTCGGGTCGGTGAGCACGACGACGCCGGTGTCGTCGGTCTGCGCGTAGAGGCCCGAGCCGACGTCGCTGCCCACGATGACGTGCGAGGCGGGCAGGGCGTCGCCGGTGAAGTTGTCGAACACGAGCACCCGGAGCGTGCCGGCGAGGGGCGCGCCGCTGAGGCCGCCCTTGTAGCCGTCGGAGCTGTCCTCGTAGGTGTACCCGTCGAGCGCGGTCTCGATCTCGCCCGCCGTCTCGACGCTGAGCGCCTTGGCGCCGGGCGTGCCCTGCGGCACGGTGCACTCGATCTCGGTCGGCGACACGAAGGACTGCACCGTGCACGGCTTCTGATCCACGCGCACGAGGCTCGTCGCGTCCCAGACGGCGCTCGCCCCGAAGATGCTGACGACGGTGCCGCCGGCGGTCGGACCGCTCGACGGCTCGGCGTAGAGCGCGTCGTAGGTGTAGCCCGAGACGAGCGTGCGGCGCGTGGACGCGTCGTCCCCGTTCTGCGTCGCGAGGTCGACCGGGCCCGCCGCGCCCGGCGGCGCGTCGACCTGGAGCTTCACGGGCGAGATGGCGACGACGCCCGCGGCCTCGTTCGGCCCGAACCACACGCGCGCGGACGGCGTGAAGCCGTTGCCCGACACGAGCACGTGCTGGCCGCCCGTGAACGGTCCGTGGGGCGGCGTCGCGCCGGTGACGGCGTGCGGGTCGGAGGGTGGGACGGTCGTCGTCGTCCCCGTCGTCGTGCCGCCGGCGCCGGGGTCGAAGCCCGCGCTGCCGCCGTAATCGGCGTGGGGGCGCACCCCCTCGGGCGCCGTGGCGATGCACGCGTGGAGCGCGAGCCCGGCGAGCGAAAGAAGTCCTACCCAGCGCATCGAGGGAAGGATACGCCGACAGCGCGGGGCGACCAACCGCCAAGCGCGAGGGCCGCCGCCGGCGTCAACCGGCCTGCGCCTCGGCCACGCGCCAGAGGGGCGAGAGCTGCGCGAGGACGAGCGTCCCGACGCAGGCCAGGAGGCAGGCAGCCGCGAGGCCGACGACCCAGGTCCGCGGCGCCCTGCCGGCGTGGGGCGCGTAGAGGACGCCGAAGAGGCCGCCCACGACGAGGCCGCCGAGGTGCGCGGCGTTGTTCACCTGCGGCACGGCGACGTTCGAGAGCGCGAGGTAGAAGGCCGCCTGGATCGCCCAGGACTTCCAGCGCGGGTCGCGGCGGCGCCAGAGCAGGCCGAGCACGAGCCCCACGACCCCGAAGACGGCCCCGCTCGCGCCCGCGGTGTGGAGGACCGGATGGTGGGCCAGGTACATGTAGGCGAGCGACACGAGGAAGCCGGCGACGCCGGCCGCGACGTAGGCCACCGCGAAGCGCGCGCTCCCGACGGCGGGCTCGGCGAGCCGCGCGAGCTGCACGAGCGCCACCATGTTGAGCAGGAAGTGGAGCAGGCCGTAGTGGACGAACACGGCGCTGAGACAGCGCCACAGGCTCTCGTCCGGGAGCTCGACCACGACGCCCTCGACGAGTGCGGCGAGCGGGTCGTTGGTGGCGAAGAGCGCCCCGAAGCGGAGCGCATCGACCCCGCCGCCGCCGAACAGGAGCTCGTTGAAGGGCAGGCCGCGGGAGAAGCCCGCGATGAGCTGCCCGCCGAACACGAGCAACGTGAGCCCGAGGAACACCTTCGTCGCGACGAGCGCACGCCCGTCGAGCCAGCCCGTGAGGCCGCGTCCGAGCGGGCGACGCGCCTTGGCCGTGCCGAAGGACGGGCGCTCGGGTCCGCGGGCCCGCGCCGCCGGGGGAGCCTCGCTCGCGACGCGCGGGGCCTCGTCGGCCTCGGGGCCCGGCGCCGCGCCGAGCTTCTTGCCGCAGCGCACGCAGGTGTCGAACTCGGGGCTGTTGAGCGCCCGGCAGTGGGGGCAGGGGTGGGGGCGCGGGCGGCTCAAGCAGGGACTCCTCGGGCACTCGGGCGGGGGCCCCGCTCGGGCGGGGCGGCAAAATGGCATACGCCGGGGTCGGTGCCGCCGGCAAGCGCCGTGCTCGGGGGTCGCCCGGGGCGGCATCAGCGCCCGACGAGCAGGAAGATCTTCACGACCGGGCGTCCGCGGGGATCGACGTCGGGCGCGACGGCGAGCCCGAAGGCCCGGGCGCCCGGGGCGGCGAAGAGGGCGGGCGGCTCGTACTGCTCGAGGCCGAGGACGGCCTGGGCGTCGAGCGACAGACCGCGCAGGCCGAGCTCCTTGTGGGCGGCGAGATCGGCGACGACGGCGTCGCCGGCGCGGCGCAGATCCTCCTGGGGGACACTCGACCTCACCCGGACGATCTCGCGCCGGGCGAGCTCGTCGAGCAGGCCGAGCCGCTCGAGCGGGGCCGCGGAGCCCCGGCTCGCGCCGAGCGCCGCGAGCACGCGCGCCGCCGCGTCGTCGGCCGTCAGGTGGGGCGCGGGCCGCGCGAAGACCTGCACGAACGCGAGCAGGCGCCCGTCGGCGCCGTGCGGATCGCCGCGGACGACGCCGATGCCGAGGTGCGTGACGCTCTTCGAGAGCAGGTTCGTGCGGTGGCCGGGGCTCGCCATGAGCTGCTTTTCGGCCTGCTCCGCGTCGCCCGCGGAGGCGAGGTTCTCGCGCGACTCGAGCGAGGCGTACCCGGCGCGATCGAGGCGGTCCTCGAGCGTGCCCGTGGTCGGCGAGTCGTGCTCGAAGAAGCGGTGCGCCACCATGTCCGCGGCGTGCGCGCGCGCCACGGCCGCGAGCTCGTCGTCCCAGGCGAAGGCCGGCAGGCCGGCGGCGGCTCGGTCGCGGCCCACGAGCTCGAAGAGGCGCCGCTCGAGCCGCGCGGCCTCCTCGCTCGGCCGGACGCGCTCGAAGCCGGCGCCGAAGAGCGTGCCCTCGGGCCCGCGCCCCGCGCCGCTCCCTGCGCAGGCGCCGAGCGTCAGGACGAGGGCGATCCGGGCAGCCGCGGCGAGCGGGCGAGGGGCGCGACGGGGCGCGCGAGGGGAGATCATGGCGCAAGGCTGACGCGCGCACGCGCTCCTGTCACGCCGGGGGCTGTCTTCAGTGCACGTCGCCGAGCAGGAAGGCGTAGCCGGCCACGAAGGCCTCCTCCGGCGAGGCGCCGCCCTGCGTCGCCGCACCGGTGGCATCGCCCTCGGTCTGGAGGCGGAAGCCGTGGTCGCCGAACACGTAGAGGAGCGTGCGGGCGGGCAGCGACTCGGCGAAGCGCGCGATCACCGTGGCGAGCTCGCCGGCGAGCGCGGCCATGCGTTCGGCGAAGGGTGCGCCGGCCTCGCGCAGGCGCGCCTCGACGAGATCGAGCTTGACGAGATCGCGCTGCCCGATGCGCACGCGGCGCAGGGCCGCGGCGTTCTTGCCGCGCTGCACGGCCACCTCGGGCTCGCTCTGGGGCTCCTCGTCGCGCAGGCCCGCGGGCCCGCGGCCGAGCAGGTGGAGCTGCACCGGCGTGACCGTGGGCAGGGCCGCCCAGAGCAGGTGTCGCTCGATGAACGCCGCGCGCTCGCCGAGGCTCGTGCGCACGGCGCGCATGGCGTGCTCGCCGAGGTCGAAGCGCAGGCCGTCGACGAGCAGGAGCTGCACGGTGCGCGCGCCGTTGAGCCGGCCGACGCGGCTCGCCAGCTCGGGCACGTCGAGCACCATGCGGGGCCGCTTGCCGGTGAGGCGCATCGCCGTGAAGCCCTCGCCGTAGCTCCGCTCGAAGCCCTCGCGAAAGCGCGCGACCGCGCGCCGCGCGACGGCGCTCGCGCCACCCGCGTTCACGGTCTCGGCGAGCGGTGCGTAGCGCTCGACGAACAGCTGCTCGACGGCGCCGACCGGGCGCGGGCCCTCGGCCGCGTCGAGATCGCGCGCGAAGGACTCGGCCGTGGCGGCGTCGAGCAGGGGGATCTGGGCCTCGCGCGCTCGGGTCGCCGGCCGCGCAGGGGCCGTCGCGAGCTCGGCGCGCGCGGCCGGTCGGTCGCGCGTCTCGCGCCGTGGCATGCGGCTCGCCTGGGCCTCGGGGGCGGGAGCGGCCGGCTCCTCGAAGCGCACGGCGGTGTCGGCCGTCCGCAGGGGCTGGAGCTCGCCGAGCTCCGACTCCTCGGCCGCGGCCGAGGCCGTGGCGTCCGGCGCCTGCGAGCGCGGTCGCTCGCGGGTCGCACGCCGCGGCGGGCCGCGCCGGCGCGCCTCAGGCGGGGGCTGCGCCGCGCTC
>JACRDA010000272.1 GCA_016212965.1 Myxococcales bacterium
CGAGGAGCTCGTCGCCTACGACTCGGTCACGGTCCGCCTCGAGGGCAGGAGCCGGGCCACCAGCTCGCCGGTGTGGTTCGACGTCTACAACCCGCTCAACGGCTGCGGCGCGAGCGCCTCGATGTCCCACGACTGGACGGTCCACGCCGTCGGCGTCGACATCGGCAACTGCATGCTCGAGGGGGTCGACTTCCAGGCGCTGCGCATCGAGCCGTCGGGCGGCAGCAGCGCGCTCGGCATCGTGCGCCTGCGACTGACGCTGCACGACGCGGTGTACTAGAAGCCTGTCGGGAACGGACGGGCCGGCCGAGCCCCTACCCCGCCGCGCCGCCGCGCTCCGCCACGAGCCTCCGCTTCGTGAAGGCGATGAGCCCGCCCGCGTCGATGATCGCCTGCCGCGCCGCCGGCAAGGGCACGATCGGGTAGCGCTTGCCGGAGGTCCTGTTCACGACGGCGTCCGCTTCGAGCTCGAGCTCGTCGCCGACCGCAGCCTCGATGCCCGGTGCGGTCACGATGCGCAGGCCGAGGTTGATCGAGTTCTGGAGGAAGATGCGCGCGAAGCTCGACGCGACGATGACGAGCTCGTGGCCCTTCAGGGTCGAGGTCGCCTGCTCGCGCGACGAGCCGCAGCCGAAATTCTGCCCGCCGACGAGGACGGAGCCCGGCGGGATCTGCTTGCCTTTCAGCTTGGCGTTGAGCTCCGCGTGGTCCGCGAAGGCGAACTGCGGCGTCTCGCTCGGGAGCACCGTCGCCATGTAGCGACCTGGGTAGATGACGTCGGTCGAGATGTCGTCGCCGAGGACCGTGACTACGCGCGGCATGTCAGTTCCCTCCCGTGCGGGGGCCGATGCGAGGGTCGGTGATGACGCCCGTGACGGCCGAGGCGGCCGCGACGGCGGGCGAGCACAGGTAGACGTCGGCCGTGGGGTTGCCCATGCGACCCTTGAAGTTCCGGTTCGTGGTCGAGAGCGCGACCTCGCCGTCGCCGAGCGCACCCTCGTGCACGCCGAGGCACGGCCCGCAGCCCGCGTTCATGACGACGGCGCCCGCGCGCACGAGGTCCGCGACGTAGCCCTTGTCGAGCGCCTGGGCGTAGATGCGCGCCGAGGCCGGGAAGACGAGCATGCGCGTGCGCGGCGCCACCTTCTTGCCGCGCAGGATGTCGGCCGCGACGGCGAGATCGTCGAGCCGGCCGTTGGTGCACGAGCCGATGACGATCTGATCGACGCGCTGCCCGGCGACCGCGCCGACGGGCTTCACGTTGTCGACCGTGTGGGGGCAGGCGATCTGCGGCTCGAGCTTGCCGACGTCGATGTGGATCGTCTCGACGTAGGTCGCGTCGGCGTCCGGCGTGACGAGCGCGGTAGGCTCCTCGACCCCCGCCTCTTCGCGCAGGTAGCGCAGCGTCTCGTCGTCGGCCGGCACGATGCCCGCCGTGGCGCCCGCCTCGACCGTCATGTTGCAGAGGGTCAGGCGCCCCGAGGTCGACATGCGCCGGATGGTGCCCCCGTGGAACTCGATGCAGCGGAAGTTCGCGCCCTGCGCCGTCAGCCGCCCGATGAGGTGGAGGATGAGGTCCTTCGGCCCGACGTGCGACGGGAAGTCGCCCTCGACCACGACCTGGATGGTCGCCGGCACCTCGATGTTGAGCGCGTACCCGAGCGCCCACACGCTCGCCATCTCGGTCGCGCCGATGCCGAAGGCGAAGGCGCCGAGCGCGCCGTGGCTCGTCGTGTGCGAATCGGTCCCCACGACCACCTGCCCGGGGCGCACGTAGCCGTACTCGGGCAGCACCTGGTGGCAGATGCCGCCCGTGTCGCCGCGCACGTCGTGGAAGCGCTCGATTCCTTGGAGCACCACGAACTCGCGGATGCGTTTCTGGTTCGTCGCCGTCTTCGGCGACTCGGCCGGCACGCGGTGGTCGAAGATGACGGCGATCTTCGTCGGGTCCCAGGGCTTGGCTTCGAGGCCCGTGCCCTCGAAGATCGCGCGGAACTGGTTCATCACGAGGGCGGCGTTCTCGTGGGACATGGCGAGATCCACCGCCGGCTCGACGACGTCACCCGCGCGCGTCGCCGGGCGCCCGGAGGCGCGCGCCAAGATCTTCTCCGCGACCGTCATTCCCATGTCGGTATCCTCCTCACTTCCGGAGCCTGGTTCCGAGCGCCGTCACACGACGCCGCGCTGGCGGAGCTCGCCGATCGCCTCGGGCGCGTACCCGAGGCGGCCGAGCACCTCGTCCGTGTGCTCGCCGAGGCGCGGCGGCGGGGTGTCGACCGAGCCCGGCGTCTTGTCGAAGAGCGGCGTCATGCCGAAGACCTCGAGCGTGCCGATGCCCGGCGCCTCGACCTTGCGCAGCGTCTGCCGGTGCGCGATCTGGGGCTGCCGCAGGGCCGCCTCGAGCCCGAGGATCGCGCCCGAGGGCACGTCGCGTGCGTTCAGCGCCTCGACCCAGTACGCGGTCGGGCGCAGGCGGAGCTTGTCCTCGAGCAGCGGCGTCAGCGCCTTCCTGTTGTCCTTGCGCGTGTCGCGCTCCTTGAAGCGCGCGTCCTCACGGAGCTCCGGCACGCCGAGGACCTCGGTGAGGGCCTCCCACTGCTCCTGCTTGTTGGCGGCGATGTTGATGTGGCCGTCGGCCGTGACGAAGGTGCCGGACGGGGCCGCCGTGAAGTTGTCGTTGCCCATGAGCACGGGCTGCTGGCCGCCGATGAGCAGGTTCGCCGCCACCCAGCCCATGAGCGGCATGATCGAGTCGAGCAGGGCGACGTCGATGAACTGGCCCTCGCCCGTGCGCTCGCGGTGGAACAGGGCCGCCATGATCGCGAAGGCGGCGTTGAGCCCACCCACGGTGTCGCACACGGGGTAGCCGGCGCGGAGCGGGTTGAGGCGCTCGTCGCCGTTGACGGCCATCGTCCCCGAGAGGCCCTGGATGATCTGGTCGTAGGCGGGCTTGTCGGCGTCGGGGCCGGTCTGGCCGAAGCCCGAGATGGCGCAGTAGACGAGGCGCGGGTTCTTCTGGCGCAGCGTCGTGTGCCCGAGGCCGAGGCGCGCCATCACGCCCGGCCGGAAGTTCTCGACGACGACGTCGGCGGTCGCGGCGAGCTTGCCGAAGATCTCGCGCGCCTCGGGCTGCTTCAGGTTCAGGGTGAGCGACTTCTTGTTGGCGTTCTGCGCGAGGAAGCTCGTGCCCATGAGCTCCTTGTTGAGCTTGCCCACGTTGCCGAGCTTGCGCGCGAGATCGCCGTCCTTCGGGTTCTCGATCTTGAGGACCTCGGCCCCGAGCAGCGACAGGTGGAGGGTCGCGAACGGACCCGAGAGCACGTTCGTGAGGTCGAGGACCGTGATGCCGGACAGGAGCGCGCTCATGGGTGAGCCCCTCCCCCGCCCTCGGGCGCGCCGATGGGGCCCGTCCGGTAGATCTTGCCGGGCATGTCGCGCCCGAAGTAGCTCGCGACCTCGCGCGCCACTGCCACGATGGGCGCGAGCGCGATGTCCGGGCGCACGCCGCCGCGCTGCAGGGCGTGCACGAGATCTTCCGTACACACGTTGCCGCCCGCGACGGCCGTGAAGGGGCAGCCGCCGAGCCCGGACACGCTCGACTCGAGCGCCGTGACGCCGGCGCGGAGGGCCGCGTAGCAGTTGGCGATGCCGAGGCCGTAGGTGTCGTGGAAGTGCGCGGTCGCCTCGAGGCCGGGCGCGAGCGCGAGCACGGCGCCGAACAGGGACTCGACCTGCCCCGGGACGGCGTGCCCCGCCGTGTCCGCGAGCGACAGCGAGCGGAGCCCCGCCTCGACGAAGGCGCGCGCGATGCGGAGCGCGTTCTCGGGCGGCACGTGCCCCTCGAAACCGCAGCCGAAGGCCGACTGCACCGAGACCTGCACCTCTTTGCCGGCCGCGAGCGCCTGCTTCGCCATCGCGATGATGCGCGCGGTCGCGTCGGCGACGCCCATGCCGGTGTTCTTGCGGCTGTGGGTCTCGCTCGCCGAGACGCCCATGCAGTAGAGGTCGACCCCGCACTTCTCGCCGCGCTCGAGGCCCTTCTCGTTGAGCACGAGCGCGGAGAGCAGCGCCTTGCCGCGCGGCACCTGCGGGAAGAGCGCGTCGGTGTCGGCCATCTGCGGCACCTTGGTCGGGTGCACGAAGGAGCCGACCTGCACGATGTCGACGCCCGAGGCGACGAGGCGCTCGAGCCAGCGAAGCTTCGTCTCGGTCGGGACGACGCGCGCTTCCATCTGCAGGCCGTCGCGCAGTCCGACCTCGTGGATGACGATGCGTGACATGGCAGCCTCCGCGGAAACGGCAGGCAGCCCGGGGCGGCCCGCGAACCGTCGCCCCCTAGATGCGCGCCGCGATGGCTTTTGCCATGTCCAGCGTCTTGGCGCTGCCCCCCATGTCGTAGGTCTTGACCTTGCCCTCCGCGAGCACCGCAGCGGTCGCGCCCTCGATCCGGGCCGCCATCGTCTTCTCACCGAGCCACTCGAGCATCATCTTGGCGGCGAGGATGGTCGCGATGGGATTGGCCTTGTAGAGGCCCGCGTGCTTCGGCGCCGAGCCGTGCGTCGGCTCGAAGACGGCGAGCTTGTCGCCGATGTTGCCCGAGCAGCCGAAGCCGAGCCCACCCACCATCTGCGCGCAGAGGTCCGAGATGATGTCGCCGTAGAGGTTCGGCGCGACGAGCACGTCGTAGTTGAAGGGATTCTTGAGCAACCACATGCACATGGCGTCGATGTTGGCCTCGTCGAGCGCGATCTCCGGGTAGGCGGCCGCGACCTTGCGCGCCTCCTCGAGAAAGACGCCGTCCGTCGCGCGCACCACGTTCGCCTTGTGCACGACGGTGACCTTCTTGCGCCCCTGCTGCTTCGCGAAGTCGAAGGCGGCCCGCACGATGCGCTCCGAGCCCTTGCGGGTGTTGATCTTGCACGAGATCGCGAGGTCGTCCGGACCGAGCCCCCCGAAGGGCGCGTAGGACTTCGTGAGCCGGCCGAGCGTCGCCGCGAGCTCGGCCGGCACGGGCGAGAACTCGACCCCGGCGTAGAGATCCTCGGTGTTCTCGCGGAAGACGACGAGGTCGATGCCCTCCATGACGTTGAGCTCGTTGCCCGGGTAGGCCTTGCAGGGGCGCAGGCACACGTAGAGGTCGAAGACCTGGCGCATGCGCACGATGGGCGAGCGGTACGACAGGCCCTTGTCGCGGAGCTCGGGGGCGAGCTCGGCCGTCGCGGCCTTGGCGGGCTTCGAGGTGATCGCGCCGAACATCGCGGCATCCGAGCTCCGGAGCAGCTCGACCGTGCGCGGCGGCAAGGCATCGCCCTCGCGGCACCAGAAGTCCCAGCCGATGTCCCCGTGCGTGTAGTCGGCCACGAAGCCCGCCGCGTCGAGCACGATGCGGGCCGCCTCCATGACCTCGACCCCGATTCCGTCCCCCGGTAGCCAGGCGATCTTGTAGCGCTTCATGGTGGGCGCGGATGCTAGCAACGGGGCCGAGGGCCATCAACGGGTGGATCGCCCGAGGCACCGGGCCGTCGCCCAGGGACGGAACCGTAGACGTTGACGTGGTCGTTGACGTGGTCGTTGACGGCGACGTCTACGTGGACTTGGACGACCCAGCGTGGACGGCTCTCGGATCAGCTTCGGGAGCCGTTCACCCCGCCCGATGCTCCGGTACCCGTCATGTCCTGCGATACGTGTCGCGGCGCGTCCCGCTCGGCGTCGCGCAACGCCGCCGCGAGCGTCTCTCGGAGCGCGCGCGCCCAGGGCTTGTCGCCCGCCGACCGGAGCGCCTGCGCGAGGAGCACGAGCGATGCCTCGGGCCCGGCGACCTCCACCGCGGGCGCCCGTCCGCGCCGCAGCAAGAGGACGATGGCGGTCACGAGACCGAGGAGCAGCACCACGACGAGCGCGCCGCCGACCCAGAGCACGTTGCGTCCGAGCGCCGCCGCGTCCCCCATCGCCGTGAGCACGTTGCCGCCCCCCGTCGCGGTCGGCCCCTCGGCCGCGCCGGCCCGGCTCGCGTCGATCGCATCCTGGAACCCGAACGTCGCCTCCCGCGCGACCGTCCGCGCGAGGGCACCGATCGCGGCCTCGCGTTCCTCCTTCGTCCCGAGCTCCTGCCTGACCGATCGGACGATCTCCGCCATGGAGTCGACCACGACCTGGTGGACGAGCCGCCGCAGCTCGAGCTGGGACTCGCGACCGAAGACGCGGTCGACCGTGGCGTCGAAGGCGCCCGTGATGGCCGTGGCGACCGACCTCCCCACGGGTTCCATGCCGGCGCCGACGAAGGTCTGAACGCGCCCGAGCCGCTCCGGGTCGGCCAGGGTGTCGAGCGTGCCGTCCACGACGCCGGCCGCGATGCGCTCGGTCGCTCGCGCGACGACCTCGGGATCGACCGACGCGATGAGCTTCTCCTGCACGGCGCGGTCGGAGATGCCCTCGACGACCCCGGGCACCGCGCCCCTGGCCATCTCGTGGCCTGCGCCGGCGCAACCCAGCACGAAGAGCGCGGCGGCGAACGCGGCGGGGCCGGCGCGAGCGAGCCTCGACCGCATGCTTCTCATGAGACCTCAGTCGCTCGTGTGCCGGCGGCCCGCGATGATCCGGATGAGGACCGCGGCGAACGCCAGCACGAGCAGCACGTGGATGAAACCACCCAGCGTGAAGTTGAGACTGAAGCCGAGGATCCAGAGCACGGCCAGCACGACCGCGGCCCCCCATAGTAGATTCAGCATGGTCCTACCCTCCTTCGCGCTCGGAGCCCCGCCCGGCGCAAGGCCCTCCGGGGCGAGCCACGGCGCGGGACCGAGGCCCGTCGCCCCGCGCAGGTGGCCGCAGGGCGCACGGACGAGCACTCGCTGGCGTGCACGATGCGTGCCCGCGAGATCTGGCAGCGATCCCGGGCAGGGCCGCCCGGCCGATCCGCAAAGGCTGCGTGCCAGCGCAACGCGCCGGACCCCCGGGGGCCGGCGACGACCTGCCGGGTCGCGGGCGTGTCCGGCTGGATCGGGAGCGTGTCGCGTCCGGGCCCGGCGCTCGCGGCGCCGACGCACGCCCGTAGATGCGCCCCGGTGACGGGGAGTCCACGCGCCGGAGTGCGCCTGCCCTGAGCTCAGCGCGCGACCGGAGGCCGCGCGAGCCCGAGCAGCGCCCCGGGGAGCTCGGCTATCCCGTCGAGCACGACGTGCGCCCCCGCCGCGCGCAGCCGGGCGTAGCCTGCCGCGCGCCGGCGCTCGCGCTCGCCGGGCTCGAGGGCCGCGAGCGCCTGCTCCGTGAGACCGAGCTCGTTGCCGGTCATCACGACGCCCACGGTCCGCATGCCGGCGCGCAGCCCCTCCTCGATGCCGACGACCGTGTCGTCGACCTTCACGCAGGTGCCCGGCTCCGTGATGCCGAGCAGCTCGAGATTCCGGAGACACATGTCGGGCCAGGGCCGCGCGTGCGCCACCTCGTCCGCCGCGACGATGACGTCGGGCGCAAAGCCCGCGGCGGCGGCGACCGGCGCGAGCACGTCCATCATCGCGCGCGTGTAGCCCGTGGTCGTGCCGATGCGAATGCCCCGCTCGCGGAGCCACGCCATCGTCGCGAGGCAGCCCGGCACCGGCGTCGCGAAGCGCGGCAGCACGGCGAGCTGCAGCGGCACGAGCTCGGCAAAGAGCGCGTCGACGTCGTCGGCGCCCGGCGTGCGCCCGAAGCGCGCCTGCCACGCCGCGGCCACGGCCGGCAGGGCGCAGAGCCGCTCGAGGTGCGTGCGCTTGTGAACGCCCATGGGCCCGCGCGCCTCCTCGGCCGTGAGCGCGATGCCGCGGCGCCGGAAGACCTCGAGGAACGGGGCGAGCGGCGACAGGCAGCCGTGGTCCACGGTCGTGCCCGCCCAGTCGAAGACCACCGCCGCGATGCCCGTGCGCTCGTCCATGGCGCTTCGCGTCAGCCGAAGACCCGCCGCGACGGATCGAACTCCCAGGCGAGCCGATCGGCCGGGTCGTAGACCTTGGTGAGGGTGTTGCCGTCGCCGTGAGCGACCCAGTCCATCGGCAGCCCGAGCGCCGCCACGAGCGCCGGCCGCGTGTAGTAGAGCTCGCGGATGGGGATGAGGGCGTAGTTGCGCTCGTCGTTGGCCTCGCGGTCGGAGAGGTTGGCCCAGTAGTCGGGGTCGGGACCGAGGAACCAACCGAGGTCCGTCGTCGTGTCGTCCAGGCGGCGGCGCGGGAACTTGCGGTGCAGGAACACGCGCCGCTCGTCCCGGGTGCCCCGGTACGCGAGCAGGGCGTCGACCAGGCGGAAATCCTCGGCGTTCGTGCGGGTGGTCTCGTGGAGCCCGGCCTGCAGGGTCGTCAGCGCGAGGGCGCTCGACACGTCGCGCTGCGGGCTCGAGCGCGCGTCCTCGAGGCGCAGATCCGGCTCGCAAACCCGGAGCCGGTCCGCGCCCTCGGGCAGGAGGAACAGGGGCACGGGCCCCCACCAGAAGAGGGCGCGCGGAGCCGGCGGCCCGACGCGCGCCACGAAGTCGAGCAGGGCCTCGGCGATGGGTGCGAGCTTGACCGTGGAGCGGGCCACGAGGACCTTCGCGCCCACGCGTTTCTCGACGTCGGTGCGTCCCGCCGGCGCGGGGGCCACCGCGGCCGCCGCGCCGATCACGAGCGGGCTCTGGCACTGCAGGCACTCGATGCTCTTGCCGCGCGCCGCATCCTGGGCCTCGAACGAGAACCCGCACTTGCACCGGACCTGGATCACGACGCTAGTATCGAGGAACCGCCGTCCCCGTTCAAGATGACCGACCGACCGAACAGTGGAGCGTGACGATGGCCCCAACCGCCGCCGACTGGATGGACCGCTGCGTCGAGGCCTTGCAGGCAGACCGGCCCGCGGAGGCGCTCGAGTGCCTGGACGGCGCCATCGCGTGCGACCCCACCTTCGTTCCCGCCTGGGGCGCCCGGGGCTCGCTCCTGTCGCAGCTCGAGCGACCCGCCGAGGCGCTCGTCTGCTTCGAGCGCGTGCTCGAGCTCGAGCCCGGCCGCGCCGGCGGGTGGTTCGGGCGCGGCAACGTGCTGCAGGCGCTCGGTCGGCTCGACGACGCGCTCGCGAGCTTCCGGCGCGCCTCGGAGCTCGACCCCGCGCACGTCGGCGCCCTCGTCAACGCCGGTCGCCTGCTCGACGACCGGGGCGAGCCCGCCCCGGCGGTCGCCTGCTACGACCGCGCGCTCGCGCTCGATCCCGACGAGGAGATCACCTGGACGAACAAGGGCAACAGCCTCGTTTCCCTGGGCCGCGAAGAGGAGGCGCTCGCGTGCTACGCGCGGGCGCTCGAGCTCGAGCCGCGGTCCCCGGCCGCCTGGCAAGGCCGCGTGTGGGCGCTGTCGAGCCTGGGTCGCATCGACGAGGCCAACGACGCACGACCGATCGGCGCACCGTTCGACCGCGGGCGCCTGCGGCTCCTGCGTGCCGACGCCCACGGCCGCGCGATCGTGGTGCAGTGGTTCGAGGGGCGCCACACCCACCCCGAGCTGCTGGAGGGCGCAGCGCACGCGCTCCTCGACTGGCTCCGCGACCTCGCGCGGCGCGAGCCCTCGCTCGGGCCGGGCGCGGAGCTCACCTTCGGTGCCATGCCCCTCGGCCTGCGCGCGCGCGGCGACGATCTCGTCGTCTGCATGCCCGACCTCGAGCGGCCGAGGGGGACCGTCCTCGACGTCACCTTCGCGCTGCAGACGACCGTCCTCGAGATGGCGACCGCCGAGCTCGTCTCCTTCGCGCCCGAGTCGTGGCTCCTCACCGACACGCTCGATGTGGTGGCCCGGGCCCTCGAGGCGCCGGCGGTGCGTCTGCACCGCGCCCGCCCGAGCGCGAGCGGCGACTCGGGCTGGCAGCTCCTGCCGCTCGGAGTCGGAGCCGATGGCGCGAGCGTCCGCGTGCCGCTCGCGGAGGTCGCGCAACTGCGGCCCCATCTCCTCAAGGTGCTGTCGTTGCCCGTGGGCTGGTCGGCCGAGCTCCAGGATCACCGCGTGACGTCGGTGCGCGACGCCGAGGGCCACGAGCGCCTCGACGCCCGACCGTGACCGCCGTGCCCGACGTGCCGGCCGTGTACGCGCCGGCGCTTCATCGCCTATTCTCGACCCGATGGCGCAGACGTTCCGACAGTCCGCCTCCGCGCTCGGCGACGCCGAGCAAGAGGTGCTCTTCAGCTCGATCCCCCGCCTGATCGGCGCCGTGGCGATGGCCGACGGCGTCACGTCCGAAGAGGAAATCACGCGCGGCATCGACGGCCTCATCGCGGTCGTGGGCGAGCTCGGCGACGAGTTCCGGTACTCGCCCCACGCCGAGGCGGCGTTCGACGCGCTCGCCGACTCGCTCGAGACGCACGACGCCGAGTTCCCGGCCTACCTCGCGCGCCTGCGGGTCGTCGTCGCGAAGCTTCCGCCCGAGCTCGCCCGGCGCTACCGGGCCTTCGTCGCGCGCCTCTGCATCGACGTCGCGCGGGCCTCGCGCGAGTACGTCGGCTGGGGCAAGCGCATCGACGACGCCGAGGCGCGCCTGCTCGCCGACATCGTCGCGGCCCTCGATCTCGAAATCCACGATCTCGCGGTCCGGGAGCGCATCGGCCTACCCGAGAGGGCGCCATGAGCGACCGCACGCCGGACGAGCCGGAGCACGCTGGAGCCCGCACGGCAACCGCCGACGACCGAGCGGCGCCGGGCGCGCGCCGGCTCATCCTCGGGCGCCGGGCGCGCTTCCTCGCGCTCGCGGCCGCGGGCCTCGCACCGGGCTGCGAGGACGCCAGCCCACGGCCCTGTCTCGAGCCACCCATCGAGCGCGACGGCGGTCCCACGACCGCGCCAACCCCGTGCCTCACCGTGGCCCCGTCGCCGCCGGTCACGAGCCCGGAGACCGCGGCGACGCCCTGCCTCACCTTCGCGCCCGCGCCGCCGGACGCCGGGGCCGGCACGACGACCGCCTCCGCACGGCCCGCGGACGCGGGCCCGCCCGCCAAGCACACGACGCCGCGGCCCTGCCTCACGGTGACGAAGCGCCCGGAGCCGTGGGACCCGTCCCTCTAGAAGTGTGTGGGCACGAGGCTCGCGGACCGCGTCGAGCCCGAGCCCGAGCCCGTGTTCCGTGTCCGTGTTCGTGTCCGTGTCTCGTGTCCGTGCCCGTGTCTCGTGTCCGTGCCCGGCGCGAGACGCGGGGGCAGGTCAGGCCCTCAGCAGCAGACGCCGCCGCCACACGCGATCGGCGTGTCCGGGGCGACCACCGCGGCGGAGCAGCAGTTCGCGTTGCAGGCCTTGACCGTGACCGCCCCGGCCCCGTTCGCGCAGAACACGTCGGCGCACATGCCGACCTCGGAGCAGAGATCGACGACCGTGCTCGCCGTCTGGAACTCGTGCGCAAAGAGGCAGGTGTACGTGACGACGTAGTGCGTCGCGCCGTTCACCGGGCTCCAGCTCACGTTCCACGGGGTGTCGCAGAAGTTGCCGCAAGACGGACAGCCCGCCACGTTCGCCGGCGTCGTGGGACAGCCCACGCTGCCACCCTGTCCCGCGCCGCCGTCGCCGCCCGCACCGCCCGTGCCGGTCGTGGTCGTCGTCGTCGTGCTGGTCGTCGTCGAAGTGCTCGTCGTGGTGCTGCTCGTCGTCGAGGTGGTGGTCGTCGTCGAGGTGGTGGTCGTCGTCGAAGTACTCGTCGTCGTGCTCGTCGTCGACCCACCCGCTGCACCGCTCCCCCCGGAGCCGGTCGTCGCGGCGCCGCTGCCGCCCGCGCCGTCGTCCGTGAGGCCGCTCGCACAGGCTGCGAGCGCGACGACGGCCCCGAGTCCCGCGTAGAGCACGACGAGGCGGGTGCGGATGGCGCGACGCATGACCGAGACATATCACGGCCGCGGGCCGCGCCGCCGCTGGGCCGCCGAGCCAGGCGGAGGCGCGGTTACGCCCGGAACGCCTCGAGCTCGTCGAAGTTCATGTAGCGGTAGATGCTCGACGCCTTCTTGGCGATCGCGCCGACCTGCCGCATGTACTCCTCGACCGTGGGGATCTTGCCGAGCAGCGCGCACACGGCGGCGAGCTCGGCCGAGCCGAGGTACACGCGCGTGTCGATGCCGAGGCGGTTCGGGAAGTTGCGCGTCGAGGTCGACATGGCCGTCGAGCCCTTGCGCACCTGGGCCTGGTTGCCCATGCAGAGCGAGCAGCCCGGCATCTCGATGCGCGCGCCCGAGCGCCCGAGGATGCCGTAGTAGCCCTCCTCGCTGAGGATCTGCTGGTCCATCTTCGTCGGGGGCGCGACCCACAGCCGCACCGGCAGATCGGTCTTGCCGTCGAGCAGGGTGGAGGCGGCGCGGAAGTGACCGATGTTGGTCATGCACGAGCCGATGAACACCTCGTCGATCTTGTCGCCCGCGACCGCCGAGAGCGGCTTCACGTCGTCGGGGTCGTTGGGGCACGCGACGATGGGCTCGCGGATCTCGGCGAGGTCGATCTCGATGACCGCGGCGTACTCGGCGTCGGCGTCGGGAGCGAGGAGCTCGGGCTTGCCGAGCCAGGCCTCCATCGCCGCGATGCGGCGCTCGAGCGTGCGGCGATCCTCGTAGTCGTTCGCGATCATCCAGCGCATGAGCGCCACGTTCGAGCGCAGGTACTCGGCGACCGGCTCGGGATCGAGGCGCACGGCGCAGGCCGCGGCCGAGCGCTCGGCCGAGGCGTCGCTGAGCTCGAAGGCCTGCTCGACCTTGAGCTTCGGCAGGCCCTCGATCTCGAGGATGCGGCCGGAGAAGACGTTCTTCTTGCCCTTCTTCTCGACCGTCAGGAGGCCCTGCTTGATGGCCCAGAGCGGGATGGCGTTGACGAGATCGCGCAGCGTCACGCCGGGCTGCATCGTGCCCTTGAAGCGCACGAGCACCGACTCCGGCATGTCGAGGGGCATGACGCCGGTCGCGGCCGCGAAGGCGACCAGGCCCGAGCCCGCGGGGAACGAGATGCCGATCGGGAAGCGCGTGTGCGAGTCGCCGCCCGTGCCGACGGTGTCGGGCAGGCACAGCCGGTTCAGCCACGAGTGGATGACGCCGTCGCCGGGGCGCAGCGCGACGCCCGCGCGCGACTGGATGAAGAACGGCAGCTCGCGGTGCGTCTTGACGTCGACGGGCTTCGGGTAGGCCGCCGTGTGGCAGAACGACTGCATCACGAGGTCGGCCGAGAAGCCGAGGCAGGCGAGATCCTTCAGCTCGTCGCGCGTCATCGGGCCGGTCGTGTCCTGCGAGCCGACCGTCGTCATCCGGGGCTCGCAGTAGGTGCCCGGCCGCACGCCGGCGACGCCGCAGGCGCGGCCCACCATCTTCTGCGCGAGGGAGTAGCCCTTCGCGGAGGCCTTCGGGCTCTCGGGCAGGCGGAACACGGTCGACGGCGGCAGGCCGAGCGCTTCGCGCGCCTTCTGGGTGAGGCCGCGGCCGATGATGAGCGGAATGCGGCCGCCGGCGCGCACCTCGTCGAAGAGGACCGCGCTCTTCACCTGGAAGGTCGCGATGACCTCGCCGTTCTTCAGGGCCTTGCCCTCGTAGGGCCGGAGCTCGACGACGTCGCCCGTCTCCATCTTCGAGACGTCGAGCTCGAGCGGCAAGGCGCCCGCGTCCTCCTGGGTGTTGAAGAAGATGGGCGCGATCTTGCCGCCGAGGCAGTAACCGCCGAAGCGCTTGTTCGGCACGAACGGGATGTCGTCGCCCGTCCACCAGAGCACGGAGTTGGTGGCGCTCTTGCGCGAGGAGCCCGTGCCGACGACGTCGCCGACGTAGGCGACCGGGTGGCCCTTCTTCTTCAGGTCGGCGAGCACCTCGAGCGGCTTGTCCGCGACGCCGGGGCGCGGGTTCTTCAGCATCGCGAGCGCGTGGAGCGGAATGTCGGGCCGCGACCAGGCGTCGGGCGCCGGCGACAGATCGTCGGTGTTGGTCTCGCCCGGCACCTTGAAGACGGTGACCTTCACGCTCTCGGGGACGGCGGGCCGTGAGGTGAACCACTTCGCGTCGGCCCAGCTCCGGAGCACGGCCACGGCGTGGGCGTTGCCCTTGTCGGCCTTGTCCTTCACGTCGTGGAAGGCGTCGAACACGAGCAGGGTGTCTTCGAGCGCGCGCGCCGCGGCGGCGCCGCACACGGCGCTGTCGAGCAGCGACACGAGCGGCGCCACGTTGAAGCCGCCGAGCATGGTGCCGAGCAGCTCCGTCGCCTTGGTCGGCGACAGGAGCGCGCACTTCGTCTCGCCGGCGGCGACCTGGGCGAGGAAGGCGGCCTTCACCTTGGCCGCGTCGTCGACGCCCGCGGGCACGCGGTGCGTGAGGAGCTCGACGAGCGCCTGCTCTTCACCGGCGGGCGGCGCAGCGAGAAGGGCGACGAGCTCCTTCGTCTGCTCCGCGGAGAGCGGCAGCGGCGGGATCCCGAGGGCGGCGCGTTCGGCGACATGCTGGCGATAGGCGGTGAGCACGGAGCGATCCTTTCGTGAGCCCCTGGTGGTGACCCACCGGGGAGCGGGAGCTTGCAACAGATCGCGCGGGCCGGAAAGCGGCCGCTACGGCGCCGCAGCGCCGACGCGGTCACCGTTCACGGCTCTCGCCGGCGGTAGCGCGGGCGGCGGCCGCCGCGAGCAAGTGAAACGTCGGCCCCCGCAGGCAGGAGCAGGGGTCACACGAAGGCCAGAAGACCAGAAGCCCAGGAGCCAAGCGTGCGGGATGCTGTGATCACGGGCGCCTCCGACACTGTTTTCGTAGGATCGTAGGAGGAGACGCGAGGAACCGAAGGTACGAGGGCTTCGGCCTCGAGATTCCTCGTTTCCCGCGGCGCTGTCCCCAGCGCCGCCTTCTGCCCTTCTGTTCTTCTTGTGAATCCTCTGGGTCACTCGGCTTCGATGTGGCGCCACGGCGTCGAGGTCGGCTGCGGCACGGGCGGGTGGTGCCCCGCGTCGGACGCGGACGCGCTCGGAGCGCCGGCGTCCTCGGGGCCCGTCGCGCTCGCGCTCGGCGTCGCGCTCGCCGCCGTCGGCACGGGGGGCACCGTGACCGTCGCAGGCGGAGGCGACGAGCCCGTGGTGCCGCTCGGGCCGGCGCCGCTCGGGCCGCTACCGGTCCCCGACTTCGGCTGACATGCCGCGAGAAAAGCTCCCCAGGCCGCGCTCGCGGAGGCCGCGGCGACCAGGGCGGACAGCGTGACCAGGCGTCTCAGCTTGCCGGTGCTCGCCATGCTCACCACCTTCTGCCTGCGAAGCGTGACATGATGGCGATCGCGATGGAAGTGGCGTTCGGGACGCTGCGCGCCCGCGAGGTCACCTCGTTCGGGATCATGTACGTGGCGGCGGCTCTCCGCGAGGCGGGCCACCGCGTGCGGCTCGTGCAGGCGACCGACGCCGAGGACCTCGTCCGGCAGCTCCGCGGCACGGGCGTCGAGGTGCTCGGGCTCTCGGTGACGACGGGCCTGCACAAGGAGTACCTCCGCTGGGCGCGCGCGGCCAAGCGCGCCCTCGGCGTGCGCACGGTGATGGGCGGGCCCCACCCGACCTTCTTCCCCGAGATCCTCGCCAATCCGGCGCTCGACGCGGTCGTCGTCGGCGAGGGCGAGGGCACGGCGCCCGAGCTCCTCGAGGCCTTCCGGGCGGGCGACGGGCGCGTGGTCCGGGGCGCGCGCTACCGGCACGGTGACGACGTCGTCGCAGGACCGCTCCGCCCGATGGAGCAGGAGCTCGATCGGCTGCCGCTCCCGGACCGCGACCTCTTCTTCGCCGACAACGCGTATCTCCGCGATTTCCCGGTGAAGGCCTTCCTCGCCTCGCGCGGCTGCCCGTTCCGCTGCGCCTACTGCTTCAACGGCACGCTCCTCGAGATGTACCGCGGCCTCGGCAAGAGCGTGCGCCTGCGGAGCCCTGCCCTCGTCGTCGACGAAGTCCTCGCCGTCCGCCGCCGCTACCCGATGAGCCTGGTGTGGTTCCTCGACGCCAACTTCTGCGTCTCGCGCCCCTGGGTCGAGGAGCTCGGCGGGCGGCTGCGGCGCGACGTCGGCCTGCCCTTCTACTGCAAGGTGCGCCCGGATCAGGTGGATGCGCGCCTCGCCCGCGCCCTCGCCGCGGGCGGCTGCTCCGGCGTCGGCATGGGCATCGAGACCGGCGACGACGAGCTCCGCATCCACGTGCTCGATCGCAAGGTGACGAGCGAGCGCATCGTCGCGGCGTGCCGCCTGCTCCGCGAGCACGGCATCCGCATCATGTCCTTCAACATGGTCGCCCTGCCCGGCGAGACCTACGCCCTGGCGAAGAAGACGATGGAGCTCAACGTGCGGGCCGGCGTCGACTACGCGATGACCATGGTGTTCCAGCCCTACCCGGGCACGCGCCTGACCGACTACGCCGTGCGGGGCGGCTGGTTCCACGGCGACTTCGACGCGCTCGACAACAACTACTACGCCGAGAGCGGCCTCCGCGAGCCCGCGCCCGGCGAGCGCGCGCGCCTCGAGAACCTGCAGCGCCTGCTCGCGCTCGCGGTCGAGTTCCCCGAGGTGCGCGCGCGTCTCGACTGGCTCGTCGAGCGCCCGTGGCAGCGGCTCTACGGCGAGCTCTTCCAGCTCTGGCACCGGCACTGCTTCCACGCGCGCTTCTACGGCCTGCGGCGCCCGCCGCTGCCGGAGCTCGCGCCGCGGCGCTGGCTCGAGCGGCTGCGGGGCCGCGCCACGGTCGACGCGCGCTGACGCGCTCGCGGCCTCGCGGCCTCGTCGACGAGGGACGCGGGCGTAGTTGGCTGCCGCGCCACCTCCGTCGACGACCTCTACGACGGCTGAGCCGCCAGCCGATAGTCGCCGAGGCGCGGCGCACCGAGCTGCTGCGCGAGCAGGGCGCGCACCCCGTGCGCCACTTCGTCGAGCTCGCGCTGCTCGCGCGTGCTGCGGCCCATCATCGCGAAGATGAGCAAGAACCAGCCGACGATGCTGACGAAACAGACGAACGCGAAGACGGTGCCCGCCGGTGTCGTCTCATGGGTGGCCATGACCTGGATGTCGTAGGCGTTCTCGACCGGCATGGCGTGCGCGCTCACCACGAGCCGTCGCAGGAGCCCCTCGTCGCTCGCCCGCCAGGTGAACGGCGCCACCTCGGCGGCTGACCGGAGGCGCCCGGTCGCGTGGAGCGCCTGGACGACCACTTGGCTCAGTGGGCCGCGCGTGGGCGCAGGGTACAGATAGATCTCGCGGCCGGAGCCGAGGCGCATCTGCATGTTCGACGACACGGCGCCATCCTGCCCCAGACGCGTGCGCAGCGCCACGTGCTCGCGGCCGCGCCACGGTCGACGCGCGCTGACGGCCTCGGGGGGGCCGTGTCGACAAGGGACGGGGCCGTGGTTAGCTTCGGCGCCATGTCGAACGTCGCCATCCTCTACTACTCGTCCACCGGTACCAACCACGCCATGGCCACGGCCGTCGCCGAGGGCGCGCGCGCTGCGGGCGCCGAGGTGAGGCAGCGCCTCGTCGCGGAGACCGCACCCGACGCCGCGATCGACTCGAACCCGAAGTGGCGCGCCTTCGTCGACAAGATGAAGGGCGAGCCCCGCGCCACGAACGACGACCTCGCCTGGGCCGACGCCATCGTGTTCGGCACCCCCACGCGCTTCGGCAACGTCGCCTCGCAGCTCAAGGCCTTCCTCGACGGCGCGGGCGGCCTCTGGTTCCAGGGCAAGCTCGCCGACAAGGTGTACGCCGGCTTCTGCTCGGCGATGAACGCGCACGGCGGCCAGGAGTCGACGCTGCTCGCGCTCTTCAACAGCATCTACCACTTCGGCGGCGCCATCGTGACGCCCGGCTACACGGACCCGCTGGTCTTCGCGTCGGGCGGCAACCCCTACGGGCCGTCGGTCACGACCGGCCAGAAGGGCGACGGGCCGACGGCTCAGGATCTCGCGCACGGCGCCTACCTCGGCAAGCGCGTCGCCGAGTTCGCGAAGAAGCTCCGCGGCTGAGCGTCGGCCGAACCGGCTTTCCCGCTTGGCGACGCGAGGCTCCGGACTACGGCTTCGGTCCACGGTCCACGGTCCGCGGAGGACCGCACCTGAAGCCTGCAGCCCGGAGCCTGGAGCCTCCGCCAGGGCGCTCAGCTCGGCCGGTCGGCCACGTACCAGCCGAAGCCGCCCCAGAGCACGCGCGTGTCGACGAGCAGAAAGCCGGCCTGGCCGAGCTCCGCGACGAAGCGCGCGTGGTCGAAGCGATCCTCCTCCGGGTGGTCGAAGAAGCGCCGCACGACCGGATGCAGGACGAACGCCGCGAGCACCTCCTCGGCGTAGAAGCGCCCACCGGGCTTCAGCACGCGGTGGATCTCGGCGAGGGCCTTCGGCCAGGCCGGCACGTGGTGGATGATGCCGAAGTCGAAGACGGCGTCGTAGGTCGCGTCCGGCGCCTCGATGCGCTCCGCGTCGCCGACCCAGAGCCGCACCCGATCGCCGTGGCGCGCCAGGCGACGGCCCGCGAGCTCGACCATGTGCGGATCGAGGTCGAAGGCGTCGACCGAGCGCGCGCCGAAGCGCTCGAGCACGAGCTCGGTCCCGACCCCGCGCCCGCACCCGACCTCGAGCGCGTGCCCGCCGCGGATCGGCCCGCCGAGCGCGTACAGGCGCCGCGCCTCGAAGTGCCGCTGCACGGCGGCGCGCACCGGGTTGTTCATGAGCGCCTTCTCGAAGCGGTTGAGGAGCATGGCGGGGACGCTCGGCCCGAGGCCGGCGGGGGTCAACTGCCTCGCGACCGCTCTCGGCTCGCCCCATCCCGCTCGATCGCGAGCCGCGTGAGCGCAGCCTGCATCGCGCGCTCGACCGCGTCCGCGCAGCGCGCCACCCACGCCTCGTCGGCGGCGGCCGCGGGCCCGGTGCGCTCGAAGCGAACGGGCGGGAGCACCTCCATGAGGATGCGCGCGGGGTACGGTAGCCACGGGGGCGGCGGGCCGAGCGTGAGACCCCACGGGAAGCTGAGCGAGAGCGGCCACACCTTCGTGCGCAGGTAGCGCTCGGCACCGATGGCGCGCGCCAGCGGGCGCAGATCGTCGAGCACGAGCAAGGTGGCGTGCGCGCCCGCCGCGACCACGGGGACGATGGGCACGCCCGCGCGGAGCGCGAGGCGCACGTAGCCCCGCCGGCCCCCGAAGACGATGCGGTTCCGGTGCCGGTAGGGGCGCAGGGCGTCGAGGTCTCCGCCGGGGTAGACGAGCACCTTGCGCCCCGAGCCGAGCAGGCGCTCGCCGTTCTGGTGGCTCGCGCGCACGGCGCCGAGGGGCGCGAGGAACTGGTTCACGACCGGGAACGAGAAGATGACCTCGTGCGCCAGGCCGAAGGGCACGGCCTCGATGCCGTGCTTGCGGTACGCCGCCGCCGCGAAGAGGTACGTGTCGGGCGTGTACGTGTAGCTGTTGTGGTTGCCGACGTAGAGCGCCGCGCCCGGCGGAATGCGCTCCACGCCGCGCACCTCGGCGCGGTGGTAGCGCCCGAGCGTCTGCTCCACGAAGCCGACCGCCGCCGCGATGAGCCCCTCGTCGCGATTCTCGAGGCTGTCGATGTCGTAGCGGCGCAGGCGTCGCTTGAGCAGGCCGAGCATGGGTCTCTGCGCATGGTAGCGGTCCCGGCCGGGCGGCGCGACCCCGGGCGCTACGCGCCGAGGCTCAGATCGCGATGCCCGCCTCGTTGAAGACGCCCTCGAAGAGCGCGCCCGACAGGTAGCGCTCGCCCGAGTCGGGCAGGATGGCGACGATGGTCTTGCCCGCAAACTCGGGGAGAAAGGCGAGGCGCGCCGCCACGGCCGCGGCCGCGCCGCACGAGATGCCGGCGAGGATGCCCTCCTCGCGGATGAGCCGGCGCGCGAAGGTGAACGACTCGTCGTTCGTCACCTGCTCGACGCGGTCGACCATCGCGAGGTCGAGGTTGTCGGGGATGAAGCCCGCGCCGATGCCCTGGATCTTGTGCGGGCCGGGCGCGAGATCCTGGCCCGCGCGGCGCTGGGTGATGACCGGGCTGTGGGTCGGCTCGACCGCGACGGAGAGCAGCGCCTTTCCCTTCTGCTTCTTGAAGTAGCGCGACACGCCGGTGATGGTGCCGCCCGTGCCGACGCCCGAGACGAGCACGTCCACGGCGCCGTTCGTGTCCTCGAAGATCTCGGGGCCCGTCGTCTTCTCGTGAATCGCCGGGTTCGCCGGGTTCTTGAACTGCTGGGGCATGAAGTAGCGGCCCGGGTCGCTCGCCACGATCTCCTCGGCGCGCGCGATCGCGCCCTTCATGCCCTTCGCCCCCTCCGTGAGGACGAGCTTGGCGCCGAAGGCCGCGAGCACCTTGCGGCGCTCGAGGCTCATGGTCTCGGGCATGGTGAGCGTGATCGGGTAGCCGCGCGCCGCCGCCACGAACGCGAGCGCGATGCCGGTGTTGCCGCTCGTGGGCTCGACGATCTCCTTGCCCGGCGCGAGCAGCCCCTTGTCTTCCGCGTCCCACACCATGGCCGAGCCGATGCGACACTTGACCGAGTAGGCCGGGTTGCGCCCCTCGATCTTGGCGAGCACCGTGGCGCGGCTGCCGGCGACGATGCGGTTCAGGCGCACGAGCGGCGTGCGGCCGATGGAGCGGGAGTTGTCGTCGAAGTAGGACATGGTGGACCTCGCGGTGTGCGGCGCGCGGACGAGCGTTGTGTCCGCGACGTCTTGTTCAGTATATTGGACGAGTTCACCATGTCAATCACCTGTTCGACATGTTGAACATCGAGGGAGCGCACCCGTGGACGACATCAACACCCAGGTCGCCGAGCGCCTGCGCCGCCTGCGTCGCACCGCCAACCTGAGCCTCGAGGAGCTCGCGCAGCGCTCGGGGGTGAGCCGCGGCATGCTGAGCCAGATCGAGACGCTGAAGACCAACCCGACCATCGCGGTCGTGTGGAAGATCGCGCGCGGGCTCGGCGTCTCGTTCGCGGAGCTCGTCGGCGAGGAGACCGAGCCCGAGCCCGTGCGCCTGTCTCGCGCCGCCGACGCCGACTACCTCTACTCGGCCGACCGCGCCTTCCGCAGCCGCCCGCTGCTCGCCAACGTGCCCGGCCACAAGGTCGAGCTCTACGCCCTGCGGCTCGAGGCCGGGGGCGCGGAGGACGCGGACGCGCACCCGGCCGGGAGCTTCGAGGAGCTCGTCGTCACGACCGGCAAGCTCGCGCTCAGCCTCGGCGCCGAGCGCCACGAGCTCGCGCCGGGCGACGCGCTCTTCTTCCGGGCCGACCGGCCGCACCGCTACGAGGCGCTCGGGCGGCGCGCCTTCGAGGGGCTGTCGCTCATCCTGTACGCCGGCTGACGGGGAGCGCCACGCGACCAAGCGGAGCCCATGCGCGCACGCGCGGCCATCGATGCGTGGGTCGCGTACTTGTATACCTTTGCATGACAATCGTCCGTGCGGGTCCGCGCTGCGCGACGCTACGTGGTGCGTTTTTCGCGCAACTCCCAGGCGTGGCGGGTCGATTCATGGATCAGAGGGCTTTCACCGAAGGGTGATGACCCGCGCACACGGACACCTACATCACCAATCGAAACTTGTTGGCTGTCCCTTCCCACGGGCAGTTGTTGTTCGGTACCCTCGGTTCCGAGACGGGCGAACGAAAGCGGGGTTGCGATGCGACAGAGCAGCAGAGCAGCAGAGCAGCAGAGCAGCAGAGCAGCAGAGCAGCAGAGCAGCAGAGCAGCAGAGCAGCAGAGCAGCAGAGCAGCAGAGCAGCAGAGCAGCAGAGCAGCAGAGCAGCAGAGCAGCAGAGCAG
>JACRDA010000273.1 GCA_016212965.1 Myxococcales bacterium
TCGCCGTCGCGCTCGGCTCGGTCGGCGGATTCTGAGCGCGCGTCAGAGCGGGCACGGCGAGCACCGCGGCGGCGGCGCCTGCCAGCCACCACGACCGCCCGAGTCCGAAGCCCCTCTTCCGTGCAGCGGCGCGCTTCATGTGTGTGGCTCGCATGGTAGACGAAGGCACCGGCCGCCGTCCACGCCGGCCGGTGCCGCTCGGTCGCGGCTCAGCGACCCTCCGTTTCCTTCAGGAAGGCCTCGATGTCCGCGTTCTCGGGGTCCTCGCGACGCGCGCGCCGCGCCCACATGACCGCGCTCCGCTTGTCGCCCTGGCGCAGGGCGATCTTGCCCTGGCGCATGAACGCCACGGCCTGCGTGATCGGGCAGGGTCCCTCGAGGAGCGTGATGGTGCGCAGCGTCTTCATCGCGACGTCGAGCTCGCCCAGCTCCTCGGCGAGGTCGGCGAGCTCGGCAGCGACCTGCCCGTTCTTCTTGAAGCAGTTGTGTGCCTCCTGCAGGAAGTTGAACTGCCCGGCGCGGTCGCCGCGCCCGCCCGCGAGGTAGGCCTTGCGGTGGAAGTACAGGCTCTGGGCCTCGGTGCGGCGGCCCTTGCTCGCGGCGATGGCCTCGTCGAGGACGCCGTCGGCCTCGTCGTACCACTGCCCGAGGATGTAGGAGTCGGCGAGCGCCACCACCGCGTCGGCGCTGTCGGGCAGCATCGCCACCGCGTTGCGCAGCGCCGGCACCGCCGACTGCGCGTCGCCGAGCTCGACGAGCGCGAGGCCCGCCTTCAACGACAGCTCGCCGGCGGCCTTGCGGTCCTCGAGCCCCGCCGCGTCCTCGAGCAGCATGAGCGCGTACTCGCGCTGCGCACCCGTCGCCGCGTAGAGGTCGCGCAACGCCGCGCGCACGCTCGCGTCGTGGGGCTGCGCGGCGCGCGTGGTCTCGAGGCCGGCCCGTGCCCGCTCGGGCGTGCCGACCTCGCGACAGGCGTGGGCGAGCGTGAGCGCCGCGTGCACCTGTCCCTCGCCCGTCTCGAGCGGGATGAGGTGCTCGCAGGTGCTCGCCACGGCCGCCCAGCGACCGTCCGCCTGGTCGAGCGCCAGCACCTGGTGCATTGCCTCGACGTCCTCTGGGTGGCGCTCGATCCACTGACCCAGCAGGGCCGAGGTCTCGCCGCGCTGACCGGTGGACAGCAAGAGCTCGGCGAGGCGCAGCGTCGCCGCGCGCTCGGCCTCGACGTCACCGGCCCCCTGGGCCCGGCCTCGGCGCCGCTCGAGCGCCTGGCTCAGATCGCCGACCACGGCCACGGGCGCGAGCGCGTACGCCTGCTCGAGGTCGTGCAGGATGCCGGCGTCGTCGTCGGCGTGGCGCAGCTCGGCGCGCGCCCGCAAGAGCGCGAGGCGTGCTGCGTCCTCGGTGGCGTCTTCGAGCGCCTGGGAGATCGCGCCGAGCGCGCCGTCGGCGTCGCCACCGGCGCGCATGTTGAAGGCGAGCTCGATGCGCAGAGCGGTGTCGTTCGGGGCGAGCTCCACGGCCTCTGCCAGCAGGCGCGCCGCCTGACCGAGATCGCCGAGCCGGTCGCGGTACACGCTGGCCGCCTCGCGCAGCGCGCCGGCGCGCGCCGCCGGATCGGTCTGGCGCGCCGCGGCGTCGAGCAGCGTGCGGGCGAGGCCCGCGAAGTCGCCCCGGGCGCGGTAGCGCTCCTCGAGGCGCGCGCGCAGGGCCTCGTGACCGGCCACGCGCTGGTAGCCGAGCTCGAGCACGCGCAGCGCTCCGGCCTCGTCGGCGCTGGCGTCGTGCTCGGCCGCGAGCGCGAGCGCGTGATCGGCCACGCGCTCGGAGGGCTCGACCTTGAGCAGGCGCTCGCCGAGCACCAGCAGCTCCGCCGCATCGTGGTCGCTGCCGAGCCGCGCGAGCAGCGCCTCGAGCAGGGCGGCGTCGTCGCCCGCCTGCTCCAGCGCGGCGCGCAGCACCTCGAGCGCCTCGTCGCGCTCGAGGCGTGCCGCCAGGCGCAGCGAGGTGGCCCGGATGGCCGCGGGCTCGCCACGCTCGCGCGCGGCCTCGAGCTGGCGCCGCATGAGCTGGTTCAGCTCCTCGAGGTTGCCCGTCTGCTCGAGGTGCTCGAGCAGGAGCACCTGCCCCTCGTCGTGCTGCGGATCCTCGGTGAGCACCTCCTGCAGGACGCGCATCGCCTGTTCGGCGCGGTCGCCCTTGGCGAGCAGGGCGCGCGCCAGGATGACGCGCAGCGTGTTCCTGTCGCGCTTGTCCTGCAGCCCGTCGAGCGTCTCGTCGACGACCCGCGCCAGCTTGTCGACCTCGCCGAGGCGCCGGTAGATGTCGGTGAGCGGCTCCCAGGCGTCGCGCGCCGTGGCGTCGCGCTCGAGCAGCCGCTCGTAGAGCTTGGCCGCGAGGGTGAGGTCGCCGCCCGGCCCGGCGACGGCCGTCGCGACCGTGCGTCCGAGCTCGAACAACCGCGCCGGCTCGGCGACGTCGGCGGCGTCGCACAGCCACTTGACCGCCCCGGCGATGTCGCCCGCGTCGCGGCGTCGCTCGGCCAGCCCGAGTAGCGCCCAGGCCACGCGGCTGCGCCCGTCGTCGAGCCCCTCGGCCACCTCGACGGCCCGCAGCATGAGCGCCTCGGCCCGCGCGCCGTCGCCGAGCTCGCCGGCGAGCGCCACGCCTTCCTTGATCTGCTCGGGCGTGGCCGCGGGATGGCCCGCGCGGCGCTCGAGGTAGTGCAAGAGGAGCTGCGGATCCGCGGCGCGTCGCGCCACCTGCTCGTACAGGTCGAGCAGGCGGGCGTTCGGCTCGTGCACCTCGGTGGCGCGCCGCAGGATGAGCGCCGCGCGCTCGGGGCGCGCGTCGTCCGACAGGGCGCGCGACAGCGAGTCGATGCCCTCCTCGAGCGTGTCGGCCGTGGCCAGCTGCACCTCGGCCAGGCGGTAGAGCGCGTCCGCGCGGGCGTCGCCCTCTACGCCGCCGAAGCTCGCGAGCTTGCCGAGCAGGCGCACGTGCTCGTCGTTGTCGCCGCGGGCGGCCGCGACGCGCGCCGCGGCGCGCCACACGTCCACGAGCCGCACGCCGAGTGCTTCGGCCTGGCGATAGAGGTCGGTCGCGCCGTCGAGGTCGCCGCGCTTCTCGTGCACCTCGCCGAGCCGCAGCAGGAGCTCGCAGCGCACGTGCACGTCGGTGTCGCGCCGCGAGCGCGTGAGCAGCTCCTCGACGAGCGTCACGTAGCGCTCGAGCTCGCCGAGCTCGCTGCATAGCGCGAGCGCCTTGTCGTGGTGCACGGGGGAGGCCGGGTCGGTCTCCATGGCGGCGATGCGCGACTCGAGCGCGTCGCGCGGCCGCCCGAGCGGTCCCGCCAGCACGTCGGCCATCTCGCCGTGGATCTCGGCGCGGCGGTGAGCGCCGCGCACGTGCCCGAGCCGGGCCTCGAGCACGCGGCGCAAGAGCTCGTGCTCGCCGTGCTCGCGCAGGCTCGCCTGCACGCGCGGGGCCTCGGCGTCGTTCTGCGCGAGCGCCTCGAGCGCCGACTGCACGAGCTCGTCGGCCTTGTCGGCCTGACCGCGCGCCGCGGCGATGCGGCACAGCTCGAGCAGGATCTCGGTCGCCCCCACCGGCGCCGTGCGCTGCTCCTCGGCGGTGAGGCGGCGCAGCGTGACGAGCAGCGTGCGGTAGGCGCGTTCGGCGCGGTCGAGCTGACCGCTCTCGCGCGCCAGGCGCGCCAGCATCGCCTGGATCTCGATGTTGCTCGCGTCCATCTTGCTCGCGGCATCGAGCTGCTCGATGGCCTCCACGCTGCGGCCCTGGGCGTGGCACACCTTGGCGAGCTGCAGGTGCACGTCGGCGCGCTCGGGCGAGCGCCGCCGGCCGAAGTCCTCGATGAGCGCCGCGAGCAGCTCGCGCGCCTCGTCGAGATCGCCCTTCCGCTTCAGGCCCTCGGCGAGCATGCCCTTCAGCTTGCGGTCGTCCGGCTCGAGCGCGACGGCGCGCTTGAGCAGCGGGACGGCCAGCTGCGGCGTGTCGAGCCGCTCGCAGTAGATCTCGGCGGCCTCGCGCGCGTAGGCGAGCACGGTGGCCTCGTCCGTGACGTGCTCGGCCGCGACGCTGAGCGCCTGACCGAGGGCCTTCCAGTCCTCGCGCTGGCGGTGCAGGCCGAGCAGCAGCTTGCGCACCTCGGCATTGCGCGGCGCCTCCGCGAAGGCCGTCTCGAGCGCCGCCACCGCGGCGTCGCGTTGCTCGGCCGCCAGGTGGGCGCGGGCCAGGCGCAGGAGCACCGGCACGCGCTCCTTGGCGTTCGAGGTCTCGAGCCGCTGCGCCAGCCACTTGGCCGCGACCGCGGGCTCCTCGCGCTTCAAGAGCAGGCGCGCCAGGGCGTCGAGCGCGTCGTTGCTCGGGCCGAGCGCGACGACGCGCGTGAGCGACCCGACGGCGCGCTCGAGATCGGCGAGGTTCTCCTCGGCGATGCGCGCGGCGCGCGCGTAGAGCTCGGCGGCGCGTGCGCCCTGGCCCGCGTGCTCCAGGAGGTCGGCCTGCTCGCCGAGCAGCTGACAGAGCTCGGCGTGGCGCCCGCGCTCGACCAGGATCTCGCTCACGGCGTCGATGGAGGCCTGGTGGCCGGGCACGTCGCGCAGGTTGGCGCGCAAGTAATCGATGCGGCCGCCGCGGGCCTCGAGCAGCCCGGTGAGGCGCGCGTTCTCGAGGCGCAGCGCGAGACGCTGCTCCGGGTCCTCGGTGAGCTCGAGCTCGGCCAGGCGCAGGCTCAGCGAGTCCGACAGCCGACCCTCGGCCTCGCACAGGGCCGCCATGCGGTGCAGCGTCTCGATGTCGCGCGGGGCCTTGGCGAGCACGCTGCGGTAGATGTCGATGGCGCGACCGCGGTCGCCCTCGTTCGCCCAGGTCTCGGCGGCGCGGCGCCGCATGTCGAGCTCGCGCTCGAGCGGCAGCGGCAGGCGCGTGCCGTCCATCAGGATCTCGGCGGCGCGCACCTTCTGGCCCGCCGCCACGAGCTCGCTCACCATGCGGTCGAGCGACCACTCGGCGGAGCTGGCGGGCTGGCGCTCGCCCGCCCCCGACTCCGAGCGGAGCCACATGTCGGACGCCTTGCGGTAGAGCCGCTCGAGCACGTTGACCGTGCGCGGGTCCTTGCCGTTGACGCACAGCTCGGCGGCCTCGTGCAGGGCGTCGAGCGAGCGGTCGTCGAGGCCGTCGATGGCGAGCAGGGTGTCGACGAGAGCCGGGCTCTGCGCAGCGCGCTGCAGGCGGGCCAGCACCGACAGGGTGTCCTGGTGGCGCGGGTCGAGTGCGACCGCACGGCGTGCGGCGGCGTCGGCGGCGACGCGGTCGTCCACCTTCTCGAGGTAGTACGTGGCGGCGCGCGTCTCGAGGCGCTGCGCCAGGCCCGGCCGCATGGCGGTCTCGGCGACGGCGCTCGTCAGGGCGTCGGCGAGCTCCCGCCAGGCCTGCCGCTGCTCGGCGCCGCGCTCGAGCCAGCCGACGAGCTCGGCCGGCACGCGGTCGCGCTCCACCACGGCGGTCGCGGTGGCGCGCGCGGCGAGCGCGAAGTCGCCGGTCAGCGCGGCGCAGCGCGCCACCGACTCGAGCGCCTCGGCGTCCTTCGGGGCGTGGGTCGCCGCCGCGCGGTAGGCCTCGAGCGCCGCGGCGGCGTCGCCGCGCCGCTCCTCGTGGATGCGCCCCTCGCGCTTGCGCAGCTCGGCAGCGCGGCTCGCTGCGCCCGCCTGGCTCGCGGCGGCGCCGAGCGCCGCGGCGGCCTCGGTCCACAGGCCGGTCGCCTCGGCGAGGCGCAGGACCTCCGACTCGAGCGCCAGGTTGTCCGGCTGGTAGGGCAGGGCGCGCGTCGCGTCGGCGAGCGCGCCCGAGGGGTCGCCGGCGCGCTCCTCGCGCAGGCGCGCCGCCTCGCCGAGCAGCCGCACGGCATCGTTCGGCTTGGCTCCGTCGAGCCGCGCGTCGACGAGCGCGAGTAGCTCGCGCCAGTCGTCGGTCTGCGCGTACGCCTGCGCGAGCGCCGTCGCCGCGGCGCCGCGGCAGCTCGGCTCCGCCACGAGGCTCGCGAGCCCGGCCCGGGCCTCCGGCTGCGTCGCGTCGACTGCGAGCGCGTGGGTGTACGCCCGGCAGGCCCGCTCGGGCGCGGCGAGCGAGAGGCGCTCGACGTCGCCCACACGTGCGAGCAGGGCGGCGATGCGGGTCCGCTCGCGCTCGGCGCCCTCGGACAGGAGCTGGTCGAGCTCGGCGTGGCGATGCGCCGCCGACAGCAGCCGGTCGAGCGCGGCGAGCACCTCGGCGTTCTCGCCGAACTCGCTCCGCACGAGCAGCCAGCCCTCGATGGCGCCCGCGAGGTCGCTGAGCTCGTGGGCCTGGACCTCGGCGATGCGGATGAGGTCGGCGCGGCGCTGGGCCGGAAGCGGCGTCGCCGCGGCCCGGCGGCGCAGCGCGCTCACGAGGTCGGCGTGGCGTGCGTTCTTGGCGCACAGCTCCACCACCGCCGAGAGGGCCTCGAAGTCGTGCGGGTTGCCCTCGAGCACCGGCTGCCAGTTGGCGAGGGCGCGGTCCGGGTCGCCGAGCTTCTCCGCGAGGTGGGCCGCCTCGCCGAGGATGAAGCGCTTCACGGCCGACGAGCGCTCGAGCACGGCGAGGCGCTCGAGCACGGCGAGGCGCTCGCCGTCGCGCCCGCCCTGGGCGTAGAGCTCGTTCAGGTGGTGGGCCGCGGCGAGCGCGTGGGTCGGATCGGCCTCGGGCGCGCCGAGCACGCGCGCGAACAGGCCGATGGCACCCTCCGCGTCGGCGAGCTGGTTGTGCCGGATGTTCGCCGCGTCGAGCAGGAGCGCCGCCTGCTGGGCAGGCTCCGCGGCGGCGTCGGCCCCCGCGGTGAGGGCGTCGGCCCAGAGGTCGAAGCGCTTGCTGCGCGCCGCCAGCTGGCGCAGCTGCCGGCGGGCGTCGGCGTCGCTCGCGTCGGCGCAGAGCAGCGCCGAGTACTGCGCGATCGCCTCGACGTCGCGCCCGAGGATGGCGAGCCGGCTGCCGGCCTCGCGGTACAGCGCGCGCCTCTCGGCCGGATCGGCCAGCACGATCGCCCGCTCGAGCACGCGGATGAGATCGTCGGGGCGCGAGGCGAGCTCGAAGTTGGTGCGCAAGAGGCCGAGCGCGGTGCTGCGCACGTCGGCCGGCGCCCGCTCGGAGCCGAGGATGCGCTCGAGCAGCTCGCAGCCCTCGGCGTGGCCGGGGCTCTCGCTCAGGAGCTGCCGCAGCTCCTCCAGCGCGCGCCGGTCGTCGCCGAGCTGCTCGAGGCACAAGAGGGCGATGCGCGTGCGTGCCGCGCGCGCATCGGCCGGGGCGAGATCGGGCAGGCGGTTGCGCCAGAGAGTGATGAGGTCGTTCCAGCGCTCCTGGCGCTCGAGCAGGCGCTCGAGCGACGACACGAGGGCGGCGTTGTGCGGGTCGAGCGCGAGCTGCTGCTGCAGGTACCCGACCGCGCGCTCGCTCTTGTCCGCGAAGTCCTTGGCGACCTGCGCGGCGTCCTCGAGCAGGCGGCGGCGCTTGTCGACGCTCTTCGTCTTGGCGAGCGTGGCGTCGTAGAGCGCGAGCAGGTCGTCCCACTGCTCGTTCTGCGTCAGGATGACGGTCAGCCGCTCGAAGGCCCACTCGGCCTGCGGGTCGCGATCGACGATCTGGCCGAGCAGGCTCACCATCGTGGCCGGCGTGTCTCCGAGCCACTCCTCGTGGTACTGCACCGCGCGCTCGGCGAGCCGGGTGGCCACGTCCTTCGGCAGGTCTCCGCGCAGCGCCTCGCGATAGGCCTGGCCCGCGTCGTCGTGGCGCTGGAGCTGGTTGGCGAGCTCCTCGAGGTGGTCCCACGCCTCCTCGCTCTTCGGCGAGCTCTGCGCCGCGCGAAGCGCCGCCTGGAACGACTGCTCGAGGCCGCCTTGCTCCGCGTCCGCCGCCGAAGCTCCGCTCCCGCCCTTGCGCTTAACCGCCATGTCCTGCTCCCGGTCTTGAGCCTCGCCGCGAGCCCGCGCGCGCGAGGATGTGAACCCGTGCTCCGCAACGCCGCCTGGGCCGCTGCTAGGGGGCAGCAGTCAGGGCCCGCGACTATATCAGGACGTTTCGCCCGACCCGTCGAAAAGCTGCGTCGCACCGGCCCGGGGTCGTCTGACGCGTCGCGTTACGTGGATGACGCCGCCCCTGCCGAGCGTATCGCTCGCATGCACGGCCCGCCGATCCGTGGCACGCTCGCTCGGGCCGCGCACCCGCGGTCGCGTTCGCCGCGCTCGTCGCGGGCGGCCCCGCGCCCGGGCGGGCTCGACCCGCGGTCGCACCGCGCGCAAGCATGATGGCCTCGCCCCCACCCGCCCGTCCCGCGACGCCGGTCTCCGCCCCCCTGCGGGCGCCCCGGCCCGAGCGCCCGCGCCTGCCGCGGTGGCGCTGGGTCGCCATGGGGCTCGTGGCGGGGGCGGCCGCCGTGGCGAACGGCTGGCTGTTCTGGCCCCGGACGACCCCACCGCCGCCCAGGCCGGCGCCGGTGCGGCTCGTCGTCGCGGGCAGCGAGCTGCCGATGAAGGGCGATCCGGTCGCCGAGGCGCTCGACCTCGTGCGGCGCTTCGCGGGGCGCGAGCTCGTGCTCGAGCTACCCGACGGGGCCACGCGGACGCTGCGGCCCGCCGAGCTCGGCGCCGAGATCCACCGCGTGCGCCTGAGCGACTTCGTGCGTGACGCCCTCGACGAGTCGACGCCGCTCCGGCGCAGCTACGAGCGCACGCGCGCCACCGACCCGTCCGCGACCCTGGCGGTGCCCGTCCCCGTGGTCGTCGACCCGGAGCGCGCGCTCGCGACGCTCCTGCGCATCAAGGACGAGGTCGATCGGGACGCCGCGGACGCGGTCGTCGACCTCGAGCTGCGCAAGCTGAAGAAGGAGCGCTACGGCTATCGCCTCGACATCTACGCCACGCTCGCGCGCCTCGAGGCCGCGCTCCGCCGCGGCGAGGGCAAGGTCGCCGCGGCCGTGTCCGAGGTCACGCCGCGGGTCGTGTCGGCGACGCTCGGCAACATCGAGTTCGACGACGTGCTCGGCTACTTCGAGACGCGCTACTCGCTCGGCGCGAAGTACCGCGCGCGCACCGACAATCTGCGCGTCGCCGCGAGCCGGCTCGACGGCACGGTGCTCAGGCCGGGCGAGGTCTTCGACTTCAACGCGACGGTCGGCCCGCGCGACGAGGCACACGGCTACAAGGTGGCGCCGGTCATCGCCCAGGGCGAGCTCGTCGACGGCATCGGCGGCGGCACCTGCCAGATCTCCGGCACGCTGCACGGCGCCGCCTTCTTCGCGGGGCTCGACATCGTCGAGCACTACCCGCACACGCGGCCGAGCTACTACATCAAGCTCGGGCTCGACGCGACGGTGGTCTACCCGACGATCAACTTCCGCTTCCGCAACCCCTTCGACTTCCCCATCGTGCTGCACGAGACCGTCAAGACCGACGACGCGCAGAAGATCGGCGTGGTGCGCGCGGAGATCCTGGGGCCGAAGCGCCGCCGCACCGTCACCTTCTTCCGCCGGCTCGACGAGGTCCTGCCGTTCACCGAGCTCGAGCGCGAGACGGACAAGCTGCCCGAGGGCACCCGCCTGCTCGTGCAGCGCGGCATCCCGGGCTTCCGCGCGACCGTGTTCCGCGTGGTGCGCGACGGCGCCTACGCGGTCCGCAGCCGCCAGCAGAGCACCTACCCTCCGACCAACCAGATCGTCGACGTGGGCACCGGGCCGAAGGACCTCGAGGTCAAGCGCAAGGACGACGCCCACCCCGAGTACGTGGCCGACGCGTACCTCGTCATCACGCAAGGGCCCGACATCCGCACCCCCGGGGCGACGGGGCCCGAGCTCGGCGGCGGCACGGTCGAGAGCCGCGTGCCGGGCACGACCGGTCGGCCGGGCTGGCAAGAGAAGGCGGGGATGCCGGTCTACGAGCTCGGCGCGGCCGGCGACGGCGACGCACCCCAGGCCGAGGGCAGGTCGCTGTCGGGCGCGCCGGACGGCGCGTCGGACGAGCCCAAGAAGGCCGACCCACCCGCGGCGGACGCCGGCAAGGACGACGGCAAGAAGAGAAAGAAGGGCAAGTAGCGCGCGTCGGGACCCGCATGGGTCCGTCGCACGATCTCGGTCCGGGGCCCAGGCGTGCCCGCGCGGGCACTTGGCCGCGCGTCGGCGCCCGTGCGAGGCTCGCGGCGCTCGTCCCATGTCGACCGCCGGCCCGCCCTCCGCGCCCGCGCCCACCGTCGTGCTCGGTGTGAGCGGCAGCATCGCCGCCTTCAAGGCGGTCGAGGTCGCGCGCCACTTCGTCAGGGCCGGCGTGCGCGTGCTGCCGGCGATGACCGCTGCGGCGCGGCAGTTCGTCGGCCCCGCGACCCTCGCCGGTCTCACCGGCGAGCGGGTCGCCGGCGACATGTTCGAGCCCGGCCTGGCGGGCGAGATCCACGTGGCGCTCGCGCGCGCCGCCGACGTGGTCGTGCTGTGCCCCGCCACCGCCGATCTGCTCGCCGACCTCGCCGCCGGGCACGCCACGGACGTCGTGCGCGCCGTGGCCCTGTGCACGAGCCGCCCCATCGTCGTCGCGCCCGCCATGCACCCGGCGATGTGGGCGCACCCCGCCACGCAGCGCAACGTCCGCACGCTCCTCGCCGACGGCCGCTGCCGCTTCGTGGGGCCCGTCGAGGGCGAGGTCGCCTCGGGCGAGACCGGCCTCGGCCGCATGGCCGAGCCGCTCGACGTCGCCGACGTGGTGCTCGGCCTGCTCCGCCAGGGTGCCCGGCGCGACCTCGAAGGCGTGCGCCTGCTCGTGACGGCCGGGCCGACGGTCGAGGACCTCGATCCGGTGCGCTTCCTGTCCAATCGCTCGAGCGGCACCATGGGCTTCGCCGTCGCGGAGTGTGCCGCCCTGCGCGGCGCCCGGGTCACGCTCGTCGCCGGACCGGTCGGTCTGCCGACCCCGACCGGCGTGACGCGCCACGACGTGCGGAGCGCGCTCGAGCTCGACGCGGTCCTCGGCGCCCTGCTCGGCGCGGACCTGTCGGGCGCCGACGCCCTCGTGATGGTCGCCGCCGTGGCCGACTACCGGCCGGCCGAGCGCGCCGCGCAGAAGCTCAAGCGCTCGGGCGCGCCCCTGACCCTGACGCTCGAGCCGAACCCCGACATCCTCGCGGGGCTCGGGGCCGTGCGCCGCGGCGGCCGGCCGCTGCTCGTCGGCTTCGCGCTCGAGACGGCGAGCGGCCCGGAGCTCGAGGCCATCGCGCGCGCCAAGCTCGCCCACAAGCGCGTGGATCTCGTCGTGGCGAACGGTGTCGCCACCCTCGAGCAACCGGAGAGCAGCGACGTCGTGCTCGTCGACGAGGCGGCGAGCGTGCCCCTCGGCCGGCTCGGCAAGCGCGATCTGGCCGACCGGATCCTCGACTGGGTGGCGGTGCGGTGCCGTTCGTGAGGGCACGCGCCTCGGCGGGTCGGCGGCAGCTCACCCTGGCGGATCGCGCGCTGCGGCGCCGCGCGGTCGTGGCCGCGCTCACCGTGGCCGCGGTGGGGACGGCCGTCTGCTTCGCGGCGTTCCACCCGCGGCTCGCCACCGGCGCCGGGCCCATCGTCGTGGCCGCCGCGGGCTACCTCGCGCTCGGCGCGGCGACGCTCTACTGGCTGCACCGGCGCGGCGAGCTCGGCGAGCTCCTGCGGCCGCTGCGCGGCGACATCGCGGTAGCCGCCCTGCTCGCGGCCGCGATGTGGGGCGCGAGCAAGCTCGGCGTCGTGCTCCTCGCCCCGGAGGGCACGGAGCGTCAGGCGTGGTTCATCCGCCTGTACAGCCACCTGTCCTGGTGCTCGGGTCGACCGCTCGCCGGCGTGGTGATCATGTGGGTGGCGGCGTTCGAGGAGATCGCCTGGCGCGGCTTCGCCTTCCGCGCGCTCCGCGCCGGCTTCGGGGTGCGGCGCGCGTTCTGGGGCACGACCGTCCTCTACGCGCTCGCACACCTGCCGAGCGCGTGGCTGCTCGCGGCGGAGCTCTCGGGCCCCAACCCGGCCGTCGTCCTGGCGGCGGCGTTCGGCGGCGCCGTGTGGGGCTTCCTCACGCTGCGCTCCGGCCGCCTGGCGCCGGCGATCTTCGCCCACGCGCTCTACAGCTGGGCCGTGGTCGAGTTCCCGCTCTGGCGCCTGTGATCGGGCTTCAGGCTTCAGGCTTCAGGCTTCAGGTTTCGGCCCGGACATCTCGCGCCGGACGCGAGACGCTCAGGCGCTCGCCTCGGCGATGCGCTGCAGCTCGGCGTCGCTGATCTCGAAGTCCGCGAAGACGTTCTGCGAGTCGTCGTGGTCGTCGAGCGTCTCGTAGAGCGACAGGCAGCGCTCGGCCTCGCGGCCGGTGATCGCCTTCTTGTTCTTGGGGATGTACCCCGCGGTGCTCTCGGTCGGCGGGATGCCGGCCTTCTCGAGCGCGCTCGACACCACGTCGAGCTGCGGCAGCGGGCATACCACCTGCCACGCCTCGCCCTCGTCCGTGTAGTCCTCGCCGCCGGCGCCGATGGCGACCTCCATGATCTGGTCCTCGGTCGCCGCGGCCTTCGGCACCAGGATGGTCCCCTTGCGGTCGAAGGCCCACTGGGCGCTCGAGCCCGCGCCGAGCGCGCCACCGTGCCGCTCGAACACCTTGCGGATCTCGGCCACGGTGCGGTTCTTGTTGTCGGTCATCACCTCGACCATGAACAAGGTGCCGCCGGGCCCGGTGCCCTCGTACAGGATCTCCTCGTAGGAGACGCCCTCGATCTCGCCCGTGCCGCGCTGGATGGCGCGCTTGATGTTGTCGGCCGGCATGGCGTTCGACTTGGCGACGCCCACGGCCTTGCGCAGGCGCGGGTTGCCGTCGATGTCACCGCCGCCCATGCGGGCCGCGACCGTGATCTCCTTGATGATCTTGCTGAAGACCTTGCCGCGCTTGGCGTCGGCAGCGCCCTTCTTGTGCTTGATCGTCGCCCATTTCGAGTGGCCGCTCATGGCTGGTTCCGCTCCGTGCTCGGGCTCTGCCCGGCCTCACCTATACTCGCGCCGGCGCCGGTCGTCTCGACGGCGCGCGCCCGGGCCGGCGGCCCGCTCGAGGGCCCCGGCAGAGTCGTCGAGCCGCTTAGCGTGCCGCCCGCGGGACGTCCAGCGGTCAATCCCCGGCCCCGGGGCCCTGCTCCTCGTCCGCGGCGGCCTTCGGCGCGAACGGCGGCGGCGCCACCTGCCAGGCCACGAAGCCCGCCAGGATGAGCGCGAGGTAGAGGACGGCGAACACGACGAGGCCGAAGGCGACGCCGCTCTCGGCGGCGAGCCCGATGACGGGGAAGGCGAGCGCCATGAAGAGCTCGCGCACGCCCACGCCCGAGACGCTGATCGGCAAGAGGCCGAGCAGGCTCGCGACCGCCATGAGGCTCATGGCGTCGAACCACGACAGCCCGAGGCCGAGCGACTCGCCGATGAGCCAGCCCTGCAGGTAGTTGACGGCGAAGCCCGCGACGGTGAGCGGCACGGCGAGCCACAGGCTGCGGCTCACCTGCGCCCGCAGGGCAGCGAGAAAGCGCTCGAGCCCGGCCGCGTCGCGCCGCGGCGACAGGCGCGCGTAAAGCCGCCCCCCGAGCCGCTCCGCGAGGCCCGGCACGAACAGCACGAGGGGCAAGACGGTCGTCAGAAGGACGCCGATCCACATGGCGAGACCGAGCTTGCCCGTGAGCACCGAGGCGAAGCGCGCGGCGCCGGCCGCCACGAACGCGACGAGCACGTACATGTCGCACAGGCGGTCCATCACGATGACCGCGAGCCCCTCGGCGTAGGGGACGCCGAGGTCGTGGCGCGTGTACTGGATGCGCAGCACGTCGCCGACGCGCCCGGGCGTGAGCATGCCCACGTAGAGCGAAGCGACGAGCGCGCGCCAGCCCCGCCCCGTGCCGTAGCGGTACCCCGCGGCGCGCAGCAGCACCTGCCAGCGCACCACCTTGAGGTGGATGACGACGACGTTGAGCGCGAGCGCCGCGGCGAGCGCCCACGGCTCGGCGCGCGCGAGGGTCTGCCACAGTGCCGCCGGATCGTCGATGCGCCAGAGGACGACGAGGAGCAGCACCGGCCCGAGCAGGCGGAGCGCGACGCGCAGCGCCTGGCCTCGCCACCTCGTCTTCCGTGCTGCTGCCATGAGCCTCGGGCGCCTCGTCGGCGCCCTGCCGATGCTAGCCCGGCGCGCGCGTGGCGCGGAGGTGCATGTAGGCCCAGAGCGCGCGCGGCAGGGCGCGAGCGGCCAGCGCTTCCACCCCCGCGACCGCGGTCGAGGCCCAGGCGCGCCCGGCGAGTCGCGGCAGGCCGAAGCGCGGGTGAAAGACGATGCGGTGCAGGGGCAGGGCCTGCTGCCGCGCCCGGGCCGTCACGACGAAGCCGGGCGCGAGCAGCCGCTCGAGGCGCGCCGGCGTGGAGCGGAGCTCGCCGCGCTCGGCCCGCTGCGACAGCGCGTGCAGAAGGACGAGCGGGTTGCGGCCACACGGCTCGAGCACGTCGAGCCGACCGCCGGGGCGGAGCACGCGCGCGATCTCGGCGAAGCAGCGCTCGGGCGCCTCGAGGTGGTGGACCAGATCGCGCACGATGACCTGATCGAAGCTCCCGGCCTCGAAGGGCAGGGCGTCGGCCGAGGCCGCCACGAAGCGGCAGCCCGGCAGCACCTGGCGCGCGAAGGCGAGCTTGTCCTCGAACAGATCGACGCCCACGGCCTCGACGCCGGCGTCGCCGCGCGCGCCGAGGTGCACGAGGGTCGCGCCCTCGCCGCAGCCGAGGTCGAGCACGCGCCCCGCGAGCGGCAGGAACGCCGCGCGCACGAGCGCGCGCTCGCGCGCGGCGACGTAGGGGTGCTCCGTCTGCCACGCGAAGTGCTCGGGCGCGGCGGCGCCGAAGGCTTGCTCGAGGGCGCTCTTCGCGCGGCGGCTCGAGCTCATGGCCGTGGGCGGCTCACCGCACCGCGCCCATGCGGAGCTTGGCAAAGCCGAACGCCGTCATCTTGAGCAGCATCCAGCCGTTCGCGAAGCGGCTGATCTTGGTGTCGCCGTAGGTCCGGTCGCGGTAGCGCACCGGCAAGTCGACGATCTTGAGGTTCAGGCGCGCCGCCCCGAACAGCAGATCGAAGTCGCCGAAGGGGTCGAAGTCGCCGAAGAAGGCGCGCGCCGCGGCGATGCGCTCGTAGTCGCGGCGGTAGAGCACCTTGGTGCCGCAGAGCGAGTCCTTGATGGGCTGCTCGAGCAGCCACGAGAGCGCGGCCGAGAAGAACTTGTTGCCGAGCAGGTTGAGAAAGCGCATCGCCTGCCCCTCCATCGGGTAGACGAGGCGCACGCCGTTGACGAACTCGCCCTTGCCGGTGACGAGCGCGCGGTAGAACTTCGGCAGATCCTCGGGCGGCACCGTCAGGTCCGAATCGAGGATCATGAGCACCTCGTTCCGGGCCGCGGCGAAGCCCTTGCGCACGGCGTCGCCCTTGCCGCGCCCGTCGCCCTGATCGACGAGCCGGAGGGTGAGCGGGCCGCGGTACTCCCGCATCACGGCCTCGATCTCTTCGCGCGTGCCGTCCTGGCTGCGCCCCTCCACGAACACGAGCTCCGTTGCCTCGCCCATCACCGGCGTGCGGCGCACCGCCTCCCGGATGTTGCCCTTCTCGTCCTTGCACGGGCAGATGACCGACACGCTCGGCCAGCGCGCGACGGTGGGCTCGGGCGCGGCGCGCGCCACGAAGTAGTCGACGAGCGAGGCCTCGCGCAGGCCCGGGAGCTTGGCGCCGACCCGGTTGGCGAGCTCGCCGAGCACGGGCACCGACGCCGGCAGGAGCACGTCCGTCCCGCGGCGCACCACCTCGTAGCCCGCGAGCGCGAGCAGGTTCTCGATGTCGTGCATCGACAGCCAGTTCTGCTGCGGCCACGGCGTCTTCAGGCCGACCTTTTCGGCGGCTTTGAGCACCGGCTCCCAGAGAAAGCTGTAGTAGGTGACGACCAGCCGCCCGCTCGTGCCCGTGAGCGGGCGCAGCCGCTCGAGCGCGCGCTGGATGTCGTCGAAGTGCCCGATGGCGTCGGACAGCACGATGGCGTCGAAGGGGCCCTCCGGCAGCGGGTCGCGCTCGACGTCGCACACGCGCAGATCGAGCTCCGGGTGGGCCTCGCGCCCGACCGCGATCATGCGCGGCGCGATGTCGACGCCGACGCGCTCCTCCGCGTGCAGCGCCGCCAGCAGATCCGCCGTGCCGCAGCCGACCTCGAGGATGCGGGCGCACTCGGGCACCAGGCTCCGCACCAGGCGCCGCAGCTCGGCGGCGTACGCCCGGCTCAGGCCGTTCCGGTGCGCGCGCGACGCGGCGAGCGCGTCGTACCCGGCGACCTTGCTCTCGAGCCGCGCGCGCTCGCGCCGCTCGAAGTCGCTCGCCGGCTCGGGCGCGGGCGCGCGCTCGGGCGCGGGCGCGCGCGGGGGTGCGCCTGCGTTCGGCGCCGCATCGGGAGAAGCCATGCCCGCCCTCCTACCATCGATCCTCGTGCCTCGGTAGTGCGGCGGGCCGCCACGCCCGCCACGCACCCCGGCCGCGGCCGCGAGGGCCGCCCAAGGCGCAGCGAACCTCGAGGATCTCGAGAGGGATGAACAGGAAGACGGGACGCAGGAAGGCATGAGGGTGAGCGGTCGACCATCCACCCGCGTCGGCGGCGGGGGCTTCACGAGCACCCGCGCGCGCGCGCTCGACGCGGCCGTCGAGCAGGCCCTGCCGGGCCCTGGCGGGCGTCCGCCAGCTCCGCCGCTTCCTCGCCCCCCAAAACCGTGCGCCACGAGCGCCGCCGCGTGCGCTGCGAGCGCCTGGAGCGTCCGTCCGCGTGGGCCAGCGCCGCCTTCGACCTCCTCCGCTTGCCATCTGCTGCCGCCGCACATTGCACCCGGGATGTCCACGACACGGCATTGCAGCGCCGAGGGGGGCGAGGAGCGTCGGGGTCGTGGGCGTCTTGACCCGAGGCGAGCTCGAGCGTGGAATACCCCGCAGGGGCGCACGATGGGCTGTCGGTGGATCCTGTGGTGCTCTTCGACCCTGGCGTTTCTTGCCGCGGGCTGTGACAACCCTTGGGCCATCGAGAACAGAGCGACCATCTTCGTCCGCCACGTGCAGGCAGGCCGTGAGGATTGCTCGGAGACGGCCGACCCCAGCGCTGCCGCCCTGGCGTGCGGCGCGGTGGACCCGCGCTACGCACGTTCGTACGTGGCGACACTCCTGGTCGGCAACCAGCTCGTAGACTCCGACCCCGTAGTCCTCACCAGGATCGACATCGCGGCCAGGGGACTCGATGGCGCGACGCTCCTCGAGACCTGGCACCGGACCGATGCGTTGGTCCCGGGAGCCCCCGATGGCGCGAGCGTGGGCTACGGCATCGCGACCGCGACCGTCCCGATCGACCCGGATCTCGCCGGCCTCTCCGGCACGGTCGTCGTCGAGCTCGTCCTCACCGGCCAGTCCGTCCGTGGCGTGCCAGCCCAAAGCGCGCCCTACCAGTTCCCATTGCGGATCGAAAGTATCGATTGCCTTGCGCCGAAAGAACCAACCGACCCACTTCATCCGGTGTGCATCCTCGGTCAAGATGCAGCACCTGATTGTCGCTGCGTCGGCCCGGCGCCACCACAGGGATGCGTGCCATGAGCCCGCCTGTTCGCGGGCGTGATGGACTGGTCGGGTCCGCATTGGGGCGCTTGCCGCCTCGATCCGGCTCCGACTGCGCGCCGAGTGAAGGGCTCGTTGCGGACGTCACGGCCCGCCCTCATCCGGCTCGGCCGCGCTCGGCGCCGCGCTCGGCTGCGGGGCGGGGTCGGGGGTGCGGGTCTTCGTGCCCGTGCCGAGGATCCGCGCCCGTAGCGCGGCGTCGAGCGTGCAGCGCTCGATGCCGACGCCGCGCCGCGTGGTGCCGATGGGCGTGCACGGCGCCGCCTGCTTGGCCTGCGCGCAGATCGAGTCGGACGAGCTCGCCTCGCAGATGGCGCCGAGGTCCGCGCCGGGCGCGACCATGTCGCGGTCGAGCTCGGCGAGGGCGACCTTGCCGTGGAGCGGCGTGCTCGTCTTGATCTTGTGGCGGCCGCGATCGCTGCCCGGCATGAAGGTCGGGCGGCAACCGGTGTAGAGGTAGAACACGCGCTGCGACACGTAGAGCGGCTCGGCCGTGAGGCCGAGGCCGCCACCGAGCTCCGTCACGCAGTCGGTGGCGTAGAAGTCCTCGCTCGTCCCGAAGCTCGCCTGGGTCTGGAACTTGGTCTCGCCCGGGCTGCACACCCACGCCAGGGTCGAGACGGTCGGCAGGGCGAGCGCGAGCACGACGAGCGCCATGGCGAACGGCGAGCGGCCGGGCGCGTGCGGGGTCGTGCGCCAGCGCAGCCACGCGAGGCCGACGAGCGGGGCGGCGAGCATGGGGGCGGTCATGAAGCGGTGCGACTCGGAGTGGCGCGGGTCGAGATCGAGGCGCGCGAGACCGAAGAGCCCGAGTGCCACGAGCGCGAGCACGAAGGCCGCGCTCGCCCACACGGCGCGCGAGCGCGCCCGGAGGGCGACCCAGAGCGCGGCCGCCGCGAACAGCAAGAGCGCCGCCGTGTCGGCGACGAAGTAGCCGAGCCCGCCCGGCGCGCTCCACGGCACGGGCGGGAACGGCGTGCCGAAGCCCGGGGACCGCCACGGGACGAGCCGCACGCCGGGGCGGGCGGCGCCGGGCGAGAGCAGGCCGGCGTAGAGCAGGTTCGCTCCCACCACGGCCACGAGGAGGCCGAGGAGCACGAGCACGCCGGCGCCACGGCGGCGCACGAGCGCGGTGTCGCGCAGGCGCGCGAGCGCGGCCCCGAGGGCCCCCGGCCGGCGGGCGCGCCCCGGCTGGCCCGCCACCGGGCCGAGTCGCTCCGGCGCGAGGACGCCGGGATCGACGAGCCACGCCGCGCCGAGCGCGAGCCCGAGCAGGGCCACCGAGGACTCGTCGGTGATGGCGAGGGTGGCGGTGATGACCGTGAGCGGCAGGGCCGTCTGCCCGAGCGGGATGGCGCTCGGGCCGAGGCCGTCCGGCTCGTCGTGCGGGTGCGCGCGGTGGCGCAGGCGCGCGAGCAGCGCCACGACGAAGCCCACGAGCAAGAGCCCGCCGAGGACGACGTGCGGGCGGAACGACAGCGTGACGAAGTTGACGAAGCTGTAGCCCGAGAACTGCTTACCGTCCGTGCGCAGCAAGGCCGCCGGGCCCGCCCAGAGGACGCACGCCGCACCGAGCGTCGCCGCGAGCGCCCCGCGCACGCCGAAGCCGGCGAACAGGAGCCCGAGCGTCGCGCCGGTGAGCCCGAAGAGCAGATCGTGCGCGAGCGACAGCGCGTGGGAGGCGTGCAGCGTCCCGAAGGAGAAGGTCTGGAGCATGGCCGCGATGCCGTCGCCCGCGTAGTGGTAGGCGAGCGCGTGCCCGGGCTCGTAGACGTTGGCGAAGGGCAGCTGCTGCACGCGCAGCGAGCTCACGAGCGACACGTGCCAGAAGCGGTCCCAGATGTGGTACTTGCGCGACAGCGCCAGGCTGACGAGCAGCGCCACGGTCGCGACGGCGAGCGCGATCCAGAGCGCGCGCATTCCGAGCGCGCGCGGCCAGGCCACCGGGTCGCCGCGCCGCCTGCGCCAGAAGAGCCAGGCGCCCGCGGCCGCGACCGCGATGGGGCGCGACGCGAGCGCCGCCGTCTCGAGCGGCACGACGCGCGCGCAGAGGAGCACGAAGAGCACGTCGGCCGCGACCGCGAAGGGAATGTCGAGGGCGAGCTGCCAGAGCGGGCGCGCGCGCCCGGCGCGCGCCACGAGCAGGCACAGGACGGGCACGAGGTAGAGCGACGCCGCGAGCGCCGTCATCGGGCCCTCTCGAGCAGAAAGCAGTGGTACAGCCTGAGGCCGAAGGGGCGGCGCACGGGGAGGTCGAGGCCGGCGTGGCGCACGAGGCCGAGGCCGGCGTCGCGGAAGGCGCCCTTCACGGCCGCGGGGGTCGTCACGTGGTGGTCCGCGATGCCGCGAAAGCCGATGAGCCGGAAGCCCGCCTCCATGGCGAGGTTCACGCTCGGCATGCCGAGCAGGAAGAGCCCGTGCGGGCGGAGCACGCGCGCGACCTCGGCGAGCGCGCGGCGGTAGTCGCGCAGGTGCTCGAAGACCGAGAAGGACACGACGAGGTCGAAGGCGCCGTCGCCGTAGGGCAGGGCGCACACGTCGCCGCGCCTGAGCTCGGTGACGCAGCCGCGCCGGGCGAGCTCGCGGCCGACCTCTTCCGGGCTGGCGTCGAGATCGACGCCGGCGAGCTCGTCGACCACGTCGCGGAGCACGAGCTGCACCGCGCCCGAGCCGTAGCCCACCTCGAGCGCGCGCGCGTAGCGACGGCGCGGCAGCAAGCGCAGCCCGACGTTGATGCGCTCGCGAAAGAGCCAGCCCACGAGCGGACGCCGGTAGAACTCGATGGGGTCGGTGGGGCCGTTCTGCGGCACCCCGCGCACGATCTCGGGCGTGAGCTCGAGCATCGTCACGACCCGGCGGGCGCGCCCGCCCGCGGCGCGCACAGGGCCAGCTGCCACGGGTAGGCGAGCCCGTGGTCGAGCAGCTCGAACTCCGGCGCGAGCAGGCGGCGAAAGGCGCGCGCGCTCCAGAGCTGCAGGTGCTCGGGGTCGTTGCCGAGCCGCGCCACGTTCTTGCCGCGCAGGAGGTTGCTGAGGCGAAAGAAGGGCTCGTGCGGCACGGTGAAGATCGCGCGCCGCGGCCGGAGGCGCGCGACCTCGGCGAGCGCGTCCCCCGGGCGCTCGAGGTGCTCGAGCACCTCGGGGCACACGACGAGGTCGAAGGTGCCCGGGTCGAAGGCGAGCGCGTAGGCGGAGCGCTCGAAGGTCTCGATACGCCCGAAGGAGCGGCGCAGGAGGGCGAGCTTCTGCCCGTCGATGTCGACGCACACGAAGCGCTTCTCGGGGAAGCGCTCCGAGAGCCAGCCCGACAGGAAGCCCTCGCCGGCGCCGACCTCGAGCACCGAGGCGACCGGGTTGGCCGCCACGAACTGCGCGTGGAAGCGCGCCACGAAGCGCCGGATGAGCGCGCGCTGCACGCGCCCCGGGTGGCGGTACTTCGCGGTGTCGAAGCGCTCGAAGTAGCTATCGGGGATCACCGATCACCTCGCGGATCGGCAGCTCGTCCTTCGTGTGCCGGCGCTGGTAGTGGAAGGCGAGGAACTCGCCGATGAGGCCCATCGAGAAGAACTGGATGCCGAGGATGAGCATCAAGACGCCGAGCAGGAGCAGCGGGCGATGGCCGATGGCCTCGCCGCTGAACCACAGAATCGTGAGGTAGGTGCAGATGAGCCCGCCGAGGAAGGAGAGCGACAGGCCGATGAGCCCGAACAGGTGCATCGGCTTCTTCGAGTAGCGCGTCAGGAACACGACGCTCAGCAGATCGAAGGTGCCCCGCAGGATGCGCTCGAGGCCGTAGCGCGACTGGCCGAACTTGCGGGCGTGGTGCTTGACCGGCACCTCGGTCACCCGGAAGCCCTGCCAGTGGGCCAGGACGGGGATGAAGCGAAAGAGGTCGCCGTAGATCGGGATCGCGCCGAGGACCTCGCGCCGGTAGGCCTTGAAGCCGCAGTTCATGTCGTGGAGCTTCACGCCGGTCAGCCACGCCACGGTGCCGTTGAAGATGCGCGACAGGATGCGGCGATTGGCGGGGTCGAGGCGCTGCACCTTCCAGCCGACCACGACGTCCACGCCCCCGTCGATCTTGGCGATGAAGCTCGGCAAGTCCTCCGGATCGTCCTGCAGATCGGCGTCCATGGTCACGACGACGGCGCCGCGCGCGCGGTCGAAGCCCGCCGACAGGGCCATGGCCTTGCCGAAGTTCTTGCGCAGCCGCACGCCGCGCACGCGCTCGTTCTCGGCGTGGAGCTTGCCGATGACCTCCCAGGTCGCGTCGGTGCTGCCGTCGTCCACGAAGATGAGCTCGTACTCGTGCTCGCCGCCGAGCGCCTCGTGCACGCGCGCGGCGAGCTCGGGCAGGCTCTCGGCCTCGTTGAGCCCCGGGACCACGAGCGAGATGCGGGGCACCGGCTGGCCCTCGGCGGGTGCCCGCAAGTCGACCGGAGCCGGCGCGTCGGTGTGCATCGGGGGGGTGCCGGGCATGCTAGTCCCAAATCCAGCGCTTAGCCGTTAGCATTTAGCACTTAGCCTAAGAATTTCGCAATGATACGTGACGCGTACGTGGACCTGAGCACCGCATCGGGCGGTTCTGGAGAAGCCGTGAGCACGGGTGAGCTCTCTGGGCTGACGGCTAACGGCCAACGGCTAATCGCTTCCTTCAGGTGCCGAGCACCGCGGCCCGGTACCACTGCCAGAAGCGCTCGATGCCCTCGTCCGTCCCGACTGTGGGCGCGTAGCCGAGCAGGCGCGCTGCCTTGTGCGTGTCGGCGAAGGTGTAGGCGATGTCCGCGTCCTCCATCGGCGCGTCGCGGAGCGCGGCCCGCTTGCCCGTCAGCGCTTCCACGCGGCGCACGAAGTCGGCGAGCAGCACGGGCTCTCCGCGCCCCAGGTTGACGACCTCGTAGCCGAGCGGCCGGTCCACCGCCGCCACGATGCCGCGCACGATGTCGGCGACGTAGGTCCAGTCGCGGTGCATCTGCCCGCCGGCGTAGAGCGGCACCTCCTCGCCGAAGAAGATGTTGCTCAGCACCTTGTACGCCATCATGTCCGGGCGGCCGCGCGGGCCGTACACCGTGAAGAAGCGCAGCGCCGTGAACGGCAGGCGGTAGAGGTGGTGGTAGGCGTGGCCGAGGAGCTCGGCCGCGCGCTTGGTCGCGGGGTAGGGCGCGAGCGGGCGGTCGCAGGGGTCGGTCTCGACGAAGGGGATCGTGCGGGTCGCGCCGTAGACCGAGGAGGTCGAGGCGAAGACGAAGCCCCGGCAGCCGCTGCGGCGGGCGCCCTCGAGCAGGTTGAGCGTGCCGGACAGGTTCACGTCGAGGTAGAGCTGCGGGGCCGCGATCGACGCCCGGACGCCGGCCATGGCCGCGAGGTGCACCACGGCCTCGGGCCGGTGGGCCAGGAAGAGCTCGTCCATGCCGGCCCGGTCGCGCACGTCGGCCGCGACGAAGGTGAGCTGGCCGGGCCGCGCTCCGGCGCTCGCTTCGTCGACGTTCCGGCGCTTGCGCTCCGGGGAGTAGTAGGGGTCGAAGTTGTCGATCGCCACGACATCGTCGCCCCGCTCGAGCAGCGCCTCGAGCGTGTGACTGCCGATGAAGCCGGCCGCCCCGGTCAGCAGGATCTTCATGGCCTCACCCTAGTTCAGCGCCCGCGGTTCCGCACCAGGCACGGCCGCGGCCCGAACACCGAGGGCGCGGCGCTTGTCAGGCCCCGGGCGACAACGTAAAACCCGAGCCCGCATGTCCTCCGACCGAGAGGCGCCGACCGGCTCGCCCCGCCCGAGCGCCATCGCGCGCGCGCTCCAGGGCTGGGACACGAGCGTCTCGCGGCTCGCCTCAACGGCGGTCGCGCTCGTCGGCTGGCCGCTCGCGTACGGCTTCGCCCTCGGGCTCGGCCTGTGGGCGTGGCGCGACGCCGCCATCGTCACCGCGCTCGCCGGCAACAAGACGAGCGACCCCGACAAGCTCGTCGCGCTCCGCTGGGTCGCCGTCGCGACGGCCGCGCTCGTCGCCGTGTACGGCGGCGCGGCCCTGTTCGAGCGGCTGCGACACGGGCGCTTCAACCTGCTGCGCGTCGCCGGCGCTCTCAACCGGCTGCTCTTCGTCACGCTCGCCGTGCCCTTCGTGGCCGCGCTGCGGCAGCCGGCCATCGAGCGCACCGACACGGTGTGGACGGCCGTCCTGGCGAGCGCGGCGACCCTGATCGTCGGGGTCGGGGTGTACCGCTTCGCGCGCTGGCCCGCACAGGAGCTCTTGCCGCGCTACCGGCGTCTCGCGGCCGTGGGGGCGGTCGCGCTCGTCTTGCTCCTGTGGTTCGCCTACGGCTACCTCCTGAGCGACCTCGCCCTCACGAACCACCGCGCGCTCAACACCCGCACCACGGACCTCGGCTACTACGACAACATCTTCTACCAGTCGATCCACGGTCGGCCGCTCGGGTGCACGTTCATCAAGGGCGAGAACCACATGTCGGCTCACTTCGACCCGATCCTGGTCCTGCTCTCGCCGCTCTACCTCCTGTGGCCCAAGGCCGATTTTCTCCTGGTGCTGCAGAGCGTGTGGCTCGGCGCCGGCGTCGTGCCCATCTACCTCCTTGCGCGGCTGAAGCTCGGCGGCCACCTGCCGGGCTTCGTGCTCGCCCTCGTCTACGCGCTCTACCCGGCCCTGCACGGCGCGAACCTCTACGAGTTCCACTCCCTCAGCCTCGCGGCCCCGCTCATCCTGTGGGCCCTGTACTTTTTCGAGCGTGGCTCCTACCTCGGCTACGCCGTCTTCTTCCTGCTGCTGCTCGCGTGTCGCGAGGACGTGCCCCTCTTGCTCGCCTTCGTCGGCCTCTACGGCATCTTCTCGCAGGATCGGCGAAAGACGCGCCTCGGCTGGGCCACGCTCGTGCTCTCGGTCGCGTACTTCGTCGTCGTGAAGAAGTACGTGATGGCCTCGAGCGATCTCTTCAACACGGGCAAGGCCGAGGCCTACTCCTTCTCGTACTACTTCAAGGACCTCATTCCGCGTGCGGACCAGGGCGGCACGGCCTTCATCGTGACCTTGCTCACGAACCCCGTCTACGCGCTCAAGCTCGCGCTTGCCAACGACAAGAAGATCCTCTTCCTGTTCCTGATGTTCCTGCCCCTCGCCGCTCTGCCCTTCGTGGCGCGCCGGGCGCGCATCATGCTGATCTACGGCTTGCTCTTCTGCCTCCTGGCGTCGCGCGAGGCCGTGTTCACCATCCACTTCCAGTACTCGACCATGCTCTTCGGCGTGGCCTTCGCCGCCACGCCGGTCGCCCTCCGGCAGTTGCGCGACGATGCGCGCCTCGCCGCCCTCGGCATCCACAAGCAGGCCCTCGAGCGCGCGCTCCTCGCCGCCATGCTCGCGGCCGGCCTGCTCGTGTCGTGGAAGTTCGGCGCGCTCGTCCCGAACGACAACTTCCGCGCCGGCTTCATGGGCCTCACCCGGACGCTCAGCGACAAGCACGTCGAGACCTGGGAGTGGGTGCAGGAGATGGTCGCCAAGATCCCTCCCGGCGCCGTCGTCATGACCACCAATCGCCTCGGCGCCCACGTCTCCAATCGCCGCGGCGTCTACTTCTACCGCGAGGGCACGCCCCACCATTACGTCTTCGTCGACGAGGCCGAGCTCAAGGGCACGATTCGCACCTGGCACGACAAGCGCACGAAGAGCGGCGAGCTCGTCGAGCTCGGCCGGCAGAAGACCATGGCGCTCTTCCAGGTCGTCGAGGGTGCGGCCGAGGAGGTCGCCGAGCCCGGCACGGAGTTCGTCCCCGAGAGCCCCGAGGAGCCCGACAAGGACCCCACTCCGACTCCGAAGGTCCCCCCCGCGCGCCCGAAGCGCTGAGCCGGGCGCAGCGACGCACGGTCGCCACAAAAGGCAGCGGGCGTGCCCCCCGAACGGGAGGCACGCCCTCTCTGCTCCGGCGCCCCGGGCGGCGCCGCTCAGCCCGTCATGGGCAGTTGCCGTCGACGCACACGATGAAGGTCGCGTCGCCGGGGTAGCTGCAGCAGCTCTGGAAGTCGCCGCCGCAGGCGTTGCAGTTGCCGCAGGTGGTACAGCCCACCGCGGGGATGAACGGACGGCAGTTGCCGTTCGAGCACACCTCGTCGGTAGCGCACTGGGTCTGGCAGTCGCCGCAGAACTGCGGGTCGGCGTCGAGGTTCGCGCAGGCGCCGTTGCAGTCGGTCGTGCCGTTGCCGCAGTTGGCCACGCACACGCCGTTCTGGCAGTTCGGGGTGCCACCGCCGCACGGCCCGTTGCCGCCGCAGTCCGCGGGGTTGGTGGTCGGGTCGACGCAGCCGCCGTTGAAGGGCACGAGGCCGGGGCGGCACACGCAGTTACCCGCATCGCAGTACTCGGTGCCGTTGCACTGCGTGAAGCAGTCGCCGCAGAAGTTCGGGTCGGCCGTCGTGTCCGTGCAGTTGCCCCCGCAGTTCGTCAGGCCGCCGGCGCAGACGCAGTTGCCCGACACGCAGGTCTCGTTGGCGTTGCAGTTCGTGAAACAGTCGCCGCAGAAGTTGGGGTCGGTCGACACGTCCTTGCAGCCGTCGCCCTGGCACAGGACGAGACTGCCGGCGCACTGGCAGTTGCCCGACAGGCAGGAGCCGCCGGGACCGCAGTCGGTGCCGCAGTTGCCGCAGTGGGCCGGATCGGAGGACGGGTCTACGCAGCCCGTGCCCGGGCACGAGATCAGGCTGCCGGCGCACTGGCAGTTGCCGTTCACGCAGCTGCCGCCGAGCCCGCAGTCGGTGCCGCAGTCGCCGCAGTGGCTGTTGTCGGTGAGCGGATTGATGCATCCCGCCGCGCCGCAGTCGAGCTGGCCCACGTTGCAGTTCTGGCTCGGCTGCGCCTCGCAGTTGTGGTCGACGCAGTACGGCGTCGCGAACGGGCACTGCGAGTCGCTCAGGCACTCGCGGCAGCGTCCGTCGACCGGGTCGCAGATCGGCTGCGCCGCGGGGCAGTCGAGGTTCGTGGCGCACTCGACGCACTGGGCCGTCGCGGGCGAGCACACCGGCTCCTGCGGCGTGTTCTGGCAGTCGTTCGCCGTGATGCAGCCGACACAGGCGCCCGTCGCCGGGTCGCACAGCGGCGCGTTGCCGTTCTGGCAGTCGGCGTTCGACTGGCACTTGGTCTCGCAGGTGTGGGTGTCGGGGAAGCACGATTGATTCGCGCCGCAGTCGGCGTTCGTGGCGCACTCCTCGCACTGGCCGTTCACGCACGCGGGTTGCGCCAGGCCGCAGTCGGCGTTGCCGAGGCACTCGACGCAGCCGAGGCTCGGGTCGCAGAGCACGCCGCAGGTCTGCCCGTCCACGCGGCAACCGCCGCCGTTGGCCCCCGCGCCGCCCGTGCCGAGGTTGTTGCTCGTCGAGTCACTACACGCCGCCGGTCCGATCGCCACGGCCGATACGGCCGCGGCCACGATCAAGCCTGTCCACTTACCCATGGTGTCCTCCAGAATGAAGCTCTGCCGCCGCGTGGACGGCTTCCCACCTCGAAGATACGGGGGCGCGTCGGGTCGGGGACACCACAATGCGGGCCGCGGGCCGAGGTAACGTGTACCGCGGGAACACGCGCGCGCCGCGACCGCCCGGTGGGCGGCGTCGCGCGTGGCACGTTGTGGCGCGCCGCGCGTCGTGCTCCACCGTACGCATGGCGCGCTCCTACCTCGTGTTCGACATCGAGACGGTCATCGACCCGGCGCTGCCGCGCGACGAGCCCGGCGAGACGGTCGGCCTGCCGCCGCCGCCCTTCCACCAGGTCGCGGTGATCGGTGTCCTGTGGCTCGACGCGAGCTACGCGGTGCAGCGGCTCGGCGTGTTCGGCGGCAAGACCGAGGCCGAGATGCTCGGCGACTTCTGTCGCTTCGTGGGCGAGCGCCAGCCGGATCTCGTGAGCTACAACGGTCGCGGCTTCGATCTGCCGGTCATCGCCGCGCGCTGCCTGCGGCACGGCGTGCCCTTTCGCCATTACTACGCCGTGCGCGACGTGCGCTATCGCTACAGCCCGGCCGGGCACCTCGACCTCATGGACTTTCTCACCGACTTCGGGGCCTGCCGGCCGAGCAAGCTCGACGTGGTCGCGCGTTCCATCGGCATGCCGGGCAAGGTCGGCGTCGAAGGCAAGGACGTGGGCCCGATGATCCACGCCGGCCGGCTCGCGGACGTGCAGGCCTACTGCCTGTGCGACGTGGCGCAGACCGCCGCCGTCTTCCTGCGCGTGCAGCTCCTGCGCGGCGAGCTCGAGCGCGAGCCGTACCTCACCGCCATGCGCGGGCTGCTCGCCGCCATCGACGCCGACGCGCGCCTCGCTCCCGTCGCCGGCGCGGTCGATCGCGCCCGGCTGCTGCTCGAGATCTAGGCGCCCGTCGGGGAGGAGCTTGCCGCAGCAGGGCTCGTACCGACCGGCGTCGAGCTACCGGGAGCTCACGGCGGGCACGCGTCCTGGCAGAGGGCCACGGGCTCGTCGAGCGCGCTCGCGGCGCAGGCGCTCGCGTCGCCGTCGAGCAGGCACGCGCGGCACGCGGTGTCCGCGGCGCAGGCCTTGACCTCGGTGCAGCAGGTCGTGCCCATGTAGTCGGCGCAGCTCTGGAAGAAGAAGAAGCCGATCGCCTGATCGGCGCCACCGACGCCCGTCGTGGCATCGCAGATCGGGTAGAAGCACGCTCCACCGGCGCAGCCGGTCCGCACGCAGCCGAGCAGGGCGTCGTAGGCGGCCGGATCGTTCGGGCTCGCGCTCATGGCGACGAGCTCCGCGCAGCAGCTCGCCTGCGCGCAGGTCTCGCAGGCGGCGTCGCCGTTGCCGACCGTGGCCGCGCAGCCCGACGTCGTCGTCGAGCTCGTGGTGGCGCCGCCCGAGCCCCCCGACCCCGTGGCCGAGCTCTCCGTCTCGGTGCACCCGCTCATGAGGACGCTTGCCATCCATGCCGCAGCCCGCCCCCGACGGGGCGGCGTCAGCGTTCCCTCCGCGCGCTCCGCGCCGCCGCCTGCGTCCGGCCGGCGGCCCAAGCAGTCACACAAAAAGACGAGCCGCGCGCCCCGGGGGACGCGCGGCTCGGCTCGGTGCCCGGCACCCGCGCGAGCGGGCGGCCGAGACCCCTGGCTCATCAGGGTTGGCAGGCCGTCATGCAGGCGTCCACCGGCTCGTCGAGGCCCGTGGCGTCGCAGTCCGCCTGGACACCGTCGAGCAGGCAGCTGAGGCAGGACGCGTCCGCGAGGCAGGCCTTCGTCTCGACGCAGCAGTCGTCTGCCGTCGAGGGCGTGTTGTCGGCGCCGACACCCATGCAGGCCGCGGTGTCGTTCCCGAAGAAGAACCCGATCGCCTGGTCCTGACCGCCGATGACCGCGGTGGCGTCGCAGATCTGGTAGAAGCACTCGCCGTTGATGCAGGCGCCCTGGACGCAGGCGACCAGCGCGTTGTAGGCGGCCTGGTCGGACGGGGCGTTCGCATAGTCCACGAGCTCGACGCAGCAGTTGTCCTGCGCGCAGGTCTCGCAGGCCTGGTCGCCGTTGCCGACCGTGGCTGCGCAGCCCGAGGTGGTGGTGGTCGTCGTCGTCGTGGTCGTCGACGTCGTGGTGGTGGTCGTGGTCGTCGTGGTGGTCGTGGTCGTGGCGCCCGAGCCGCCCGTCCCGCCGCTCGTCGTCGTCTTCTTGCACGCCGCGGCGCTCGCCACCGAGCCGGCCATAAGGATCACACTAGCCAATTGCCAAGTCTTCATCGTCATTTCCTCCAGCGGAAACCCAAACTCCACACACCCGGGCGCCTCCTCCGTCGAGCCCGCGGCAAAAAACCACGCGGCTGTTGGCCAAGGAGGTCCCCAGCGGCGCGCCCGTCGCCGCCGAAGGAGCCTGCGTGGAGGAACTCCACGCGAGCGCCATGCACGGAGCCCTCATCTCGTACCTTCTTTTCCCTTGCGCCGCAAGGCATACGACATGGGACCACGCTGTCGGAATCCTGCGCCGAGCCCCCGAAATACAGCGTCGCCGCCGAGCTGCAGCGCGGCTGGACGGCACAAGCGGCGTCCGCCCGGGTCGAAGGACCCTGGCGGGCTCTGTCCGCTGACGATCGACCGGGGGCGGGCGGGTGCGCGAGCGGGTGCGGGGGCGCGAGCGGGCGCGGGCGCGGGTGCGGGCGCGGGTGCGCGGGCGGGTGCGCGGGCGGGTGCGCGCGGGCCGAGAGCTGCCTCGGATCAGAGCGGAATGTTGCCGTGCTTCTTGCGCGGGTTCTCGTCGCGCTTGTCGCGCAGCATCTCGAGGGCGCGGCCGAGCTTGCCGCGCAGGGCGTGCGGCACCACCACCTCGTCGACGAAGCCGAGCGCCGCGGCGCTGTACGGGTTGGCGAACTTCTCGCGGTAGTCGGCGGCGAACTCGGCGCGCGCCGCGGCCGCGTCCGGCGCCGCCAGGATCTCGCGCCGGTAGACGATGTTGACCGCGCCGTCGGGGCCCATCACGGCGATCTCGGCGGTCGGGAACGCCAGGTTGTAGTCGGCGCGGATGTGCTTGCTCGCCATGACGTCGTAGGCGCCGCCGTAGGCCTTGCGGGTGATCACGGTGATCTTCGGCACCGTGGCCTCCGCAAAGGCGTAGAGCAGCTTGGCGCCGTGGACGATGATGCCGCCGTGCTCCTGGTCCACGCCGGGCAAGAAGCCGGGCACGTCCACGAAGGTGACGAGCGGCACGTTGAAGCAGTCGCAGAAGCGCACGAAGCGCGCGGCCTTCACGCTGGCGTGGATGTCGAGGCAGCCCGCGAGGACGGCGGGCTGGTTCGCGACGACCCCGATCACGCGGCCGCCGAGGCGGGCGAAGCCGACGACGATGTTCTCGGCGTAGGCCGCGTGCACCTCGAAGAGCTTGCCGTGGTCGACCACGGCGCCGATGACGCGCTTGATGTCGTAGGGCTTGCTCGAGGCGGTCGGGACCAGCGTGTCGAGCTCCGGCGCCTCGCGGTCGAGCGGGTCGTCGCACGGGCGCACCGGCGGGTCCTCGGTGTTGTTCGCGGGCAGGTAGGAGACGAGCTCGCGCAGGAGCGCGATGCAGCTCCGGTCGTCGGGCGCCGTCAAGTGGCACACGCCGCTCTTGCGCGCGTGCGCGGAGGCGCCACCGAGCGCCTCCTTCGTCACGTCCTCGCCCGTGACCGCCTTGGTCACGTCCGGCCCGGTGATGAACATGTAGCTCGTGTGCTCCACCATCACGACGAAGTCCGTGATGGCGGGCGAGTACACCGCGCCGCCCGCGCACGGGCCCATGATGGCCGAGATCTGGGGCACGACGCCGCTCGCCAGCGTGTTGCGCAGGAAGATGTCCGCGTAGCCCGCCAGCGACGCCACGCCCTCCTGGATGCGGGCTCCGCCCGAGTCACACAGGCCGACGACCGGCGCGCCGACTTTCATCGCGAGGTCCATCACCTTGCAGATCTTCTCGGCGTGTGCGGCGCCGAGCGAGCCGCCGATGACCGTGAAGTCCTGCGCGAACACGAACACCTTGCGTCCGTCGACCTGGCCCCAGCCCGTGACGACGCCGTCGCCGAGCGGCCGCTGGGCCTCCATGCCGAAGTCGTGCGAGCGGTGGGTGACGAAGCGGTCGAGCTCGACGAAGGTGCCCTCGTCGACGAAGAGATCGATGCGCTCGCGGGCCGTGAGCTTGCCGGCCTCGTGCTGCGCGGCGACCCGCGCCTCGCCGCCGCCGGCGAGGGCACGCTCGTTCTGCGCCTCGAGGCGCGCGAGCGTGGCGGCGCGCGTCGCCTGCTCGTCCGTCGGCGCGAGCGCCGTTGCGGCCGGCGTGATCGTGCCCACGTTACCCACGTTACCCGCCCCGGCCTCGTTCGGTGGCAGCGCCATGGGCGCGCGCCTATCACGGCGGGCCGCGTGGCGCACGAACCACGCGCGTGACCTCGCGTGCCCTCTTCGCGGGGTCGCGCGACGCCTTGTCGCCAACGCCCCGCGAACGTAGAAGGAGATCCGGATGGAAAAGAGCAAGCATCCCGAAGGTCTCGGACCGGTCCTCGTGGCGAGCGACCTCAGCGAAACGGCCGACGAGGCGGTGCGACAGGCCCACGGCTGGGCGCGGCGCACGGGCCGGCCGCTGTCGGTGCTGCACGTGATGCCGAACCCCGTGCCCATCGCGCCGCTCGCGCCGCAGGACGCCATGGAAGCGCTCGAGCGGGCACCCGAGGTCGAGTCGCAGGTGCTCGATCTGCTCGAGCAGCGGGTGGGGCGCGTCACCGGGCGCGGCCCGGGCCGCTTCGCCATTGCGCTCCAGCGCGGCGGGGCCGCCGAGCTCATCCTGGCCGAGGCCGAGCGCGTCGGGGCGCTGCTCGTCATCGCCCCGAGCCGCAAGAGCTCGCTCGAGGCCGCGATCGTCGGCAGCGTCGCCGAGGCGGTGCTCGAGCAGACGCGCGTGCCGGTGCTGCTCGCGCGCCTCTCGCCCGACGGGGGGCCCGTCCTCGCGGCCACCGACCTCACCGACGACGCGGAGCCGGTGATGCTGAGCGCGGCGACCGAGGCGGCGCAGCGCGGCGGCAAGCTACTCTTGGCTCACAGCCTCGAGGTGGCCCACCCGGTCACCTCAGCCTTCGACCCGAGCAACAGCCTGTCGAGCGAGGCGCTCGCCTCGCTGCGCGCGGGGTGCAAGGAGGCGCTCAGCGCGGCGCTCGGCCGGCTCGAGGCGGGCGGCGAGCCGCTCGTGCTCGAGGGGCCGCCGCAGCGCACGCTCGTCGAGGCGGCGCGCACGCACGGGGCCTCGCTCGTCGTCATCGGCGCACACCGCGGCGCGCGCCTCGGGCGGCTCGGCAACGTGGCGCGCGCGGTCGCGCGCGGCGCCAGCTGCTCGGTGCTCATCCTGCCGCCGACGCGCGCGGGCCGCAGGTCGCAGCGGCCCGACGCGGGGTAGCCCCCGCGTCGAGCCCGCGAGCGCTCACTTCGCGAAGATCTGGCCGAGCGCTCACTTCACGAAGATCTGGCCGAGCGCCATGCCCTGCCCGGCCGTCGCGCGCATGATGACCTTGGCCGGCGCGCCGATGGGCAGCGGGTTCTTGAAGCACTGGCCGCCCGCGCCGAGCGTCGCCTGGGGACCGGTGGTGCTGTCCTGCGCGGCGGTGTAGGGCGGCAGCGGTGCCTGCTGGATCACGATCTGCACGTCGAGCTCGGTGATGCCCATGCCGACGCCGATGACGCCGTAGCACTTGCCGGGCTGCAGCGTGAACGGCTGCTCGAGCGTCTGGCCGGCGCCGAATTGGCCGGCGAACGCGCCGCCTTCGGGCTGCATGCCCGGCAGGTCCTTCATCGCGAGACCCGTGACGGCCGGTTGGAGCACGCCGGCGACCATCGGTGCGATCGGGGTCGCGCTGCCGCCGCTCGCCGGGGCGCCGGCCGCGCCGGCCGCGCCCGCCATGCCGCCCGTGCCCGGGTAGCCCGCCGCGCCGCCGTAGCCCGCCGTGCCCGGGTAGCCCGCCGCACCGGCGTAGCCGGCCGTGGCGCCCGTGCCCGGGTAGCCGGCGTAGGCACCCGAGCCGGGGTAGCCGGCGTAGGCACCGGAGCCAGGGTAGCCGGCGTAGGCGCCGGAGCCGGGGTAGTTCGGATCGGCCTTGTTCTTGTCTTCGCAACCGATGGCGCTGGCAAGCAAGACGGCCGCTGAGATCAGAAGATACGAACGCATGGCTGCTCCTGTCCTTCCGCTCCGCTCGGGAGCACGAGCAGGTGCTCGGCCCGGGCGGCAGTTGGCTCGGGGCGTGGGCGACCGCCGAGCTTGGGAGGGGCCGACCGACGGCGCCCTCGAGTCGTGCTGGGGGCTAACCACCCCGCGGCGCGAACCTTACATCCGATCCGACGTGCGGGCATCAAAGGAGCGCTGCGCCAAGCACGGCAAGGACGCCGTGTTGGCGCGAGCGCGCGCGCCGGCTGCGACGGCCGGGCCGCGCTGCGGCAGTCGTACCGCAGCCCGCGCCGCCCAAGTGCGCGGAGGTGCTGCGAGCGACTGCGTCCGGTGGTCATGCCACCCGAACACTGCAACCCGCGCGCCAGCGCCCGGGCGCCGGGCCGTCAGACGTCGCCGAAGGTGCGCTGGAAGAGGTCGTGAATCGCCTTCTTGCCGACCTCGGTGAGGTGGCGCGTGCCGACGCCGGCGAAGTTCGGGCTCGAGATGGTGGGCTCGGCCGCGAGCTGCCAGTCCGTGCCGCTCCAGCAGTACCAGCCGCCCTTGTCCTGGTCGAACACGTAGAGGGGCTTGTGCCACAGGCGCGCGAGCTCGGCGCCCCAGCCGGTGCCGCCGCGCACCGTGCCGTCCGCCTGGATCGCGCCGACCACGAACACCTGCTCGGCCGCGCTGATCTGGTGCCAGATGGTCTGCAGGATGGGCTTGATGAAGGGGATCTCGCCGAGGGCGCGGGCCAGCCGGTGCGAGGCGTACACGAGCGAGAGGTCGCCGCGCTCGAGCTCGCGCTCGGACAGCACGGTAACGCCGCGGTTGCGCGCGAGGCTGGCGTGGCCGGCGAAGCTGTAGTGCGTCTCGCCGAGGCCCCAGCGCTCGGCGCAGGCGCCGAACTCGCTCTCGGCGCCCGACGCGCCGCCCGAGTACAGGCGGAAGCGGCTCGCGTCGCGCGGCCGGCCGCTGCGCGAGGGCAGATCGGCGTCGACGATGCGCATGGTGCGCGGCTCGAGCCGCAGGTTGAGATCGGCGAGCTCACTCGCGTCGTGGTCCTTGAGCAGTCGCAGGCGCACGAGATCTGCCTCGGCGTGCAGCCACACGATGACGTTCACGTGCGCGAAGAAGCGGCGCAGCGGCTGCGGCACCGACTCGGGGCTCGCGACCGCGGAGACGGGCGCGTGCTGGTCGGCGTCGCGGCTCTTGGACGAGAGCCACAGCTCGGCGCCGAGCTCCTTGGCGAGCGCGCCGAGCGAGTTCACGGCCTCGACCGTCGCGTGCTCGAAGTCGAAGCCGTCGATGACGATGAGGTCGGGCGCGAAGTGCGCGACCCCGCGGGCGAAGGCCACCGATTCCTCGATGCGCGCCAGCGACGAGGTACCGCCGCGCAGCGACGGCGGATTCGGTCCCGGTGCGCTCGCCGTCCCGTTGCCGAGGTGCGAGAAGATGAGCCGGCTGCGCTCCATCTCGAGGCGCACGGCGTCGGGCGCCTCGAGCGAGGCTGCCGCGGCGAGATCGAAGAAGATCTCGTCGTAGTAAGCCCGCACGTGGTCGACGGCGTGCTCGTGCGAGATGTGCAGCACGCGCCGACCGCTCAACAGCTTGTCGAGCGCGATCTGCACGAGCAACGGGGTCTTCCCGAGCCCTGGTGCCGCGGCCACGACCCCGACCTCGCCACGGCCGAGGCCGCCGTGCGTCGAGCGCTCGAAGACGCGCATCGGGCTGCGTTCGCTCAGCTCCTGTCGATGCATCGGCTACTCCCTACGGGGCGACGCGCCGCCCTCACTTCTTGCCTTTTTCCTGGGCCTCGCGGTGCTTCTTGATGAGCTCGGTGGCGATCGAGGTCGGCACCGGTGCGTAGCGCGAGAACTCCATCGTGAACTCCGCCTTGCCCTGCGTGGCCGAGCGCAGCACCGTCGAGTAGCCGAACATCTCGGCGAGCGGCACCTCGGCCTCGATGCGGCAGAAGCCGTCGGCGTCGGTTGCACCGATGATGAGGCCGCGGCGCTGCAAGAGGATGCCCACGATGCCCCCCTGGAACTCCGCCGGGCCCTCGATCTCGACCTTCATCACCGGCTCGAGGATCTGCGGGCCGGCCTTGGGATAGGCCTCGCGCCAGGCACCGCGCGCCGCCTCCTGGAACGCGATGTCGGAGCTGTCGACCGCGTGGCTGCCGCCGTCGTTGAGCACGGCGCGCACACCGGTCACCGGGGCGCCGATGAGCTGGCCCTTGTCGAGCATCGAGCGGAAGCCCTTGTCGACCGCGGGGATGTACTCGCGCGGCACGACGCCGCCCACGATCTCGTCCGAGAACAGGTAGCCCTTGGGCGCGCGCTCGTCGGCCTCGGCCGCGGCGGCGGCGTCCTCGGCCGAGAGCGGCTCGATGAAGCCGGCGATCTTGCCGTACTGGCCGGACCCGCCGGTCTGCTTCTTGTGGGTGTACGCGTAGGGCGTGTGCTGCGTGATGGTCTCGCGGTAGGCGACCCGCGGCGGGCTCGCGACGACGTCGGCGGCGTACTCGCGCCGCATGCGCTCGATGTAGACGTCGAGGTGCAGCTCGCCCATGCCGCTCGCCAGGGTCTCGCCGCTCTCCGGGTCAGTCGAGACGCGGAAGGTCGGGTCCTCCTTCGAGAAGCGCTTGAGCGCCTTCGACATGTTGACCTGCGACTTCTGGTCCTTGGGCGTCAGCGACAGCGAGATGACGGGAGCCGGCACGTGCATCGGCGTCAGGGTCACGCGTGCGCGGCCGTCGGTGAAGGTGTCGCCGGAGTGGCAGTCGATGCCGAACATCGCGGCGATGTCGCCCGCGCAGGCGCTGTCGATGTCCTCCATCTCGTCGGAGTGCATGCGCACGAGCCGGCCGACGCGGTGCTTCTTGCCGGTGCGGACGTTGATCACCTCCTGGCCGCGGAACAGGTTGCCCTGGTACACGCGCAGGTAGGTGAGCTGACCGAAGCGGCCGTCCTCGAGCTTGAAGGCGAGCGTCACGAGCGGCTTGTCGTCGTCGCAGCTGAGCGGGACGCGCTCGTCCTTGTCCGGGTCGATGGCGTCGTTCGGCACGTCCGCCGGGCTCGGCAGGTAGCGGGCGACGGCGTCGAGCAGCGGCTGCACGCCCTTGTTCTGGTAGGCCGAGCCCACCAGCACCGGAACCACCTTCTGCTTGATCGTCGCGTGCCGGATCGCGTCCATCACGAGCTCGTCGGTGACGCGCTCCTCGAGGATCGCCTCGGTGAGCGCGTCGGAGAACATCGACAGACCGTCGAGCATCTCTTCCCGCGCCTGCGCGGCCTCGACCGCCATGGCCTCGGGGATGGGCCCCTCCACGATGTTCTCGCCGCCCTTGCCCTCGAAGCGCAGGGCCTTCATCGCCACGAGGTCGACCAGGCCCTCGAAGGCGTCCTCGACGCCGATGGGCAGCTGGATGAGCACCGGGTTGCAGCGCAGCTTGTCGCGCAGCTGGTCGCGCACGCGCAGCGGGTTCGCGCCCGCGCGGTCGCACTTGTTCACGAAGGCCAGGCGCGGCACGCCGTAGCGGCGCATCTGGCGGTCGACGGTGAGCGACTGCGACTGCACGCCAGCGACGGCGCAGAGGACGAGCACGGCGCCGTCGAGCACGCGCATGGCGCGCTCGACCTCGATCGTGAAGTCGACGTGGCCCGGCGTGTCTATGATGTTGATGCGCGTGCCCTGCCAGACGCAGTGCGTGGCGGCCGACTGGATGGTGATGCCGCGCTCGCGCTCGAGCTCCATCGAGTCCATCTTGGCGCCCACGCCGTCCTTGCCCTTCACCTCGTGCATCGCGTGGATGCGCTTGGTGTAGAACAGGATCCGCTCGGTAAGAGTCGTCTTGCCCGAGTCGATGTGGGCGCTGATCCCGATGTTACGAAGCTTTTCGATTCCGACGGCCACGGCCGCTCACCCGCATCCCCCAAGAAGGTTGGGCGCGGTGCTTTAGCGGGTCGTGTCGTCTTTCGCCACTGAAATCGGTTCGGCGCTCACCACCAGAAGGTCACGCCGGCGCGCAGCAGGCCGCCCGCCGACGAGTTCGTGGTGCGGCCCGTCGCCCAGTCGACGTACTCCGGATACAGGCCGTCGCCGTCGTCGTCGGTGCGCACGCGGGCGAACGCCACCGCGTCGACGTCCACGCCGATGAGCGGCGTCACGCGGAACTCGAGCCCGAGGCCGCCGTGGCCGCCGAAGTAGCCGTACTCGTCCGAGGTTCCCTCGGCGAGGTGGGACTGCACTGCGTCGGAACGGACGCGCGCGACCGACCAGTCGACGCCTCCGAGCAGGTAGAACTGCGCGAGATCGTCCGGGTTGCAGTAGAAGATGCCGGACACGCCGAAGGGGATCTCCTGACGGTCGTAGCCGTTGCGGTCGACGCCGCCCACGAAGTCGACCGAGGCGTCGAGCGCGACGAACGGGATCGGACGGTAACGCAGCGACAGGCCGAGGCCCGCCATCCCCGGGCTCTTCCCATCCTCGCTGTTGCGCGGCAGCATGATGCCCTCGGCGCGCAGGCCGATGCCCCAGACGCGATCGTGCTCCCACTCGGCCGGGGGCGGCTCGGGCGGGGGCGGCGGCACCGGACGGACGTAGCCTCCGGGCACGTGGGGCGGCGCGTTGCCGGGCTCGTAGACGATCACCTGGCCGCCGGGGCCGCCGGGGTGCACGAGGATCCAGCGCGGCGCGTTCGGGTCGGCGCCTGGCTCCGCGGGTGGGAGCGTCACCGTCGTGCCGTCGGAGGGCTCGGTCGCGACGGCGGGCGCGGGCTCCGTGCCCTGGGGCTCCACCGTGGTCGCCTCGCACACCGCGCCGGGCGGGCAGTTGCCCAGGGTGTCGTCGGGGGTGGCGGTGACGGGGCCCGCGGGTGGCTCGGGCGGGGCTGGCGGGGTCGGCGGGGTCGGCGGCTGCGGTTGGGCGCTCGCGAGCGACGCGAAGAGGAGGGCGAAGGTGCCGGCACCGAGGGCGGCCAGCCGGGTGGCGTGGCGCTTCGAGTTCGTCGAGGTGGTCATGGCGACTATCCTTCGCGGGCGAGCGCTCCACGGATGGGCCGATGCCCGCCCGTTGGCCGGTGGCGAGCGCTGACGGGGACCGCTCGTCGGAGCGTAGCAAACGGCAGGGGCGATACCAGGGGGCGCGCACGGTCCAGGCGGGTGGGCCCGCCTCCTTGTTACTGCCGCGCGGGTCGGGTTCTCCCCTCCCTCGGGCTTCGGGCTCCGGGCTCGGGGCTCCGGGCTCCGAACGGCCGCCATCCGGCCGCGCGGCGAATCACCAAGTACCGCCTTCGTTTCGGTCTACCGCGGGTTGGTTACCTCGCGCGCGCCCGGCGCGGGCTCGAAGCGGGCGCGAGCGCGCGGGGCGAAGTGGGCGCGAGCGCGCGGGGCGTGGCGCGGCGGGCCCACGGGGAGCGCGAGCACGCCGGGATGGCCGCGCGCTCGCCCGGCCACTATGCTGCCGCAGCGGCACGTCGAGCAGGGCGGTCGCGCGACGCGGGGGCGTGAGGACCGATTTGACGACGACGAGCGCGATACCTCGGGTGATCCTGCGACAGGGGCACGTGCGCCCGGTGTGGGCGGGCCACCCCTGGGTGTTCGCCCAGGCGGTCGAGCACGTCGACGCCGGCGCCGAGCCGGGCGGCGAGGTGCTGGTGGTCGACCCCCGCGGCCAGCCGCTCGGTCGCGCCCTGTACGCGCCGCGCTCGGCGGTCGTCGCGCGCTTGTACACGCGGCGCGTCGACGAGCCCATCGATCAGGCGCTGTTCCAGCGCAAGCTCGAGCGGGCCGTGGGTCTGCGGCGGGCCGTCGGGCTGCCGGGCGTGGAGCCCGGGCAGGAGACGACCGGCTACCGGCTGCTCCACGGCGAGGGCGACGGCGTGCCGGGGCTCATCGTCGACGTCTTCGGCGACGTCGTGTGCGTGCAGCTCGGGACGCTCGGGCTCTTCCGCCGGGCGGCCGCGGTGTGCGACGCGCTCGATGCGGTCGTCGGCCCGCGCTCCATCGTGGACCGCACGCCGCCCGGCCTGGCGCGCACCGAGGGCTTCGACCCGACCGGCGGCGTGCTGCGCGGCGAGCCCGTGACCGAGCTCGTGTTCCGCGAGCTCGGACTCGACTTCGCGCTGCCCCTCGAGCTCGCCCAGAAGACCGGCTACTACTTCGACCAGCGACCGCTGCGCGCCGCCCTCGCGCGCGTGAGCCGCGGGTCGCGCGTGCTCGACGCCTTCTGCTACACGGGCTCGATGGCCATCACCGCGCGGCGCGCCGGGGCCCGCGAGGTGTGGGCCTGCGACAAGAGCGCCGCCGCGATCGAGGTCGCCTGCCGCCAGGCCGAGCGCAACGGGGGCGCCGAGGGCATCCGCTTCACCGTCGAGGACGCGAACCTCGCGTTTGCGGCGGCGGCGCGCGAGGGCGGCTGCGACGTCGTCGTGTGCGACCCGCCGAAGCTCGCGCCGGCGCGCGGCAACCGGCCGCGCGCGCTCGGCGCCTACCGCTCGCTCGCCGAGGGGGCCTGCCGGGCGACCGCGCGCGGGGGCCTGCTCGCCTTCTGCTCCTGCTCGGGCGCCGTCGGCATGCACGAGCTCGAGCGCGAACTCGCGCTCGGCGCGCGCCAGGCCGAGTGCGAGGCCTTCGTCGTGGAGCGGCTCTTCCAGGGCCCCGATCACCCCGTGCCGGCGGCGTTTCCCGAGGGGCTCTACCTCAAGGTCCTGCTCGCGCGGATCGACGCGGCATGAGACCGCTTGCGGCGCTCGGTGCGACGGAAGCGTCGCGCCTGCGGGGCGTGGTGTTCGACCTCGACGACACCCTGCTCACGCACGGCGAGCTCACCCTCGAGGCCTACCGCGCGCTCTTCCGGCTGCGCGACGCGGGCCTGCGCCTCTACGCCTGCACCGGGCGCCCGGCCGGATGGGCGGCGGTCGTCGCGCGCCAGTGGCCGGTCGAAGCCTGCCTCGCCGAGAACGGCGCCGTCGCGTTCGCGCGCGAGGGGCGCGGGGTCGTGCGCATCCTGCGGCTCTCCGAGCCGGAGCGGCTGGCCGAGCGCGCGCGCCTGTGCGCGCTCGCGCGCGAGCTCGAGGCGGCGCACCCCGAGCTCGTCCCGACCGACGACGCCTTCATGCGCCTGTGCGACGTCACCTACGACATCGGTGAGCGCGTGAGCGTGCCGGCGACCCGGCTCGCGGTGGTGCGGCGCGATGCCGGGGCGCTCGGCCTGCGCACCTACGCCTCCACCATCCACTTGCACCTCACCCTCTCGGGCGACGACAAGGCGTCGGGCACCCTGTGGCTGCTCGCGCGCCGTCACGGCGAGGACCCGACCGGGGCGCTCGCGCGCTACGCCTTCGTGGGCGACAGCGAGAACGACGCGCCGTGCTTCGCCGCGTTCCGCACGACGATCGGCGTCGCCAACGTCGCCGCCTCGGCGCGCCGGCTGAGCGTCCCGCCCCGCTACCTCGCCCCCGCCGCCATGGGGTCGGGCTTCGCTGCCATCGCGGACCACCTCGCGGCGGAGCGCGCGCGCCGCGCGCTCGGAGGCGCGACCTGACCGGCCGCGCGGCGGCACGGCCCGAGCGATCCATGACGACGACGGTACGACCCACGCTGTGGCAGCGCGTCGGCTTCGCGCCGCGCCCCCTCGCGGGCCTCGAGGGGGCCTACTCGACGAGCCTCGTCGGCCAGTTCCGGAAGAACCTCGGCCTCTTCGTGCTCGGCACGGCGGTGCTCGTCGGGCAGCAGGTCCTGATGGCCCAGCGCGACTTTCTGGTGCGGACGGCCGTCGACTCGGTCGATCGCGGCGCGAGCGAGGCGGCCGTGCGCGCGGCCGTCCTCATGCTCGTCGTGAGCGCCGTCGCGGCCGTCGCCCGCTTCCTGTCGCGCGCCACCATGTTCGCCAGCGGGCGCAACGTCGAGTACGAGCTCCGCGCCGCGCTCCTCGCGCGCCTGCACCGGCTCGGGCCCTCGTTCTTCGGCAAGGTGGCGACGGGCGACATCATGAGCCGCGCCACCAACGATCTGCAGCAGGTGCGGCTCCTGCTCGGCTTCGGCGTGCTCAACGTCGTCTCCTCGGCGTTCGGGCTCGTGAGCGCGCTCTTCGTGATGTTCACGATCTCGTGGCAGCTCACGCTCGCGGCGCTCGGCATCTGGCCCTTGCTCGCGCTCGTCACGCGGCGCTTCTCGGGCCTCATGTTCAAGCGCAACCGCGAGAGCCAGCAGGCCATCGGCGAGATGAGCGACCGGGTGCTGGCGAGCCTCGCGGGCGTGCGCGTCGTGCGCTCCTTCGCGATGGAGGACGCCGAGCTCGTGGGCTTCGACGTCGCGAACCGGCGCTACCTCGACACGAGCCTCGCGCTCGCGCGCGTGCGCGGCAGCATCGGGCCCATCATGGGTGCGCTCGGCTCGCTCGGCGTGCTCGTCGTCTTCGTCTACGGCGGCTACCTGCTCGCCGACGGCACCCTGTCGAAGGGCGACTTCGTGTCGTTCTGGCTCGCGCTCCTGCGCCTCACCTGGCCGATGCTCGCCATCGGCTTCGTGACCTCGATCGTGCAGCGCGGGCGCGCGAGCTACGCGCGCCTCGCGACCGTGCTCCGGGCCGAGCCCGACGTCGTGGACGGCGCGTTGCCGGCGCCTGCCGAGGTGAGGGGCGCGCTCGCCGTGCGCGGCCTGTCCTTTGCCTATGGCGACCGCAAGGTGCTCGACGACGTGTCCTTCGAGGTCGAGGCCGGGCGCTCGCTCGCCATCCTCGGCCGCACCGGCTCGGGCAAGAGCACCCTGGCCGCGCTGCTGCCCCGCCTGCGGCCGACGCCGCGCGGCGCCGTGTTCCTCGACGGCGTGGACGTGTGCGACTTGCCGCTCGAGACGGTGCGTGGGTCGATCGGCTACGCGCAGCAGGACGCCTTCCTCTTCTCGACGACGGCGGGCGCCAACATCGGCTACGCGCTCGACCCGGACGAGCTCGCGGCCGGAGCGGCGGCGGCCGGCGGCGTCGATCCGCGCGTGCGCGCCGCGGCCCGCGAGGCGCAGGTCGAGGCCGACATCGAGCGGCTGCCCGAGGGCTTCGACACCGTGGTCGGCGAGCGCGGCGTGCAGCTCTCCGGCGGTCAGAAGCAGCGCGTGGCGCTCGGGCGCGCGCTCATTCGCGAGCCGGCCGTGCTCGTGCTCGACGACCCGCTCTCGGCCGTGGACGCCCGCACCGAGGCCGCCATCCTCGAGGCCATCGACCGGCAGAAGGCGCGGCGCACGGTCGTGCTCATCACGCACCGGGTCGCCGCCGCCCGGCGCTGCGACGAGGTGTGCGTGCTCGACCACGGCCGCGTCATCGAGCGCGGCACGCACGAGGAGCTGCTCGCCGCGGGCGGGCTCTACGCCCTCTTCGCCGAGGAACAGGCCATGGAGGCCGAGCTCGCCGCCATCAGCGTACCCGATCCCGGGACCGCGGCGGCGGAGGAGGAGGAATGAGCTCCGCGCCTCCGAAGGGCTCCGGGACCGCCGGCGAGCGCGCGCTGAAGCGCTTCCACGAGGAGGCCGACATCGAGCGCGCCGCGGACTACCGCATGCTCCGGCGCCTGTGGCCCTTCGTGCGCCCGGAGCGCAGGCTGCTCTTCGGCTCGCTCGGCCTGTTGCTCGCGAACGCCGCGCTGTCGCTCGCGCGGCCGCTCGTCATCAAGGCCGCGCTCGACGGCTTCGCGTCGCACGCGAATCCAGGCAGCACGGTGGCCGAGTACGGCGTGCTGCTCGGCGCCGTCATCGTCACCGAGCAGCTCCTGTCCTTCCCGCAGATGTACTGGATGCAGGCGGCCGGCGCGCGCGCCATGGCCGCCTTGCGGCGCCACCTCTTCGCGTTCCTGCACACGCGCAGCATGGCGTTCTTCGATCGCACGCCCATCGGGCGGCTCGTCACGCGCGTGACCAACGACGTCGACGCCATCGGCGAGATGTTCGCCTCGGGGGCGCTCAACGCCGCGGGCGACCTCGTCAAGCTCGTGGTCATCGTCGTCATCCTGCTCGGGATGGACTGGAAGATGAGCCTCTTCGCCTTCGCGGCCCTGCCGCCGGTCGCACTTGCGGTCGAGTGGAGCCGCCGCCGCATCCGCAGGGCGTACCGCGACGTGCGCGTCCGCACGGCGCGCATCAACGCCTTTCTGAACGAGCAGGTGACCGGCGTCGGCGTCGTCCAGGCCTACGCGCACGAGAAGGAGAGCGAGCGCGAGTTCGACGCCGTCAACGTCGCCTACCGGAGCGCGAACCTGCGGGCGATCTACTACGAGGCCGCGCTCGACGCCGCCATCGAGGCCGTGGCGAGCATGTGCATCGCCGCCATCCTCTGGTACGCAGGCGCCGCCGGGCTCGGCGTCTCCTTCGGCACGCTCTTCGCGTTCGTGCAGTACATCGAGATGTTCTTCGGGCCGGTGCGCGATCTGTCGGCGCGCTACACCCTCATCCAGGGCGCGATGACCGGCGCCGAGCGCGTCTTCGAGCTGCTCGACTCGACCGAGCACGACGCGGGCGAGGGGGAGGGCGGCGCGGCGCGCGATGCAGCCGCCGCCGGGGACGAGACCGAGGACGAGCTCCCGCCCGAGCGCGCCGCGCTCGCCTTCGAGCTCGAGGGCGTGAGCTTCGGCTACAAGGCCGGGCACGACGTGCTCCACGACGTGTCCTTCGGCGCCGCGCGCGGCGAGACCATCGCCATCGTCGGGCCGACGGGCTCGGGCAAGACCACGGTGGCGTCGCTGCTCCTGCGCCTCTACGAGGTCACGCGCGGCAAGGTGCGCGTGTTCGGCAAGGACGTGCGCCGCTCGTCGCGCGCGGAGCTGCGCCAGAAGTTCGCCGTCGTCCCGCAGGACGTCTTTCTCTTCCCCGGCACGGTGGCGAGCAACGTGTGCGCCGGCGAGCCCGAGGTCGACATGGAGCGGGTGCAGGCGACGCTCGAGCGCATCGGGGCGCTCGACCTCTTCGCGCGGCGCGCGGGCGGCGCGGGCGCCGGGGCCGGTGCGGGCAGCGACCAGAGCGGTCTCGAGGCCCCGGTCGTCGAGCGCGGGGCGAACTTCTCGGCCGGCGAGCGCCAGCTCGTCGCCTTCGCGCGCGCGCTCTACAAGAACCCGCCCATCCTCATCCTCGACGAGCCCACCTCGAACATCGACTCCGACACCGAGGCGCGGCTGCAGCGCGCGATGGAAGCCGCGATGCAAGGACGCACGGCGCTCATCATCGCCCACCGCCTCTCGACCATCCGCTCGGCCGACCGCATCGTCGTCATGCACCACGGCCGCGTGGTCGAGCAGGGCTCGCACGAGGAGCTGCTCGCCAAGAAGGGCGTGTACGAGCGGCTCTACCGGCTGCAGGCGGCGCGCCACGCGATCGAGGAGCGGGCCGGCGCGGCGGAGTGACGCTCCGCAGGCTCCGGGCTTCAGGCGCCAGGCTTCAGCCTTCAGGCCCAGGGGCCGCGGCGTGGATCCCACGCGGAGTGCACGCACGTCCGGCCCTCGCGAGCGCGCCCGCGGCCGAGCGGTGCCGAGCGGTGCCGAGCGGTGCCGAAATTGTGCGCCGGGCCGTGAACACCCGCGCTGCCGGCCCGTCCAACACCTCCAACGCCCGAGAGATCCATCGCCAAGATACGAGCCGACCCATGAAGACCCCCCTCGCCACCGCACTCCTCCTCGCCCCGTGCCTCCTCGCCGTCGCCTGCTCGACGGGCGTCGCCCAGCCCGCCGCCTCCCCGACCGCCCCCGAGCCGAGCGTCGCCGTGGCGGCCCCGGCCGCCGACGAGGTCGAGGTACGCGCCGCCGCGCAGGCGCTGCGCGAGGCGGCGCGCGCCTGCGACGCAGGTCAGGCGGCCCGCTGCGCCGAGGCAGGCCACGCCTGGCTGCGCGGCGAGGCCGGTCTCGAGTCGAACGACCTCCTGGCGCTGCACACCTTCGAGCGCGGCTGCACCTTCGGTGACGGCAAGAGCTGTCTCGAGGCGGCTCTCTTGCACCGGGCGCGGAGCGAAGGCGGCGACGAGCCGCGCTACCTCGACTTCCTGAACCGCGCCTGCGCCCACGATGTCGCCGTCGCCTGCACGACCCTCGGCTTCGAGCTCGGCGAGCACGGCGGCATCGAGCGCGCGCTCCGGTCCTTCGAGCGGAGCTGCGAGCTCGGCGACCAGGTGGGCTGCAAGCAAGCTGCCGCCACGCGCGCCCTGCTCGGCCCCGAGGCTTCGAACGCCGAGGTCGCACCCCTCGCGAGCGAGCCCGCGGCCGAGACGGCGCTCGTCGACTGAGGGCGTGAGCAGACTCGAGTTGCGCCCATTTGCCTCGAGAGTACGAAGGGGCCGCGGGTGCCGCTCAGCCAGCGACCCCTCGACCCCTTCCCCGACCCGCCGCCCGGAGCGACCGCTCGACGAAGCGCGCGAGCCAGCCCTCGAGTTCGGCCGCGACGGCTGGCCCTTCGAGCAGGCCGAGCGCCCGCGCCACGGCCTCGAGGGTGCAGAGCAGGTCGGGCGAGGCGCCACGGCGGAGCGGGTAGCGGCCCGGCCCGGTCTCGGGCAGGCGCACGACCTCGCAGCCGCGGGCGTCGGGATCGCGCCGGTAGCAGCGGCGCGCCTGGTTCCAGTTGCCGTCCGGCACGAGGAGCACGACCGGCCCGCCCTCGGCGTCCGCGCGCGAGAGCACGCGCGCGTCGCGCTCGGGGTAGAGCACGAGCCTCCGCCCCGCGGGCAGCGGCGGGCGTGGCGCGTCGTCGCGCTCGCCACGGACGCGCACCTCCGCGCCGACGAGCAGGCGCGCGACGAGCCGGCCGGTGTTCGTGCTCTTGCGGCGCTCGGCCCGGTGCGTGAGCAAGACGACCCGCGTCGCGACGGGCAGGCGCGGCAGCTCCGGGCACAGGCAGTCCTCGAGCCGGAGACCGCAGTCGTCGCAGCGCGACGGGGGCAGGACGCGCGGCACCGTGCGCCTCAGCCGAGCAGGCGCAGGAGGCGCGCCTCGTCGAAGCGGAGCTTCATCACCTTCTGGCCGTCGAGCTCGAGCACGGGCACCTCGTGGTCGTAGGCGGCGCGCTTGTCGGCGGGGGCGTCTCGGTCGAGGTCCTTCACCTCGAGCACGAAGGGATGCGCCGCGCGCACGCGCTCGACGAGGGCGAGCGCCTCGTGGCACAGGCCGCAGCGCTCGCGCGTGTAGAAGGTGAGCCGTCGCATGGGTGCCTCAGGACGGCTCGCCCGGCCGGGGCGCGACGACGGCGAGCTTGCGGCGCGCCCCGCGGCGGGTGGCGTCGACGGCGGTCGGCGCGGCCGCGTCGAGCGCCTTGCGCCAGGCGCCGAAGGATCCACCGGCGTGGACGGCGGCGCGGACGGCCAGCCCCTCGGCGAGCCCGCCCTGCGCCAGGCGCCACTCGACCCAGGCAAAGCGCGCGCTCGTGCCGCGCACGTCCGCGCGACCGCGCAGCCCCGCGCGCAGGCGCGCGAGCCGCCGCGTCACGACGTCGATGCCCGCGAAGGGCGCGCCGTCGAGCGGCGTGTTGCGCTTCGGGCAGAAGGGCGCGATGGCGAGCGCGACCGGAATCCGCTGCGACAGCTCGCCGACGAACGCGGCGCACTCGTCGACGTCCTCGTCCGTCTCGGTCGGCACGCCGAGCATGAGGTAGAGCTTGAGGCGCGCGAGCCCGTGCGCGCGCGCGAGCTCGGCGGCGCGCTCGAGGTGGCGCACGCGCGCCTTCCTCTCGAGCAGGCCGCGCAGCCGCTCGCTCGCGCCGTCCATCGCGGTCGTGAGGGTGCGGTAGCCGCCGAGCTTGAGCGCCGCGACGAAGTCGTCGCTCAGCCGGTCGGGGCGCAGGCTCGACAGGCCGACCGAGATGCCGCGCTCGGCGAGCGTGCGCACGATGTGGATGATCTCGGGGTGGTCGCTCACCGCGGCCCCCACGAGCCCCACGCGCTCGGTGCCGGGCGGCACGAGCGCGAGCACCCGCTCGGCCGGCACGAGGCGCATGCCGCCGTTCGTCGAGCGGCGCATCACGCAGTAGCTGCACCCGCGCGAGCAGCCGCGCTCCGTCTCGATGAGGAACATGCCGCCGAGCTCGCTGTCGGGTGCGCGGATCGCGCTCCAGGCCGGCAGGAGCTCGTCGTCGGCGCGCGCCGTCGGCGGCAACTCCACGCCGTGGTGGGTCGGGACGAAGACGTGGGGCAGCGCCGCGAGCGCCGCGAGCGCGCGTTCCTTGCCGCCGGCGTCGCGCGCGTCACGCGCCGTGCGCAGCACCTCGAGCGCGAGCGCGTCGGCCTCGCCCATCACGATGGCATCGACGTAGGGCGCGAGGGGCAGGGGGTTCGAGAAGGTGAGCGGGCCGCCCGCGACGACGAGCGGATCGTCGGCGCGGCGCTCGGTCGCGAGGGCCGACAGCCCGCTCGCCTCGAGCAGCTGCACCACGCCGGCGATCTCGAGCTCGTAGGCGACGCTGAGGGCGACGAGCGGGAAGGCACCGAGCGGTCGCAGCCCCTCGAGCGTGAGCGGCTCCTCCGTGAGCGGGCCCGTGCCCGCGTCGTCCGGCAGGCACATCCGCTCGCACGCCATCCCCGGCTCGGCCTGGATCAGGCGGTAGATCTGCTGGTAGCCGAGCGAGCTCATCGCGACGCCGTAGGGCGACGGGTAGGTGAGCGCGACGGTGTACGGCGCCTGCTTGTCGAGGCGCCCGGTCTCGCGCGCGAGCCGCTCGCGGGTGAGGGAGGCGAAGGCGTCTCTGCGCATGGGGGGAGGGGGCGGTCCGGGCCCGCCGCGCGCCATCCATAGCACCGGCGCCCGCCGGCGCCCGCCGCCGCCCGCCGGGCGCCCGCCAGCCGGGGCGGCCGCAACCCCCCGGGATCGCGGCCGCTCCGCACGGGCCCGCCGCTTGCCTAGGGCGCCGCCGTGACGACCGGGCGGCTCGATCCCATCCGCCTCTGCGCCGTGGCGGCGGCATGCGGCTGCGGGCTCGTGCTCGCGCCGTGGCCGAGCGCCGCGGGGGCCGTGGGCGCCGTCCTCGTGCTCGTCGCGGCCCGCTCGCGGGCGGACCGCGACGCCCGGGGGCCTGCCCGTCTCGGTGCGCTCGTCGCGCTCGCGGCCGCCCTCTTCGGCATCTCGGCCCTGCGCAGCGCCGCGCTGCTCCGCGCCGCGAGCGCGCGCTACGCGGCCACGCTCGGCGAGCTGCCGGCTCCGGCGCTCTGCGCGTTCCGGGCGCGCGTCGCCTCGTCGCCGGTCGTGCTCGAGCGCGGTGCGGGCCCGCGGCCGTCCGGCGCGGACGACGGCGCCCGAGCCCGGGCGCCGTCCA
>JACRDA010000275.1 GCA_016212965.1 Myxococcales bacterium
CGCAGTGTTGCCGGTTCTCCAGGTGCGCCCCGATGGCACGTTTCAGGTGAAACGGTGACGCCCCGTGACGGCACGTATCATCTCGATATTCTTAGGCTAAATGCTAAGTGCTAAGCGCTAATCGCTTGATTTGGGTCTAGTGCCCCGCCCCCGCGCCCTGGAAGGCGGACCCTTGCCGTTCGGCTCGCGCCGGACCAAGCTCCGGCTCGGGGTAGCGGCCGCGCGTCGAGCCAAGGGAGGCTTCCATGGCGAAGAAGATCGGTGTGTTGCTGTCCGGCTGCGGGTACCTCGATGGCGCGGAGATCCAGGAGGCGGTGCTCGCGCTCTACTTCCTCGATCGGGCCGGCTGCGAGGTCGTGTGCCTGGCGCCCGACAAGGCTCAGGTGGACGTCGTCGACCACCAGGCCGGCACGCCGGTCACCGAGCGCCGCAACGTGCGCCGCGAGTCGGCGCGCATCGCGCGCGGCTCCGTGCGCGACGTCGCCGAGGTCTCGGCGCGCGAGCTCGACGCGCTCGTCATCCCCGGCGGGTACGGCGCGGCGAAGAACCTGTGCTCCTTCGCGGCGGACGGCAAGGACTGCCAGGTCGATCCGGGCGTGGCGAAGCTCGTCAAGGACCTGCACGCGGCGCACAAACCCATCGGCGCCCTGTGCATCGCGCCGGCGCTCGTCGCGCGCCTGCTCGGCCCCGACCACGCGGTCGAGCTCACGATCGGCGACGACGCGGGCACGGCGAGCGCCGTCGTGGCGATGGGCGCGCGCCACGTGGACCGCGCGGTCGACGCGATCGCCGTCGACGAGCGGAACCGCGTCGTCACGACGCCCTGCTACATGCTCGCCCGCGGCCCGGCCGAGGTGGGCGCGGGCATCGAGAAGCTCGTCGCCAAGCTCGTGAGCTGGCTCTGAGCCGACCGGGAGCCACCGTGGCGCGCGACGTCCTCCACGTCTGTCTCGTCCTCGCGGGCGCGCTCCTCGCGCCCGGCTGCGAGCTCGCCGGCGCGGACGGGAGCGACGGGGTCGGCGGGGCGGGCGCGGCGGGGCTCGGCGCCGGAGGGCTCGGCGCAGCGGGCGCCGGACAGGGTGCGCTCGAGCCCGGCCTCGCGGCGAGCACCCTGTTCGACTGCGAGGTCGACGGCGTGCGCGGCCACTGTCGCGACGTCGGCCTGTGCGTCGGCGACTGGGTGCCCGTGCCGGGCCACTGCCCGGGCCCGGCCGAGATCCAGTGCTGCGTGCCGCTCGATCCCGGCGCGGTGTGCGACCCCGCCGCGGCGCCGCTCCCGAACGAGGGCCTCGCCGAGGCACCCGGGCTCGGTGGCTGTCCCGCGGGCATGACGCCCGTCGCCGACTTCTGCATCGACCGCTACGAGGCGTCGCTCGAGCGCGCCGACGGCTCGGGCTCGTTCTCGCCGTACCACAACCCCGGCGCGACCCCCGTCCGCGCCGTCTCGATCGCGGGCGCGGTGCCGCAGGGCTACATCACGGGCGAGCAGGCCGGCGCGGCCTGCGCCGAGGCGGGCAAGCGCCTCTGCAGCGACGACGAGTGGCAGCGGGCGTGCCGCGGCGTCGACGACACCGTGTACCCCTACGGCGACGCGCTCGAGCTCGGCCTGTGCAACGACCACCGCGACGTGCACCCGGCGATCGAGCTCTTCGGCACGAGCGACGCGTGGATCTGGAGCGAGCTCGGCAATGCGTGCCTGAACCAGCTGCCGAGCTCGCTCGCCCTCGCGGGCGACCACCCGGGCTGCGTCACGCCCGAGGGGGTCTACGACCTCATGGGTAATCTGCACGAATGGACGGCCGACCCGGCCGGCACCTTCCGCGGTGGTTACTACGTCGACACGGTGATCAACGGGCCGGGCTGTCTCTACGCGACGACCGCGCACGACACGCTGCACTGGGACTACTCGACCGGGTTCCGGTGCTGCTGGTAGTGATCAGTTATCAGTTCTGACAACTGACGACTCTACTTGCAGAGATCGCGCCCGAACTCGGTCGGCTCGCCGGCGTCGTACTCGGCGAGCTCGAGGCGCGCGCGCTCGAGGTCGGGGTGGCCGGCGCGCTCGAAGCACTGCACGCGCCGCGCGAGAAAGTCGCGCTCCCACGGCACGAAGGGCGACTGCGCCGCGACGGCGCGCACGCACAGGCTCGGGTCGGCCTCGGGCATCATCCCGATGTCCATCTGGGTCGCGACGCGGAGGTAGCGCAGCTGCTCGAGCGCGAAGGGCGCGTCGAGGAGCTCGAACATCGCCGCGATGCGCGCGGCATTGCCGCGCACGAGCTCGGTCGCGTACGGCAGGACGCGCGACACGAGGTGCGTGCTCGCGAAGGGGTCGTCGCGGTAGGCGAGCACGAGATCCTCGAGGCGTGCGTAGGCCTCGTCCTTCCGGTCCTTGGCCCACGCCATCCGCACCTCGAGCGCGAGCGCCTCCGTGGGTGCGGCCGCGCGCAGCTTGCCGATGAGGGGCAGAGCGCGCTCGTCGGCCTGGATGGCGTAGCTGTCGGCGAGCGCGAGCAGCTCGAGCGGGGCCTCGGGCGGGCGCGGCTGCTCGGCCCAGGCCTTGATGGCGTCGTCGGGCTTGTCGTCGAACCACGCCTTCAGGGCGTCGTAGCGGCGCCGCACCGCCGCGGCGGGCTCGGGCAGGGCGGCGCGCACCGGGCTCGACCACTCCGAGAGCTGGATCCACGCCTCGGCGTCCTGCACGCGGTCGAGGTCGTAGGAGCCGTTCGTGACCTCGGGCCAGAGCTCGCCGCAGGCGTGCGCCGTCTCGCGCAGATCGTCGACGTCGAAGGAGTGGCTCTTGCCGAGCGCGCGGGCGAAGGCGAACTCGAGCAGGGTGTGGTCGTCGGTGTTGACGCCCGCGGGCCCGACCTTCGCGGCGACGGCGCGCGCGAGCGAGGGCCGCGCCACGTAGTGCGCGAGCACGCCCTCGACCGAGTCGACGCGCCAGGTCTTGTAGAGCGCGGTCTTCCACGGCTCCTCGGCGATGCGCGCGGCGAGCGCCCCGAGATCGAGCGGCACGTCGTCGCCGTCGCGCGCGATGAGCACGAGATCGGCCTCCTTCGTGCGCCACGACTCGACCGAGCCGAAGACCCGCGACAGGGTGGCGTAGATGGTGCGGATGCTGTCGGCGTCGATCTCGTAGGCCTGCACCCACTGCGCGAACACGCCACCCGGCGCGAGGCGTTGCTTCACGGCCTGGTAGAACTCCTCGGTGAAGAGGCTCGCGACGCCGGCGCGATAGGGGTTCGAGGGCTCGGAGAACACGAGGTCGTAGCGCTCGGGCGTGGTCAGGAGGACCTCGCGCGCATCGCCGAAGGTGAGGTGCACCTTGGGGTTGCCGAGCACGTCGTGGTTCACGGGTGTGCAGATCCGGGCGACCTCGCGGATCGCGGGCTCGAGCTCGACCGCGTCGACGCGCTCGATGTCGGGGATGGCGCCGAGCCAGCCCGCCGTACTGCCCGTCCCGAGGCCGATGACGAGCGCGCGGCGCACGCCGGGGTGCAGCATGGCGCCGATGAGCCCGCCCATCACCTGCGTGCCCGAGTCCATCACCGCGGCGCCGTCGCTCTTGCCGTTGTTGAGGAAGGCGGTGTCGTTCAGCGTGTAGAGGCCGATGGTGCTCTCGCGCCCGTCCCACTCGCGCGTCACGCCGCGGCGCTTCTCGTGGAGCACGTAGCGCAGCTTGTTGCGCGTCGTGCGGGTGAGGAGCTGGTCCTCGCGACCGGCGCCGATGGGGCTGTGGCGCCACACCTGGGTCGGGCCGAGCGGCAGGTGGACGAGCGCGAGCGCCGCGGCGACGAGCACGACCGGCACGAAGAGGGCGCTCCGCAGGGAGCGGCCCCACGAGCCGGCGCGCGCGGCTGGGCCGGCGCGCGGGCTGGCACGCGTGGCCGAGAGCTCGACCAGGACGGCGCCCACACCGAGGAGGCACAGGAGCCACACCACGAGCTTCCACGCGCCGAGCGCGCCGAGCCCAGGAAAGAGGAAGAAGCCGCCCGCGAGCGAGCCCAGGATCGAGCCCGCGGTGTTGAAGGCGTAGGCGAGCCCGATGTGCCGGCCGAGCTCGGTGTCGGCGCGACCGAGCAGGCCGATGAGCAGCGGGAACTGGTAGCCCGCGACGAGCGCACCCGGCAGCACGAGGACGGCCGTCACGATGCCCCAGCCGAGGACGTGCCCGCCGAGGCCGGCGACGCCGAGATCGCGGAGCGTGATCGTGAAGAGCGCGACGCGGTCGCCGAGGGCGAAGGGGACGGCGATGAGCACGGCCTCGAGGGCGCAGCTCACGGCGAAGGCGCCGAGCCGTGGCTTGGCGGGGAAGAGCGCGTAGCCGAGGCCGCCGAGCCCGATGCCGAGGAGCGCGACCGCGAGGATGAGCCCGAAGGTGTAGGACGAGCCGCCGAGCAGCGGCCCGAGCATGCGGTACCAGACGAGCTCCATCAGCAGGAACACGAAGCCCGTGCCCGCCGCGGCCGTCAGGACGAAGGTCGTGTAGCGGCGGCGCGCGCGCGCGGGGAGCACGGGCAGCGACGGGCCCGCGGGCAGCGGCGCGGGCGCCTCGAGCTCGGCGGGGGCCTCCTCCGGCTCGAGCACTTGTGCCACCGTCGCGTCGCCGGGCTCGGCGGCAGGTGCCGCGGGCGCGGCGACCGCGCGCGCGCCGGCCCGCACCGGGCGAAGCGAGGCGTCGAGGATGAGCGCCACCATCGCGACGATGCCGTTCGCGAGGCACCCGACCCAGAGGGTGGCGCGCGCGCCGAGCGCCTCGAGCAGAAAGAAGGTCGACACGACCGCGCCCGAGACGGCGCCGAGCGTGTTCATGCCGTAGAGCAGGGCCGTCGTGCGTCGCCCCGCGTCCTCGGCGGAGGTCGCGGCGCGCGCGGCCGCCGGCAGGGTGCCGCCCATGAGGAGCGTGGGCGGCAAGAGCACGATCGCCGCGAGCACGAGCCGCGCCACGGTGCCGCCGGCCATCCCGAGCCGCGTCGTGCCGCCGATGGCGATGTAGCCGGCGCGCGCGAGCGCGAGGAGCAGCGGCGAGAGCGCGGCCGTGAGCGCGATGCCGCCCTCGAGCAGGGCGTAGAGCCGCAAGGGCCGCGCGGCACGGTCGGCGCGACGGCTCAGGAGCAGGCTGCCGTAGCCGAGCCCGCCCATGAAGACCGCCAGCACCGCGGCCGACGCCGGCGTCGACGCCCCGAAGATGAGGCGCAGCTCGCGCAGCCACGCCACCTGGTAGATGAGCGCGCACATGCCCGAGAAGAACAGGAGCGCGGCGACGCGATAGCTGGGGCGCATGGCGGCTCGCATCATAGTCACGCCTCTCCGTGTCCGTCCGCCCGAGCGCGCTCGTTCGCGGTTACAATCGCCGCATGGAGCTCCGGGCGTGTGGGTGGGTGGTCGGCGCGGCCGTGCTCGTGACGTGCGGCGGCAGCGGCGACGACCCGGGCGGCACGGGTGGAAGCGGGGGCTTGCCCGTGTGCACGACCTGTACGCCGGTCGGGGATCTCACCTACGCCCTGCCCTCGCCGGCCGGGGCCACCCTGTGGACCACGAGCACGATGGACAAGGTCCTGCGCGAGGCGGCCGCGCCGACCACGCCGGGGGCCAGCGTCGAGCTCAGCGCGGCCCGGAACGAGATCGAGCCGTTCCAGATCGTGGTGCGGCCCGAGGCCCCGACGACCGCCGCCTTGGCGCTCTCGCCCTTCACCGGGCCGAGCGACCTCGTCACGCGCGTCGAAATCCGGCGGGTGGGCTACGTCGCGGTGACGCAGCCGAGCGACGCCTCGGCCATCGCGAGCCCATGGATCCCCGACCCGCTCCTGCCGACGAGCTTCGGCGCCATCGAGAGCCTCGCCGGCGGCGAGAACCAGCCCTTCTGGATCACGGTGTACGTGCCGCCGGGCGCCGCGGCGGGAGACTACACGGCGACCTTGACCGTGACGGTCGGCGCCGAAGCGACCGCGGTGCCCGTCCACCTGCACGTCTACGACTTCGCGCTCCCGGCGGCGCTCGGCTTCGACGGCAACTGGAACGCGAGCTTCGAGGCGCTCGGCGGCGGCGCGAGCCTCGAGGCCGTCGAGGCGCTCAAGAATTTTTTCTACGAGCACCGCGCCGTCCCGTCGGGCGTCGCGTGGCCCGCGGGCCTCAACTACACGGGCGGCATCGAGTACGACTGCGCGAGCGGCAGCTTCGTGACGCAGCAGAACCCGTACGACCTGAGCGAGCTCGGCCCGAAGTACATCGACGGCACGGGCTGGAACGGGGTCGGCTTCCCGTCGTTCGAGATCATGCAGTTCGTCGACAACTCGACGCCGCGCCCGCAGACCTTCTGTGGCGTGGACCGCGGCGGCGACCACTACGGCACGGCCGCCTACAACGCCGAGTGGTCGCGCCTGCTCGCCGCCATCGACAGCTTCCTCGTCGCGCGGGGCTGGCAGGACAAGGGCTACTACTACGTGATGAACGAGCCGCAGGGCCCGGCCGACTACGACCTCGGCGCCTTTCTCGCGGCGTTGACCAAGCAGGCGGCACCGAGCCTGCGCATCGCCGTCAGCGAGGAGCCGAAGCCCGAGATCGCGGAGAACGCAGGCGCGCAGGGCTTCGGCTACGACCTCTGGTGGGCGGATCTGTCGGAGTTCGACCCGGCCTACGCCGCGACGCGCCAGGCCGCGGGCGACACCGTGTGGTGGTACTTCCTCTACGGGGACCTGCCGCCGCACTTCAACCCGATCACGATCGACCACCCCGGCATCGAGTCGCGCATCGCACACTGGGCCGCGTGGAAGTACCGCATCCGCGGCTTCGCCTACTACTCGCTCACGGGCTGGGGCGCGGACCCCTACGCGGATCCGCGCCCGCAAGGCACGAACCAGAACGGCGACGGCTTCCTCCTCTACCCGCCCGTCGCGGGGGGGCTCGTGACGAGCATCCGCTGGGAGCTCTTGCGCGAGGGCGCGGAGGACTTCGAGTACCTGCTCCTCGCGGCCGGCGGCGCCATGCCCGACACGCCGGGCACGGCGGCGGGCTGCGACGCCTCGGTCGCGAGCGCCGTCTCGTCGGTCACCTCGTACACGCGCGACGCCGCCGCCCTGAAGCACCTGCGCGATGAGCTCGGGCTCTACCTCGAGGGCGCCGTCAACGGCTGCCCGGTGCTCCAGTCGAAGCCCCCGGGCGCTCACCCGCGCGCGTCCTACTACCTCAACTTCCAGGACCCCGCCGGCGAGCCGACCGCGAGCCCGCTCACGGTCAACGGGCACGACTGGCTCAAGCTCGGCTGGAACGCCTACGACGCGACGCAGGGCTTCGGCTGGAGCGGCCCGTACATCGGCGACCCCGGCATCATGCTCTACGCCTACGTCGCGGACGCACCGGTCGACGAGCTCCAGCGCTCCGTCATCTTCAACGACTACGGCCGCACCGACACCTTCAACTGGGACATCGACAACGGCCTCTACGAGGTCACGGTGTCGATCGGCTGGCAGGACCGCACCTACTCGGCGCAGCGCGTGGTGGTCGAGGGACAGCTGCTCTTCGACAACGCCGAGACCAACCCGACGACGCCCTACCTCGTCTCGCCGATCACGGTCGACGTCGCGGACGGCAACGTCACCCTCGAGGTCGGCCAGGACAACGAGTACACGATGCTCAACTGGGTGAGCATCGTGCCGTCGCCCTGAGGACCGAGACGCGGGCGTCGGCGCCCCGCGCGCTTGGCCTTCGGGTATACTGCCGGCCTCGTCCCGCTCGAGGAGGATCCCATGCGCTTGTCTTGGCTCGCGTCCACGTGTGCGCTCGTCGCCGTCGCCTCGCTCGCTACGCTCGGCTCGGGCGCGTGCAGCGCCGGAGGTGACTCGCGCTTCGGCAACGACACGGGCGCGGGCGCGAACGGCACGGGCGGAGGCGGCGGCGCGATCTTCACCAACACGGGCGGCAGCGGCACGGGCGGGGGTGCCACCGGCTGCAGCGACCAGGCGAAGCTCATCTACGTCCTGTCCGACGCGAACGACCTCTACAGCTTCAACCCGCCCGCGAAGCAGTTCCAGCTCATCGGGCAGCTCGGCTGCAACACGGCCATGGCGCCGAACTCGATGGCGGTCGACCGCGACGCCGTCGCCTGGGTCAACTACGTCGAGACCGACCCGCTCTTCGGCGACTCGGCCGGCGCCGTCTTCAAGGTCAGCACGGCCAACGCGAGCTGCGAGCCCACCCCCGCCGTGAACCTGCCGAGCGGCTGGTTCCGCATGGGCATGGGCTTCTCGACCAACGGCGCCCAGAGCACGGACGAGACCTTGTTCGTGGCCGGCATCGGCGACCTCGGCGGCGGGACGGGGCTCGGGTCCATCCAGGGCGGCAGCCTGTCGAACATCGGTCCCTTCGGCAGCCCGCTCACCGGCCAGAACGCCGAGCTCACCGGCACGGGCGACGGCCGGCTGTTCGGCTTCTTCACGACGACGCCCGTCCAGGTGGCCGAGATCGACAAGGGCAACGGCGCCATCCTGTCGGCGCACGCCCTGCCCACCGTCCCGACGCCGACCGCGTGGGCGTTCTCGTTCTGGGGCGGCGACTTCTACCTCTACACGGCGACCGACGGCACGATGAGCAACGTCACGCGCTACCGCCCGAGCGACCAGTCGGTCGACACCTCGTACATGACGAACATCGGCTTCCGCATCGTCGGCGCCGGCGTCTCGACCTGCGCCCCGCTGACGCCGCCGGCGTGAGCCCACCTCACGGGTCGAGCGGCACCAGCTCGACCTCGGGCCGGCCGCCGCGGTGCCGCACGTACACGAGGTGCTGCATCGGCACGGCGTGCTCGGCCCCGACGCGGTCGAGGCGGCCGGGCGCGCGCGCACCTGATAGGCTCAGGCATGGCCGAAGCGGCTCTCCCCGTGCACATGACGTTCGCCGAGTACCTCGCGTTCGAGCTCGCGAGCGCGCAGAAGCACGAGTGGCTCGGCGGCCAGATCTCCGCCATGGCCGGCGGCACCATCGAGCACGGCGCGCTCGCGCTCGCCGCCGGGAGCGAGATCAGGAACGCCCTGCGAGACAAGCCGTGCCGCGTGCTGAGCTCGGACGTGAGGGTACGCGTGCTCGCCACCGGTCTGGCCACCTACCCGGACGTGACCGTGGTGCGCGGGCGGCTCGAGACCGATCCCGAGGACGCCAACACGGTCACGAACCCGGTGCTCGTCGTCGAGGTGCTGAGCGACTCCACGGAAGCCTACGACCGCGGCCAGAAGTTCGCGCACTATCGCCGCATCCCTTCGCTCCGCGAGTACGTCCTCGTCGCGCAGCGCGAGCGCCGCGTCGAAGTCCACCGCCGCAACGAGCAGGGCAGGTTCGAGCTCTTCGAGTTCGTCCGGGGCGAGGTCGCCGAGTTCGCGACCATCGGGTGCCGGCTGTCGGTCGACGAGCTCTATCGCAACCCGCTCGCCGCGGAGGGCTGAGCCTCGGTTTCGCGCGAGCGCTCTCTCAGCACCAGCGCACGCGCACCCGATACGTGATCGTCGTCTTGCCGTTCGCCGGCACCTTCACCTCGAAGGTGAAGGTGCTTGCGTCCTTCTTCACGCTCGGGTGGCTCTGCTCGAGCAGCTTCCAGTCGCCGCCGATGGGCTCCCACACCTCGACGGCCGCCTCGGTGTCCTTGTGGTTGCGGAGCTCGATCTCCCAGGCGCTCTCGGAGGTGCAGCTGCCGAGCGCACGCCACTCGGTCTGCTTGCGGCTGCCGACGACGTCGAAGGCCTCGCCCATCTTGATGCGCACCTTCTCGTCCTTCGGTGTGTGGTCGATGCGGTCCTCGCCCACGAACTGCCGCGCCCCCGACGCGTCGGCCTTGTAGACGCGCACGACCCCCTTCGGCAGCGGCATGCCGAGGCCGTTCTTCTGCGTGTTCCGTAGATCGAGGTAGACCCCGACCTTCTGGTTCGACTGCAACTCGCCGTACTGCCCGCGGTACCAGTACTGCTGACCGAAGAAGAGCAGCTTCTTCTCGAGCCCGACGCCGCGCGCCTCGAGCAGGGTCACCTGCTTCTGCTCGTTCTGGAGCACGTCCGTCGGCCGCTCGAGCGTGTAGAGGTGGTACTCGAACAGGCTCTCCTCCTGGAACTTGTCGCGCTTGCCGTTCTCCTCGGTGACGTCGTCCACGCCGCCGAAGCCGAGCTCGGGTCGGACGCGGTTCACGTCGCCGGCCACGAGCTTCAGCTTGGCGTTCGCGTAGCTCGCGCCCGACTGGTTCGTGAGCGTGACCCAGCCCGTGAGGTCGCCCTTCTGGTCCTTGTCGTCGACCACGACGACGTAGTCGGCGCTCCAGTTGAGCGCGTGGGCGAGGTACGTCACCTCGACGTCCATCTTCGGCTGGCCCGCAAGGAGGAGCCACACGAGCGACGGCTTGGCGATGAGGTTCGGCGGCACGCCCGGGAACGCGAGGCGGCCCGGGAAGTCGAAGCTGAGCTCGCCCCCGATCCGCAGGATCGGCCGCCCGTCCGCGACCGACAGGAGCTCGGCGTCGAAGCCCTGCTCCGTGCCGAGGCCCGGGTGGTAGCGATACGCCCGCACCTTCTGCCCGACGTACTTGTCGAGGAGGGTCGCGGGCGACAGGAGGTCGTAGCGGTAGTTCTGCTCGAGCACGTCGAGCTTTCCCGCGAGCGCGCGGATCGCCACCGTCTCGGGCTGGATCGTCGCGGCCACGTCGGCGAGCTCGAGGCTCTGCCGCCCCGCCACGAGGTCGAGGCTCCGCACCTCGCGCACCAGGCCGAAGCTCTGGTTGTAGACGGTGATCGAGACCTCCTTCCGGTCCTTCTCGGTCGACACCTTGCGCGGCTGCGCCGCGGCCGGCGCAGCCCCGAGCACACCCGCCGCGAGCGCAGAGCACGCGAGCACCCGCATCCCTGCCCGTCTCGCTGCCCGTCTCCCGTCCCGTCTCCCGTCCCGGCGCGGAGCGCCGTCCGGACCTGACAACTGACAACTGAAAACTGAAAACTCCCTCAGCACCACCGCACCCGCACCCGATACGTGATGGTCGTCTTGCCGTTCGCGGGCACGTTCACCTTGAAGGTGAAGGTGAAGGCGTCCTTCTTCGTCGAGGGGTGGCTCTGCTGCACCAG
>JACRDA010000034.1 GCA_016212965.1 Myxococcales bacterium
GCGGATCGGCGCCTGTACCGCGGCGAGGCGCCGCGCGCGCGCTGCAGGCGAGCGTCGTGGAGCCGGCCGGGCCGGGACGTGTCCGCGCCGCGGCCCCGGCCGGCGCGCAGGCCAGGGACGACGGGGCGGCGGGCGCGGGGTCACGGCTGCTCGGCCTCTACGAGGTGCGCGGCGTGCTCGGCGAGGGCGGCATGGGTCGCGTGCTCCGCGTCCACCACCCGGACTGGGATCTCGATCTGGCGCTCAAGATCCCGACCGGCCGCATGACGGCGCGCGAGCGCGAGCGCGTGGTCGCGGAGGCCGACGCCTGGGCCGGGCTCGGCCTGCACCCGCACGTCGTCACCTGCTACTTCGCGAGCGAGGTCGAGGGCGTGCCGTGGATCTTCGCCGAGCTCGTCGAGGGCGGGAGCCTCGCGGCATGGATCGCGGATCGGCGCCTGTACCGCGGCGAGGCGCCGCTCGCGCGCCTGCTCGACGTGGCGCGCGAGTCGGCGCTCGGCCTCGATCACGCGCACGCCTGCGGGCTCGTCCACCAGGACATGAAGCCCGGCAACGTGCTCATGACCGCGGACGGCACGGCGAAGGTGACGGACTTCGGGCTCGCGCGTGCGGGCTCGGGGCCCGGGGCGTCGGATGCGCTCCGGGCGGCGCTCGACGGCGCGGGTGGCGCAGCCGAGCAGACGCTCGCCGCGACCTTCGCCGGCATGACCCCGGCGTATGGCTCGCCCGAGCAGGCGGCCGTGGCGCGCGGCCTCGCGGACGCGAAGATCACGCGGCGGAGCGACCTCTGGTCGTGGGCCGCGACGGTGCTCGAGTGCTTCACGGGCCGGCTCACCTGGCGCGTGGGTCCCGAGGCGGGCCAGGCGCTCGCGGCCTACCGCCCGCCACCCGATCTGCCCCCGATGCCGGCCGAGCTCGCCGCCCTGCTCGCGCGCGCCTTCGAGCTCGACGAGGCGCGGCGGCCGCGTCGCTGCGCGAGGTGGCCGACGCCATCACCGGCTTCTACGAGCGCGTGACGGGCCGACGGCCGCCGCGCGAGCGGCGCGCCTACTACGACGGCGCCGACGAGCTCTACAACCGCGGCACGTCGCTGCTCGCGCTCGGGGCAGACGACAAGGCGCTCGCCTGCTACGAGCGCGCGCTCGCGACCGACCCGCAACACTTCCTCGCGGCGTACGGCCGCACGGTCCTCGGCTGGCGGGCGGGCCGGCTCACGGACGTCGAGGCCGTGCGGCAGGTCGAGGACGCGCGCCAGTTCGTGGCCCTGCGCTCGCGCGGCTTCGCGGCGTCGCAGGCGCCGCGCGCGCAGGCGCTCGAGGCGCTGGCGGGGCTGCACGCCGAGCGCGGTGCCGCGGGTGCCGCCGACGGTCTCGTCGCCGAGGCGCGCGCCACGCGCCGCAAGCTGACGCCGAGCCTCGCCGCGCTCGGACAGAGCCTCGTCGGCGGCATCGAGCCCGGCAAGATGTTCCGGACGCACGAGCGCGCCACGGGCTACGCCCTGGCCGAGGACGGGCGGCGCGTGGTGGCCCTCGGCGTCGACAGCGCCGGGACGGCGACGCTCGTGCGCTGGGACCTCGGGGTGCAACGCGCGACGGCTCGCTCGCCGCTGCCCGGCGTGGGCGAGCTCCGCGGGGTCGCGCTCGCGCGCGACGCCGGGCGCGCGCTCGCGCTCGGCTCGGGCGGGGCCTTCCTGTGGGAAGAGGTCGCGGACGCGGCGCGCGCTCTGCCCGGGACGGCGGGCGCCGTGGCCGGCGCGCTCTCGCCCGACGGCGCGCGGCTCGCCATCGCCTTCGCCGATCGCGTCGTGCACGAGACGCTCGGGGGCGCGCGGCGCGAGCTCGCGTACGCGGGTGCGCGCGCCCTCTTTCTCTCGTCGCGGCCGGACGAGGTGCTCGCGCTCGGAGAGGCGGAGCTCGCGTGGCTCGACGCGAGCGGTCGGCCGCGGCTCGTGGTGGGCGGCGTGCGCGCGGCGGCGTGGCAAGACGACGGTCTCGTCTGCTTCGTCGCGCGGCGCGACACGGCCGGCCGGAGCCTGCTCGAGGCGCGCTCGCCCGCGGTGGCCGCGCCGAAGTGGTCGCACGTCCTGCCGGAGCCGCAGGCGGCCCTCGCCGTGTCGCCGGACGGCGGGGCGCTCGTCACGGTGGCCGAGGACGGCACCTTCCGGCGCTGGGACGCGCGCGTCGGCCGGTGCCGGACCACGGCACCCATGGGCTTCGCGCTGCCGCCGCGGGCGATCTTCGTCGGGCGTGCCGGGCTCGCGCCGGCGCTCGTCGACGCCGAGGGCAAGCTCCACGGCTACACGCTGCCGCGCGAGCTGCCGCGCGCGCCCTTCCCCATCCTGCGCCCCACGCGGAGCGAGGAGCTGCTCGGCCGGCAGGAGCGGCTCGAGGCGGCGCTCGCCGCGGCGCGCGCGCGCGGCGCGACGGACGTACCGGCCGCGGCCCCCCTGCTCGAGCGGCTGCTGCAGACGCCGTGGATCGCGCGCCTGCCCGAGGTGCGCGCGCTCTGGGAGCAGCTCGCCGCGCGCTCGGCGAAGGGTGAGCTCGTCGCCGCGTGGCCGTCCTTGGAGATCGCCGCGGCGTCCGCCCCGGTCGTCGCGGTCGAGCTCGCCGCGGACGGTGCGCACGTCGTCTCGGCGTGCGCGCGGGGCGAGGGGGTCAGCGTGTGGAGCGCGCAGACGGGCGAGCGCCTGCGGCGCCTGCACGCGGGGGTGCCGGTCACGGGGCTCGCGCTCGCCGAGCTCCGCGATGTCCTCGCGGTCGCGACGCCGGGCGAGGTGGCGCTCTGGGACTATCGGCTCGGGCGCGCGCTCCGCTCCTTTCCCGAGCTCGCGGGCGTGCGCTCGGTCGCGCTCTCGGCCTCGGGTGAGCGGCTCGCCGTCGCGCGCGGACCCGACGTCGAGGTGTGGGACGTGGCGACGGGTGCGCGGCTCGGACGCATCGCCCAGGCCGCCGGCCCGGCCGCCGGGGCCGAGGTGCGGCGCGTCGCGCTCGACGCCGCGGGGACGAGCGTGCTCGTCGCGGCCTCGTCCGGTCTCTTTCGCCACCCGCTCGGCGGGCCCGCCGCGGCCGCGCCGTTCCCCGCCTCGGTCGAGACGCTCGACGTCGCGCTCTCGGCCTGCGACGGCTGGGCGCTCTCCGGCGCCCGGGACGGCACGCTCCGGCTGTGGACGGTCGACGGCGTCGGCGTGTACCGCGCCGCCTCGGAGCACGCGCTCACGGGCGTCGCCCTGTCGCACGACCGGCGGCTCGCCGTCACGGTCGACGCGCGCGGCGTCGCGGCCGTGTGGAGCTTCCCCGACGCCGCGCGCCTCGCCGTGCTCTCCGGCCACGCCGGGCCGGCCACCGACGTCGCCATGACACCGAGCGGCCGGCACGCGGCCACGGCGGGACAGGACGGCCGGGTGCGGGTCTGGACGCTCGAGTGGTCGCTCGATCCATTCCCGCGCTCCGACCACGACGCTCGGGCCGAGCGCGACCGGGGACGACGCGGCGCGCCGGCTCGCGTGGGCGGGGCTCAGCCACCACGGCCCGGCCTGGGCCGCGCGCCGGCTCGCCGCCGTGCGCGGCGCCCCCGCGTGATCGCCCCTGCCGCGGGGGCGGGGCGATCCCTTCCCTCGTCGACGGCTCTCCACTAGGGTCCTCTCATGGTGCGCCGTGAAGAAGAGCCGGCCGAGCCGCCAGGCGGCGAGGTCTGCCCTTCGCGCTGCACTTCTCCAGCGGGTGCAAGTCCCGTCCCGGTAGGCGTCGGAGCGCCGGGTAGCAGGCCCCAGCCGAGCGGGAGAGATCCCGACGGCCGAGCGGGGCGTCGAAAGGGTCTACGGACCGAGCAAGCACGCGGGCCGCAACATGAGGTGAAGCCTGCAGCCTCGACAGATTCACAATCCAGGGGCCGAGCCGCTCATGTCACGGCGAAGGCAACACCGGCAGCGCCAGATCCGAAACGCGCAGCCGGCCCTGGCGGGGTAGGGGGCGCAGCACGTGTGCAAGGAGGAGTGCGGAACTCGGGAGATCCGTCTGTGCGGCCCTCGTCGGGGCAAGGCGGGCCGTATAAGCCAGGGGCGAAGTCGGCCGCTGCGCAGCGGAAGTCCGAGGGGACCACGGTACCGAAGACCGGGGCGCGGGCTCCGGGAACGAACGCCGCGCAGAAGAACGCGACGGGAGGGAAAGGTCCCTGGGGTGGTCACGCCGGAGGCGGAGGTAAGCGCGAGGGCATGGCCGGGGCGACCCGGTCCAACCACCCCCGCGGGCAGAAACCCGCGGACAAAGTGCAACGACTCCAAGTCCGGCTGGGTGATGCGGCCAAGCTGCATCCGGAGCGCCGATTCCACGCGCTGTACGACCGCATCGCGAGGCGTGACGTCCTCGCGGAAGCGTGGAAACGGGTGAGACGGAACAAGGGAGCCGCGGGCGTCGACAACGAGACGCTGGCGGCGCTCGAAGAGCACGGCGTGGAGCACTTCCTCGAAGAGCTGCGCGACGTGCTGCTCGCAGGCAGGTACCGGCCGGCAGCGGTGCTGCGTCGGTACATCCCGAAGGCCGACGGCAAGAAGCGGCCGCTTGGGATCCCGACGGTGCGGGACCGGGTAGTGCAGATGGCGGCGAAGCTCGTGCTGGAGCCGATCTTCGAGGCGGGATTTCGCGCCTCGTCGTACGGCTTCCGACCGGGACGGAGCGCGACGATGGCCCTGGAGACGCTGAGGAAGCTCGGCGCGAAGGGGTACAACCACGTGCTCGACGCCGACATTGGCGGCGGCTGCGGGCCCTGCGCGTCAAGCGCGCCGGCTCGAAGCTGCACGCTGGACAGGCCGAGCGGTGGACGAGCGACTACTTCGTCGAGGGTCTCGGGCTCCACCGCCTGCGGGGCTCCGTCTGCTACCCGGAGGCGGCGTAATGCTGCATCACGAGAGACCACCGGTAAGCCGTGTGCGGGAAATCCGCACGCACGGTTTGAA
>JACRDA010000035.1 GCA_016212965.1 Myxococcales bacterium
GCCGGGCAGGCGTGCGCGCGCGCCTTCTGCGCGGCCGCGACGCACTCGTCCGCCCGGGCCGTGCCCCGTGCGGCGACGAGCAGGGCCGCGAGGCCGAGGGTGAGGGCGACGGCGGCCTGCCGTGCGCCGCGTCGCGCGCGGCCTGGGGACTGCATGCGCCTTGGACCGCGCCGCGCGGGCGAAGTTCCTCGGTGCGTCACGAGCGACCTCGCTTCTCTCTGTCTCGACGGCCGATGCCGACCCGCACGACCACGTACCCGTGGCGCGCGATCAGCCGCTGCAGGGACAGGGACAGGCCTCGGTCCGGTCCGAGCCACTCGCGGGCGAGCTTCTCGACGGCGAGGCACAGGGCCTGGCCGCCCGGCGCGAGGTGGCGCCCGAGGGCGGCGAGCTCGGCGTGCGCCACGCGCTCGCCCGCGGCCGGGGAGAGCTCGCCGAGCGCGAGGTCGAAGCCCTCGTCCGGGCGGAGCGCGTCCGGCCAGTGCGCCGTCTCGCGGAGCTCGAGCCGGGCGCCGTCGAGCCCGAGGCGCGCCGCGTTCCGGCGCAGGAACTCCGCGCCGAGCCGATCGCGCTCCACCGTCACGATCTCGGCCTCGGGCCAGCGCGCGCGCGCCACGAGGGGCAGGGCGCCGTAGCCCGCGCGAAAGCAGAGCACGCGGCGCGGCGCCCGGCGCGGCAGCACGTCGAAGAGCACGGGCAGCCCGTGGTCGAGGCGGCGCGGATCGTCGCCGCCGAGGTCGAAGGGGCGCTCGAGCTCGAGGCCCGCCACCTCGACCGTGTCGCGCAGGTAGAGGTCGGCGGGCTCGGCCGCGAGCGGCTGGAGCTCGCGCGCGGCCGGCGCCGGGAGCGCGAGCACCTCGTGGCGCGGGCCCGCCGCCACCTCTGCGAGCGGCCAGCCGTGCGCGGCCGCGACCGCGGCGACGACCGGCGCGAGGTCGCGGATGACGACGAGGCGGACCTCGCCTCCGGGCGCGAGCCGGGCGCGGCCCCCGGCGCAGAGGTGCGTCACGAACGGTGCGCCGATGCGCGCCGGCACGTTGCAGAGGATCCAGTCGTAGGCGCGGGGCGGTGCGGCCGCGAGATCGCGGTAGCCGAGGCTCGCGTGGACCTCGGCGTTGGCGAGCCCGAGGGCGCGCGCGTTCTGCTCCGCCCACGCGACGGCGAGCAAGTCGCGGTCCACCATCTCGACCCGCGCGCCCGGGTGGCGCGCCGCGACGGGCAGGCCGAGCGCGCCGTAGCCGCAGCCGAGATCGAGCACCTCGCGAGGCTCGTGCGGCGGCAGGTGCGCGAGCAAGAGCAGCGTGCCCTCGTCGATGCGCTGGGTCGAGAACACGTCGTGCGGTACCGCGAGCGCGGCGCCGAGGCCGAGGGCGCGCGCGCCGAGGTGCGTCTTGAGCCACGGATCGGCAGCGAGGGGGCGCGTCGGCACGGCGGCCGCGATGTTGCCCCGCGCACCGCGCTCGGGCAAGCGCCCCGAAGGTCAAGTGCTCGGAATCGTTGGCCCGAGCTCGCTGGGCGCGGGTGGCGTGCCGCGCGCTGCCACCGGCCGGGGGGCGACAAGCGCGCGCCCGCGCCTATTTGGAGTGGCGAGAGCCGCGCGGGACGCTATGGACGCGCGTCCCTGTCGGACTCGGAGGAACATGCGCGCACTGCTCGTGATGGCCGGCCTCTTCTTGGCCGTGGGCTGCAAGGACAACTCGAGAGAGGTCGTGCCCGTGAAGACGGAGCCGCCCGCGGCGGCGACCGCCTCCGGGCCGCTCACGCCGGGCGCCGACGGCACGATCCAAGGCAAGGTCGCCGAGCGCATGGACGCGGCGGGCTACACCTACCTGCGCGTCGCGCGCGGCGCGGCGGACACCTGGGTGGCCGTCCCCGAGAACACGGTCGAGGTCGGCACCGACGTGACCGTGCTCGGCGCGCAGCCGATGCCCGGCTTCGAGAGCAAGACGCTCAAGCGCAAGTTCGACATGATCTACTTCGGCAGCGGGCTGAAGGGCGTGGGCGGGGCCGCCGCCGCGCCGAAGCCGCCCGCTGGTCACGCCGGGACCGCCGGGCCGGCGCCCGCGGCGAGCGTCGATCTGTCGAACATCCAGGTCGACAAGGCGACCGGCGCGGACGCCAAGACCATCGCCGAGGTGTGGGCGCAGAAGGCCGACCTCAAGGACAAGACGGTGTCGGTGCGCGGCAAGGTCGTCAAGGCGACCTCGGGCGTCATGGGCAAGAACTGGCTGCACCTGCGCGACGGCTCCGGCTCCGAGGACAAGAAGGACAACGACCTCACCGTGACGACGAACGACACGGCGGCGGCGAACGACGTCGTGACGGTGCAGGGTGTCGTGCACGTCGACAAGGACCTCGGCGCCGGCTACGAGTACCCGGTCCTCATCGAGGACGCGAAGGTCACGAAGTAGGCGGGCGCGGGGGCGGCCCGGCGCGCGGCGTCCCGTGGTTCCGAGCCTTCTCACCATCCTCGTGCCGCTCGCGTGCGGCGTCGTCGCCGGCCTGCTCCGGCTGTTCGCCGATGCCGACGCGGCGGTCGCGTACGTCAACCGCTACCCGCTCTACTTCGCCTTCCCGGCCCTCGTGCTCGGCGGCATCGCGGGCGGAGACTTCGAGGTCCCGACCGAGGTCGCCTTCTGGGTGCTGCCCGCGGTCCTGCTCGCCGCGCTCGCCGGGCTCGCGTGGCTCTGCGGGCGGACGCGCACGCTCGGGGCCCACGCCGGGCCCATCGCGCTCGCGGGCATGTTCGGCAACGTCGCCTACCTCGGCCTGCCCGTCGTCGAGAGCGTGCTCGGCGAGCGCGTGCTCGGGCGCGCGTCGCTCTTGTCGTCGCTCCTGCTCGGCGGCTCGCTCGCCGCGGGGCCCTATCTGCTCGCGCGCTGGAGCGGCGGGACCGCGCCACCCGGCACCGTCCGTCGGCTGCTCGGCCAACCGCTGCTCTGGGCGCCCGTCGTCGGGCTCGCGGCGCGGCTCGTGCCGGCCGCCGCGCGCGAGCCCGTGCTCGCGGCGCTCGCTCCGGTGGGCAAGTCGGCGGGCCCGGTCGCGCTCTTCGCGCTCGGCCTCTTCCTATACGCGCGGCGCGCGGCGCTGCGCCAGCTCGGGGCCGCCGACGTCGTCGCCGTGGGGCTCCGCCTCGTCGTGGCGCCGGGCCTCGCGCTCGCGCTCGCGGTCCCCGCCGTGGCACTCGGCTGGCTCTCGGTCGAGACGGCGCGCATCGCCGTGCTCCTCGCCGGCATGCCCACGGGCGTGACGGCCTTCGCGCTCGCGACCGAGCTCCGCCTGGGCGAGGAGGCGCTCGCCCGTGCCGTCGTCGCCTCCACGGTGGCCGCGGCGCTCGTCGTGCCGGTGCTCGCCTGGGTCGTCATGCGGCTCTAGCTCGTGGCCGGGCGGGCGTGCGCCTTTCGGGTTGCGCGCGTGCCGCGCGCTCCATAGGCTCGGCGGTTCGGAGTGGAGCGGTGCGGGTCCAATTGGGGAGCCTGCCCCTCGTGCGCCGGGCGACGCCTGGGGCGTCTTCGCCGGTGCCAACTGGAGGTTCCGATGTCGATGAGCAGGTGGATGGTGGTCGCGCTCGGCGCGGGTGTGGCGCTCGCGGGCTGCGGCGGCGAAGAGGCGGCCAAGGACTTCGAGGCACTCGCCGCCAAGGTGTGCGAATGCAAGGACGTCGAGTGCCTGGCCAAGGCGCAGGGCGACGCGCAGGCCTGGCTGACGAAGCACGCGGAGGCTCGCGGCAGCGAGGCGCACGTGAAGCGCATCACCGAGGCCGGCGCGAAGATGACCGCGTGCGCCCAGAAGCTCGCGATGGGCGCCATGGGCGGCGCGACGAGCGCGAGCCCGGCCGACTCGGCGGAGTAGGAGCGAGAGCGCGCTGCCGTGCGTTCGCGCAGCACGCACCTCGCGCTGGTGGCGCTCGGCGCGCTCGGTGCGCTCGGCGCGTGCTCGCCCGCCGCCCCGAGCGCGGCCCCCGCGGAGCGAGACGCTCGGGCGAGCGCGAGCGCGGCGGCGGGCACCGTCGGCGCCGGGGTCCCGTCGGGGGCCCCGGCGTCTCCGGCGGCCGCGGTGGCCTCGGACTCGGCCGGGCCGCGGTCGGCGCCGTCCGCGGCGTCGGCGGTCGCGCCGCCGAGCGGCATGCTGCTCGTCCCGGGGGGCTCCTTCACGATGGGCGCAGCCGACGGGGGCGAGCCGGACGAGCGCCCCGCGCACCTCGTGACCGTGGCGAGCTTCTACCTCGACGCGACCGAGGTCACGAACGACGCCTACGGCCGCTGCGTCGCGGCGGGGCGCTGCCGCCCCCACGATCCGGCGAGCGCGACGGCGAATCGCTTCGGTCCGGATGCGCGCTTCCGGGCGCCCGAGCAGCCGGCGAGCGCGGTCGGCTGGGACGACGCGGCGGCGTACTGCGCGTGGGCCGGCAAGCGCCTGCCCACCGAGGCGGAGTGGGAGCGCGCCGCGCGCGGGGACGACGGGCGGCGCTTTCCGTGGGGCGACGCCGAGCCGACGGCGGACCGCGCCGTCTTCGGCACCGGCGTGACCGCGCCCGTGGGCTCGCGTCCCGCGGGCAAGGGGCCGTACGGGCACCTCGATCTCGCGGGCAACGTGTGGGAGTGGCTCGCCGACGAGTACGACCCCTACGCCTACCGGCGGCCGACGGCCGGCTCGGGCAAGCCCGGGAGCTGCGCCGAGATCCGCGCCGCGCTGGACGAGCTGCGACGCCTCGGCCAGCAGGGTTTCACGGGCACGAACCCGATCCCGACGAGCTGCGAGCGCGTGCTGCGCGGCGGCGCCTTCAACTACCCGGCGCCGGGGCTCCGCGCCTCGAACCGCGTACACCACGCGCCCGACATGCGTCTCGTCATGGCGGGCCTGCGCTGCGCCGCGGCCGCACCGTGACGGCACGCGACGCGCGGGGCGGTTCGCGCTAGCTTGCCGCCCATGCGCCACCCGTCCGCCGTTCTCGTCGCCGCGCTCCTGTCCGCGGCCGCGCTCGCCCCCGGTTGCTCCGAGCAGGCCGAGCCGCCGCGCGCTGCGGCGACGAGCGCGGCGTCCACCGGCGAGCGGGTCACCTTGCCGTCCGGCGTGGCCTACGAGGACATCAAGGTCGGCGCGGGCCGCGTCGCGAAGGCCGGCGACACGGTCAATGCGCACGCGACCGGCTGGCTCACCGACGGCACCAAGTTCTGGAGCTCGCACGACGGCCCGAACCGGCCCGTCGACTTCGCGCTCCGCAACCCGGGCGTGATCCAGGGCTGGGTCGAGGGCGTGCCCGGCATGGCCGTGGGGGGCGTGCGCAAGCTCTGGATCCCCTCGAAGCTCGGCTACGGCTCGAAGGGGCGACCGCCGATCCCGCCGGACGCGGACCTCGTGTTCGAGGTCGAGCTCGTGGCGGTGCGCTAGCCCGTCGCGGGTCAGTTCACGGCGCCGCGCGCCGGCATGCTGTTCACGACCAGCTCGTGTGCGGCCGCGGCGGCGAAGCGCTGCACGATGTCGCCGGCCGGCTCGATGCCGTGGATGCCCTCGACGCTCCGGCCGGCCTGGAAGTAGTCGCGGTAGCCGGCGCCCTCGAGGCTCGCGCGCTTGAGCTGCCAGATGCTGCGCAGCGAGTAGAGCATGCGCATGTAGTGCTTGGCGCGCGGGTGCCGGAGCAGGCGCCGGGCGAGCCAGCCCGCACGCAGGCCCATGCGCCGCACGTAGGGCGTGTCGATGACGGCGACCGGCACGCCCGAGATCCGCTCGGTGAGCACGATGTCGTTGGCGTGCGCGCTCACGATGGCGCGCTTGTAGTCCGCGTGCGCGCGACACTCGGTCGTGGCGATGAAGCGCGTGCCGAGCTGCACGCCGGCGTAGCCGAGGCCGAGCGCGCGCACGAAGGCGGGGGCGTCGCCCACGCCGCCCGCGCACACGACCGGCTTGCCGAGGGGGGCGAGCTCCGCGATGAGCCGCTCCGCGCCGAGGCCGCCCGCGTGGCCGCCAGCGTCGCGGTTGACGGCGATGAGCCCGTCGACGCCGCCCTCGAGCGCGCGCTCGGCCCAGGCCCGGGTCGTCACGTCGTGGTAGACGAAGCCGCCCGCCGCGTGCACGCGCTCGACCACCCAGCGCGGGTTGCCGAGCGCGGTCACGAAGAAGCGCACGCCCTCCCCGAGCGCCGTGTCGACCCAGCGGCGCATGCGGTCCTCGTAGATCCGCGACGACTTCTCGACCACGGCGTTGAAGCCGATGGGCTTGCTCGTGAGGCTGCGGATGAGGCGCAACCCGGCGCGCAGATCGTGGCCGTGCACGTAGGCGAGCGAGATCGGTTGCACCACGCCCATCCCGCCCGCGGCGCTGACGGCGGCGACGAGCTCGGGGTTCGAGCAGGGGTACATGGCCCCGCACAGCAGCGGCACCTCGATCCCGGCGTGGCGACAGAGCGGCGTCGTGAGGGCGGTGGCGTTCACGGCCGCGCTGTAGCGCGCGCCGCGCGAGGGCGCCAGGTCGCCGACCGCCGGCGCGCGGCCTACAACAGATCGGTGCGGTAGCCGGACTCGGTCCGGAGCGACAGCATGTCGATGCGCCGGCGGCGCAGGGCGGCCTCCTCGCGGCAGAGATCGACGAGCGCGTCGACCACCTCGCGCTTCGTCCCGAGGCCGACCGCCGCGGTGCAGACCGACTCGATGACGCTCGGGTGGAGGCGTGTCTCGGCCATCGCGACCGAGAGCGCCTCGTAGACGACCCACACCGCCGTGGCGTGGCGCTCGGCTGGAGCGATGCGCGCGAGCAGGGCCTTCGGGCGCTCGCTGGCCTCGTTCCAGGTGAGGACCTCGCTCACGAGGCCCGGCGGAGCGCCCGTGGCACACATGCGCGCGTGCAGACAGAACCGGGCGGAGCGGTCGAGCGGGCCCCCCGCGGCGACGGTGGCCTTGACCGCCTTCCACGCGTCGAGCAGGTCCGTCTCGGCCGGGACGCGCGCGTGCCCGTAGAAGAAGTGCTGGACGGGCGACAGGTGCGCGTGGCGCTGCTCCTGCTCGTCGGGCTTGGTCGGCTTGCGTCGCGCAGTGCTCGTCGGGCTTCGAGGCGCCATGCTCGAATCGCACCCGGTTCGCCCATCCATGTCAAGGCGCGGCGCCCCGCCGCGTCGATCGTGGCGCCCGGGACGGCGCGACGCCTTCCGCACCGTAACTGGCGCAACGGCGAGCTCGTGTCGGCGTGGATCGCCACTCGCCGCCGGGGCCGGCCGAGGGCTAGGATGTGCCCGAACTCCCGAGGAGGATCCGATGAACAAAGTCGCGATCGTGGGCGCCGGTATCACCGACTGCCGGGGCCGCTGGGTAGAGGCAACCTACTGGGACCTGTTTCAGCGGGCAGCCCGGCGCACCCTCGAGGACGCCCAGGTGACGACCGCCGAGGTCGATTCGGTCGTCTACGGCATCTACAACGACATCTTCGAGCACCAGGCGATTCCGGAGAGCGCGTTGACGGGTCACCTCGGCATGGTCAACAAGCCGGGCACGCGCGTCACGAGCGGCGGCGCCACCGGGTTCTACGCCATGCGGACGGCCATCATGGAGGTCGCCTCCGGCGTGTCGGACACGGTGCTCTGCATCGGCGGCGAGAAGGCGACCGACTGCTACGACCCCCAGTCGAAGAGCGCGACGCCCATGGTCATCGACACGATCGCCAAGTCGTGGGACCCCTTCTTCGAATATCCGCTCGGCGCGACCGCCAGCGATTCCTACATGCAGATGTGCATGGGGTACAACGACGCCTACCCCGACGACATCGGCGACAGCCTGGTGCGCGCCAAGATCATCGAGATGCTGTGCCGCCAGGGGAACAAGAACCCCTTCGGTCAGCGCCGCGACGAGACCGTGACCGTGGAGCAGGTGCTGGCCTCGCGCTTCATCATCGCGCCGTTCCTGCGCCTGCTCGAGACCTGCATGTACACCGAGGGCGCGGCCGGCGTGCTGTTCGCGAACGAGAAGAAGGCGCGCGAGATCTCCGAGCGCACCGGCGTGCCGCCCATCTGGGTGAAGGGCATGGGCGCCGCCAACGAGTCGTACCAGACCGGGCGCGGCGGCAGCTACAAGCCGCTCACGTCGATCGTCTCCGACCGGGTCGCCGCGGAGCGCGCCTATGCGATGGCAGGGGTGCGGCCTTCGGACATCCAGCTCATCGAGCTCCACGACGCGTTCGTCGCCCAGTTCATGATCACGATGGGCGAGATGGGCTTCGTGCCGCTCGGCCAGACGCGCCGGCTCGTCGACGACGGCATCATGGCCGACATCCGCGAGCTCGGCGACGACCGACCGCCGCCCAAGGGCCAGCTGCTCATCAACCCGTCGGGGGGCCTCATCTTCGGCGGCCACTTCGTCGGCGGCTCGAACATGTTCTCGATGTGGTCGGCGCGCCGCGAGATGCTGCGGCGCCACCTGCCGCTCGCGCTCATCCACGGCACGGGCGCCATCAACGCCGTGTTCGGCGGCGCGCTGGTCATCGAGCTCGAGGACGGAGGTGTGCGATGAGCGAGCGAGCCAAGATTCTGGGTGCGGTGTGGAACCTCCCGCGGGAAGTCAGCGAGGTCAAGGGCAAGGACCCGGGGACCTACCTGCAGTTCAACTCCCACATGGTGACGTTCTACCAGCAGACCTACGGCGAGCTGTCGCGCTTCTTCCTCGCCCTGCGTGCGGGGCGGCTCATCGGCGCGCACTGCGAGAAGTGCCGGCAGGTGATGGTCCCGGCGGCGAGCTGGCACTGCCCGACCTGCAACTTCGCCGAGATGCGCGAGATCGAGCTGCCGCACCGCGGCGTGTTGGCCGCGACCGCGCCCATCACCATCTTCCCGTCGGCGTCGTTCATCGGCGACGCGCCCTTTGCGCGCGGCTACGTCGACGTCGCGACCGACGCGCCCATCGCCTCGTTCCTGCCGTCGCGGCTGCGCACGACGACGGGGTTGCCGCGCCCCGGGATCTTCGTCAAGGGCGTCGAGCTCAAGCTCGTGTTCGAGGATGTGCGCGAGGGCTCGATCCGCGACATCTTCTGGGTGCCGATGAAGGAGGTCCCCGCGGCGCTCCGGGACGCAAAGCCGCTCCTCGCCTCCAAGCTCGACTTCAACACGCCGCCCATGCCCGAGGTCGCGCGCGACGCGGCCGGCGAGCAGGCTCTCGCCCGGGCGCTCGCGGCGGTGGAGGAGCTCGCCGCCAAGGTCGGCGCGAGCCCGCGCGCCCAGAAGGACCTCGCGGGTCGCACCCACGCCATCGGCGTGCGCACCGGCGGCGGCGACTTCACGCTGCACGTCGCCGACGCCCGCATCCGCGTCGGCGCGGGCCTGCCCCCGAAGCCGGACTTCGTGATGGTCGTGGCCGATGCCGGCGTGTTCAGCCGCTGGGTGGCCGACGGCTCGCTCACCGACGCCGCCGTCGAGGGTGCCCTGTGGCTGCCCCACAAGGAGGCCTTCGGCGTCCTGCCCATTCTCGATCGCCTGCCGCGCTCCGTGCGCCGCGACGCCAAGTAGCGCAGAGCGCGAAAGGATCAAGGTCGAGCGCGGCAAGTAGTAGGCCCGCTGCCGGCGAGCGCCGCGCGCGAAGTCCGCGCGGCGCTCGCGTGTGCTCGCTCGTGCGGCCGCCCCGTCGGTGGCGGCCGCACCCCGAAGTTGGCCCCGAGGAGCGCGCTCCGCTAGCCCTCGACGGTCCGAACGGAGGCGAGCATGAGCGCGGCGACCGAGCAGTGGCAGCGAGCGGCGGAGGACGAGACCCCGAGCGAGTCGGAGCACGCTCTTGGCGAGCGCGATCTCACGCCCGCCGAGCTCACGCCGGTGGAGCAAGAGTGGTTCGCCGTGCACGACGAGCGCTCGGCTCCGCGCCGTGACGTGGCGCTCGAGTGCACGGTCGTCGCGACGTGGGACGACGCGCGCACCTTCGAGCTCTGCGATCTGTCGCCCTTCGGAGCCTTCATCCTCATGCGCGAGCCGCTGGCGCGCGGGCAGGGTCTGGTCGTGTCCTTCACGCCCCCGGGCTGGGACTTCGAGCTCGAGGTGTTCGCCGAGGTGGTGCGCGTCGACGCGCTCGGCCGGCCGGGCGGCGGCGGCATCGCGGTCGCGTTCTCGGGCCTCACGACGAGCGAGCACTTCCTGCTCACCGACGCGCTGCTGTCGTCGTCCGCGGGTAGCGCGTAGGCCCGGCGTCGCGCGCCGCTACTTCACGAGCGTGACCGGGAGCTGCTGGCCTTCCACGTGGACGATGCAGCCCTCGCCGACGATGAGCTTGACCTTCACGGTCACGCGCTTGCCGTCGAGCTCGACCGCGCCCTCGACGTCGCCCGTGCCGAAGAGGGCGAAGTTCTTGTGCGCGATGATCATCTTGTCGACCTCGACGTAGAAGCCGCGCGTGAGCTCGTTGCGCTTCACGAGGATGCGGTGCGTCCCGTACGCGGCCTCCCACTCGGTCTGCGCGGCGCCCATGCGCGGAGCTTCGCACGGCCCGCGCCGGGCTCGCAAGCCGCCGGGGCCGCCCCTGATCCGTCGGCAAGGTTCTTGCCCCGCATCTGGGGCTTCAGGCTCGCGGCTTCAGACTCCGGGCTGCAGAGCTCCGCGCCCACCGGGAAGACTCGCACCCGCTGGGTGAGCAACCGGAGGTCGGCTCGGGACGGAATTCCTCCTGGAGCCCGAGGCCTGCAGCCTGAAGCCGCCGCGCTTGCGCGGGATCAGGGGCCGCGAGCCAGGGGCTTGCCCCGCGGCCAGGCCACGCGCGCTGCGCCCGCGAGTCGCCGGTGGGCCTCGACGGCCTCGCCGAGCGCCGCGCCGAAGCCGGGCTCGGTCGCGGCGAAGCCGGGCTCGAGCCACAGTCGCACGTGGAGGGTGCCCGTCGCGCGAGCCATGCGCGGCTCGAGCCGCCCGACCAGCCGGTCGCCGTAGAGGATCGGCAGCGCGTAGTAGCCGTGACGGCGGCGGTGCGCGGGCGTGTAGACCTCCCAGACGTAGTCGAAGTCGAACAGATCGCGGAGCAGGCGCCGATCCCAGAGCAAGGGATCGAGGGGCGCGACGAGCGCGACGCGCCGCGCCTCCGGCGGGCCGGGCGCCTCGGTCTCGCGCACGAGCGGGAGCTCCTCGGCGAGCACGTGCCGGCTGCCCTTCACCCCCTCGACCTCGACCGGGACGAGCGCGCCGTCGCGGACGAGCCGCGCGAGCGCGCGCGTCCGCTCGCCGGCCGTGCCCGTGCCGACGAAGAGCTCGGTCGCGCCCGTGCCGCCGAGCAGGCCGACGCCGCGGTGGCGCGAGAGCAGCCGGTGGCGCAGGGCCGCGGCGCCGGTGACGCGGCCGGCGAGGAGCTCCGGCGGGTAGAGTCGCTCGGTGAGGTCGTACCAGCGCGTGTTGCCCTCGCGCCGCGCGATGCCCACGCGGCCCGTCGTGTAGAGCGCTTCCAAGAGGGCGCGCCCGGCCCGCGTCGGACCCCACCACCAGTCGACGCGCTCGCCGAGGTGGTCGGCGCTGTCGGACACCTCCGCGCTCGAGAGCGGGCCCCGCGCGGCGAGGGCGCCGAGGATCGCGCGGACCGCGCGGGCGTGCGTGCGGAGCACCGTCGTGCGGTAGCGGGCGCGGGCGTGCGCCCAGGCCACGCGGTGATAGGGCAGGTCCTCGACCGGCAGGATGTTGAGCGACTTGTTGTAGGCCTCGAAGAGGCGGCGCTCGCCGGGCGGCCCATAGAGCAGGGCGTCGCAGGTGCCGCGCTCGTGGCCGGCGATGCGCGCCGCGAGCACGAGATCGTGGTTGCGTGCGCCCGGGTACTCGAGCGGGTCGAACTGCAGCGAGCCGAGGCGCCGCACGACCGCGAGCACCGAGGCCGCGCCGGCCGGCAGGCTGCGCGGCGGCGCGAGCAGGTGCCGCGCGACGAGGAAGCGGCGCGCGTGCGCCGCCGACAGCCGCAGCATCGAAGGTGCGCGCCTCGCCATGACCGCCAAGGCTACTCGTCGCCCGTGCCACCGGCGAGCGACGTGGCCCCCGGCGCCGGGTCTGCCATGATGATCCAGGTCAAGTCGCGCGCGCCTCCTTGGAACCCCGGAACATGGACGTCTCCCCTGCGAGCCTCGCGCCCCCGACGCCTCCTGCGTCCGGCGCGTCCCCCGCGCGCCGCGGGCTCGCCCTCGGGACCTGGGTGCGGCTCGCGCTCGGCGTCGTCGGGCTCGCGGCGACGGCGCTCGTCGTGGCCGGGGTCGGGGCGGAGCGCGTGTGGCGCACGCTCGAGCCCGCGCTCGGGTGGGTGCCGGTCTTGTGCCTGCTCGAGCTCGGCCGCATCGCCTGCGAGACGGTCGCCGCGCACGGGGCCTTCGGAGCGCGCGCGCGCGACATCCCGCTCCGGACGCTCTTTCGCGCGAACCTCGTCGGGCTCTCGCTCGCGGCGCTCGCCCCCGCGCCTAGGGTCGTCAACGAGACCATCAAGGCGACGATGCTCGCCCCGCACGTGGGCGTGCCGGTCGCGACCTCGGCAGGTCTCGCGATGCAGGCCGCGACGCTCGTGTCGGTCGGGCTCTTCTCCATCCCGTGCGGCGTCGCCATCCTCGCGCTCGGAGGCGCGTCGGTGTGGTTCTGGGCGGCGCTGCTCCACGCCGTGGTGCTCGTCGGCCTGGGCCTCGCGCTCCGCCTCGCGATGCGCGCCCGGGGGCCCGCGCGCGCGGTCGCGCGCCGCTTTCCGAGGCTCGCGCCGGGCATCGCCGAGCTCTCGGGCCACGCGCGGCTCGGCAGCGCCTGGCTCGTCGGGCCGACGCTGGCGCTCGTCGCGAGTCGCCTCTTCCAGGTCGGGCAGCTCGCCATCGGGGCGTGCGCGCTCGGCGCGAGCGCCGGCTTCGTCGAGGCCTTCGCGGCCGAGGGCGTGAATCTCGTGGCGCTCGCGGTAGGCGTGCTCGTGCCCGGCGGTTTCGGCGCGACGGACGGCGCCTTCACGCTCGCGGCCGAGCTGCTCGGGACCGACGCCGCGCGTGCGACCTCGCTCGCGCTCTTGCTCCGCTCGATGCAGCTCGTCTGGCTCCTCGTCGGCTCCCTCGTGCTCTTCGTCGACGCGCGGCGCCGGGCCGAGCCGCGGAGCGCGTGAGCGCCCGCGCGAGAGCTCAGGGCTCGGCGAGCTTGGCGGGGGGCACGCCGAGCTCGAGCAGGAGCGCGTGGAAGAGCTCGCGCGCGGGGAAGGTGCGGAAGCCGAGCTCGGCGTGCTCGTCGACCCAGCGCATCGCGGTCGCGAGCGGCACGAGCACGGGCGGACCGCCGACCAGGCGCGCCGTCGCGCGCGCGAGCGGCTCGCTCAGGATGGCAGGGGTCGGGACCTTGCGGACGAGACCGAGCGAGGGGCGCCGGCAGTGCTCGGCCGGGCTCGTCACGCAGTAGTCGCGGCACGAGATCGGCCGCGCCGGGTGCAGGCTGCAGCTCTCGTCGAGGAGCACCGGGCAGGCGAGCCCGAGCGCGAAGTAGTCGCGGGCGAGCGCCGCCATGTCGGTCGAGCCGGGCGCGCTCGACAGGGCGTCGAGACGCTCGACGAGGCCCGCCCGGCCGAGAGCGTCGACCGCGCCGTCGAAGCGCCCGAGCAGCTCGCTCTGCGCGGGCTCGGGCAGGGCCACGATGCGCTCGGCGAGGAGAAGCGCCTCGGGCGCGCTCACCGGCACGAGCTGCCGGCAGCACGCGCCGCACCCCGCCTTGCAGGACAGGGGGCGACCCTCCTTCCGCTCGACCGCGAGCGCGCGCTCGACCATCGCGTCGGTCAGGCGCTGCGCGGCGGGCACGAGGGCCGAGAGCCCGAGCTCGCCGTCCGGGACGGCCACCTCGACCCGCATCGGCCCCTCTGGGGTCGGAAGCTTGAGGACGAAGACCTCGGCGTCGCGGCGCCTGCGCGGCATGGCGTCACGATAGCGCAGCCCGAGCCGGTCGCGCGCCGCTCAAGCCGGCGCGAGCAGGCTGCCGGGCGACACGAGCGAGTCGTGCTCGAAGGCGCAGCGGCCGGGCTCGCAGTGGCGCAGGCCCACGGACTGGTACTTGGCGTAGCCGTCCGGGAACGCCGTGACCACCGTCTCGAAGCGCGCGCGCAGGGCCTGGGCCGCGAGGAAGTTCGCGCCCGACGACACGCCCACGCAGAAGCCGTGCTCCTCGGCGAGGCGGCGCGCCGTGCGCTCTGCGTCGGCCGTCGACACGCACGCGACTTCGGTGATCGACGGGTGGCGCCCGCCGTGCCCGTCACCGGCGAGCGCCGGGATGAAGCCGTCGCCGAGGCCGCTGATGGCGTGGGGGCCGGGGGGTCCGCCGCTCAGGACGGCGGACTCGGCCGGCTCGACCGCGACGAGGCAGAGCTCGGGGAAGCTCCGGCGCAGGCGGCGCCCGACGCCGATGAGCGTGCCGCCCGTGCCGACCCCGGCGACGAAGGCGTCGATGCGCGCGACGCCACGCGCCGCGAGCTCGGTCGCGATCTCTTCGCCGGTCGTCTTGTCGTGGCACTCGGCGTTGAGCGGGTTCGAGAACTGATCGGGGTTGAACCAGCCGTGCTCGGCCGCGAGCCGGTCGCGCACGCGCGCCGCCTCGGCGAAGCTGCCCTCTTCGGAGCTCAGGATGAGCTCGGCGCCGAGCTTGCGCAGGGCCTGCTTGCGCTCCTCGGTCATGTTCTCGGGCATCACGATGGTGATCGGGTAGCCCTTCTCGCGCGCGTACCAGGCGAGCGCGATGCCGGTGTTGCCGCTCGTGGCCTCGACGATGCGCTGGCCCGGGCGGAGCAGGCCGAGGCGCACGCTCTCGTCGAGGATGTACACGCTGATGCGGTCCTTGATGCTGCCGCAGGGATTCGTGCACTCGAGCTTGACGTAGATTCCCTCGACGTGGACGAGCGGGGTCTTGCCGACGCGCTGCATGGCGGTGCCTCCGCGCGCCTCGTACGCCCCCGGAGCCCCGGGCGTCAACGGGGTGCCGGCCAGGGTGCGGAGGTCGGCGGCGGGTACGCCGGCGGCGGAGCCGTGGGCGGCGGCGGTGGGTACGCGGGCGCCGTGCCGGGCGGCGGTGGGTACGCGGGCGCCGTCCCGGGCGGCGCGGTGGGCGGAGGCGGCGGGTACGCGGGCGCCGTCCCGGGCGGCGCGGTGGGCGGAGGCGGCGGGTACGCCGGCGGCTGGGCCGGCCCCGGCGGATAGGGCGGCTGGCCCGGGTACGGGCCGGTCGGGTAGGGCTGGCCCGGGTAGGGCGGCTGGCCCGGGTAGGGCGCGGTCGGGTAGGCGGGCGGCGGCGGCGGCCCGGCGACGCCCGCGTCGACGGCGTCGTTGTAGCGGTTGATCGCGTCGAACTGGTACGGGGCGGCGGCGAACGCGAGGGCGACGCCGCCGACCGCGAGGCCGAGCCCACCGAGCATCATCGCCGTCCCCGTCGCGACGAGGGCCGTGGACGACTTCGACCCCGGGTTGCCGGCCCCGCCGGCGAGCAGCCCGATGCCCGCGGCGCTCACGACCGTGCCGGCGATCGACATGCCGAGGGCGCCGGCGTTGAAGTCGCGGAAGGTCTCGGCGTCTTCCTGCGCGTCCGGCACACCCTCGGTCACCTCCACGAGACCGCCACCGAAGAAGCCCGACTCGTAGGTGCGGCCGTTCTTCGAGTACACCTCGCCCATGCCGTCCATGGAGATGGCGATGCGCGGGCCTCCGCGCGGCGCGTAGTGGGCGCTGCACGCGGCGGAGGTGACCGACAGGGCGACGACCGAGAGGAGCAGGCGGCGTGTCATCGGGCCCATCGTAGAGCGAGAGCGCGGCGACCGGAAGCCACGGTTGCCGAGCGGCGCGAAGAGCATTGCGTCCGCCGTGGCCGCGCACGAGACTGGCGGCCGCGCCGGCGCGGATTTCTCTCGGCCCGTGCTCCACGGTGCTCCCCATGAAGCCCCTGCTACGTGTCGCTTGCTTCGCGGTTCCCTGTGCCCTGCTCGTCGCGGCGAGCGCGGTGTCGTGCGGCGGACGCTCCTCGCTGCGCACGCGGTTGCGGCCCGGCGTCGACGGCGGCGCCGGCGGCGAAGGGGGCGCGGGCGGCACGACGTCGAGCTCGACGTCGACGACCAGCACCACCTCCACGACCTCGACCACGACCACGGGCACGGGCGGCAACGGCGGGTCGGTGTCGCATCCCATCATCTCGGGCTCGCCCGGCTCCTACATGCAGGCCGAGACGAGCGTCGCGGCGACGGCGGACGGCCACGTGGCCGTGGCGTGGATCGACGTCGACATGGGCGGCAACAGCGCCATGGGCTACGCCATCTCGAACAACGACGGCGACACCTTCCCGCCGCCGCAGGTGCTGCTCTCGCCCGACGGCCGCCAGTCGAGCGACCCCGTCCTCGCGGTCGATCCGGCCGGCAACTTCTACCTCATCTGGGTCGGCTACTACATCTTCGGCGGCGGGCCGGAGGACATGCACTTCTACGTGTCGAAGGCCCCCGCGGGCTCCACGACCTTCGGCCCGCCGGTCGAGGCGAGCGACCCGACCGACACCGCCCTCGGCGACAAGCCGTGGATCGCCACGACCAGCACCGGGGGCCTCATCGCGACGTGGGAGCGCGACGACGAGACGGGTGGCCCAGCCGAGGGCTTCGGCCTCATGGCCGCGCGCAGCTCCGACGGTGGCGTCAGCTGGCAGCGGAGCGTCATCGTCAACGACTCGACCTTCAACGTCTTCCGGAACCTCGCCTACCCGTGCACCTCGCCGCTCGGCGCGCGCATCTACGTCGCGTACGTCGCGATCAGCAACCAGGGCTACGACATCCGGCTCAAGTACTCCGACGACGGCGGCGCCACCTTCTCCGCGCAGGAGATGCCGGTGAGCCTCCCGAGCGAGACCGTCGCCTTCGACGACCCCACCTGCGTCACCGATGGCCAAGAGGTGTGGGTCTCGTATGGCATCATGAACGAGCCGCAGGGGCAGGCCGAGTCCGACAAGAGCTACAAGATCCGCATCGCCCACTCGGCCGACGGCAGCGGCGTCGACTGGCGCGTGGACGCGCAGGACTCCGCGGCGGGGAGCTACTTCATCCACCCGCAGATGGTGCAGGAGTCGAGCGGCGCCATCGATGTCGTCTACTACACGGGCGATTACGACTGGGACTACGAGGGCAGCTTCCGCTGGGGCCGCGCGACGGCGCCCGCCTCGGGCTTCCCGCCGAGCCAGGTCGTCGAGCGGCCCGTCACCTTCACCCAGGCGCGCGGTGACTCGGCGTGGCTCGGCGACTACACCGGCCTTTTCTGGCAGGGCAACAAGCTCTACACGAGCTACGTGGTCAACACGGGCGGCGTCGCGCAGATCGCGTTCGCGCGCTTCGCGACGAACTGAGCGGGGGCCGACTCGGAGCGCGAGGTCTGTCGTTGCGGCGTTGCGGCCTCGGTCCCGTGCGCGTAGATTGACATCGTCTTCTTGTTTCCTTCGGTCGCACCGGGCCCGGGCGGTGCGGAGCGTGAGCCCGACCTCGGGCAGATTGGGGGCGTTGCCGTGGCAGAGCCCGCGCATCGACGCGTCTTGCTTCGGACCGCACGCCTGGCGCGCGGCGACGAGGGTCCTCCGCACGGCGGCCTGTGCACGTCGCGACCGTCGCGCCCGCGTCGGGGCGTTCGGGCCGTTGCCTTCGCAGTCGCCGCGTGCGTCGGCCCGTCCCTGGGCTGCTACACGTGGGCCACGGTCGCGCCGAGCGCGCTGCCGGACATCCTGAGAGCGCCGGCCGGGTCCGTGCGTCTGGTTCGCACGCCGGACGAGGGGGTCGTCGAGGTTACGGACTCGACCGAGGTAGACCTCGAGTTCGGACCGCGTCGCGGCCCACCCGCGCGGGTGTTCGAGGGCGTGTCGCTCCTCGGTGGGGCGCCATCGATCCTCGACTTGCCGCCCCGGCTCATGGTCGACGGCACGGACTTCGAGTCCACGAGCGTGGACGCCATGGCCATTGGCAAGGTCGCAGGCGAGCCTGGGGACGGCCCGACCCTGCTCGTCTTCGTGCGCCACGACGAGGCTCAGCCGATCGCCATCGAGCTCGATCGGCTTCGAGGCGTCGAGGTCTCGAGCTACTCACCCGGATGGACCGCGGCACTGGTCGCGTCGGTGGTCGGCGTGCCAGCCTCGGGCGCGGTGGTGGCCGCCGTTCTGGTCAGCACGGGCGTGCTGCGCAACTGGGCCGCAAGAACGGATTGAGGGCAGGCACTCGCTCGCGCGCGCTCTCGCTCAGCCCGCGACGCGGAACACGGCTGCGGCTTGCTGCAGGGCCTGCGCCTGCGTCACGAGCTCCTGCGTCGCGCTCGAGGCCTCCTCGGCCTGAGTGCTCGCCTGCTCCGCAATCGCCGCGTTCTGCTGCGAGATGTCGCCGAGCGCCTTCGTGGCGCGCTCGAGCTCCTCCACGCTCTCGGCCTGGAGCGTGGTCGCGTTCCGGATCTGGGTCGTGATCGCGCCGAGCTTGTCGAGGCGTCCGACCATCTCGGCGCTCTCGGCCGCACGCGGGGCGAGGGCCTGGTGCATCGACTGGGCGAGCCGCGTCATGGCGGCGGCGCTCGCGGTGATGCGCGCCAGGGCCTCGCCCGCGCTCCTCGACACCTCGGTGCCGTCGCGCATCACGCCCTCGGTGGCCTTGATGACCGCAGCGATCTCGCGGGCCGCCTCGTGCGAGCGGTCGGCGAGCTTGGTCACGCCCTCGGCCACGACGGCGAAGCCGCGCCCCTGCTCGCCGGCGCGCGCCGCCTCGATGGCGGCGTTGAGCGCGAGGAGGTTCGTCTGGTCGCTGATCTCGCTGATGACGGAGACGATCTCGGCCACCTGGGCGGAGCTCTGGGTGATGCGCGTCATCACGTCGAGCAGCCGCTGGATCGATTTCCCGCCGTCGCGCGCCTCGGAGGCCGCCTCGTCGGCCGCCTGGCTCACGCCACCCGCCGAGGCCGTCACGGTCTGCATGGCCTCGCTCGACTTGCCGACCAGGGTGCGCACCTCGTGCATCGCCGCGTCGAGCGCGAGCGTGGTGCTCGCGACGGCGCGCACCGAGGTGCTCACCTCGCCGATGCTCGCCGAGGTCTCTTCGACGGTCGCCGCCTGCTTCTCGGCACCCGAGGCGATGTGCTGTGCGCCCTGCGCGGAGGCCTGGGCGCCGCTCGCGATCTGCTCGCTGGCGGCGGACACCTGCTCGGCCGCCTCCTGGACGCTCTGCACCAGGCGCCGCAGGTTGCCCACCATGCTGCCGAGGGCGTGGTTCAGGCGGTCGCCCGCACCGCGCGGGCGCACGGAGGCCGACAGGTCGCCCTCGGCGACGTGCTCGGCGACCTCGGCGGTCTCGCGCAGGTAGGTCACCATCTCGGCGAAGGCCGTGCCGAAGGCGTCCTCGTCCGAGCGCGGCGTCGCGTCGACCGACACGTCCCCCCGGGCGAGCTTGCGCGCGGCCTCGGCCTGGCTGCGCAGGTAGCGCACGACGGCGTTCACGCCCTCGGTGAGCCGGCCGATCTCGTCGCGCCGGTCGACCGGCGCCTCGTCGGGGATCTCGCCCACCGCGACGCGCTCGAAGAGGCCGAGGAGCTTCTGCATCCCGCCCGTGATCGCGCGGCTGAACACGATGCCGAGCAGGAGCGCGGCGACGAAGGCCACGACCGTCAGCGCGTAGAGCAGCGTCGCGACGTTCGAGCGCACGTCGCGGGCGTTCTCGGAGGCGACGGCCACCTCCGCGTGGGCGGCCTTCTTGCCCTCGGCCATGAGGCGGCTCGTGTCGGCGGCGAGCCCCTCGACGCGTTCCATGCGGGTCCGGGCCTCGGTCTGCTTGGCGCTCGCGGCCTCGGACAGGTCGAAGAGGCCGCCGGTCCCGCCGACGAGCGCGACGAGGCTCGCGTGCTCCTCGACGATCTCGCGGGGCAGCTCGGCGCCGAGCTTGCCGAGCTCGGCGCGCAGGCGCTCGAGCTCGGCGCGCTGCCCGGCCGCCGCGCGCCCCTCGGCACCGAGGTGCAGGGTCGCCTCCACGGCGCGTCCCTCGGCCCAGACGAGCGCGCGCGCCTCGAGCGCCGCGCGCACCTGGCGCTGGGCCGCGGCGGCGTCGTCACCGCCCTTGTCGCCCTCCGGCCTCGGCGCGGGGCGCCGGACCGCGTCCGCGCGCTGGACCTGGGCCTCGAGGGCCGCCACGAGCCGGGCGTGCGCGTCGGCGACGCGCGCCACCACCTTGTCGAGCTCCACGTCGAGCTCGAGCGCCTCGCGCCGGGCCTTGATGAGCGCGGTCGCCTCGGCAGCGTACTGACCGCGGACCCCGTCGGCCGCGTGGAAGGTGCGCGCCGTGTCGCTGCCTGCGCCCGCCGCTTCGACGCCGAGGGCCTTGTCGCCTTCGAGCACCGCCCGCAGGTAGCGCTCGTACTCGGTCATGGAGGCCGAGTGCTGGCTCTCGATGGCGTCGAGCCTCTTCGGATCGGTCTCGGTGAGCAGCTGCGCCAGGGCGTGACGCGAGCGCAGCATGGCGTCCGTCGCCTCGGCGCTGCTCTCGAGCAGCGGCAACGCCTTCCTCGTGATGGCCTCGTTGGCCTGTCCGATGCGGCTGAGGCCGAAGATCGCGAGCGCGCCGGCGACGAGCACGCTCAAGGCTCCGGCGACGTAGCTCAGGACGACCCGGGTTCCGATGCCCCATTTCATGGCGCTCTGTCCTTCTGGGGCGTGCGCTACCACGCCGCTCTACCCCTCCTCGGCGCCAGCGTGCCCCCGTCCGGGGCACGGGGCCAAGCCCCGCGAACGGCGACACGGGTCAGATGAGCAGGTACGACACCGCCAGGTTGCCGACCCAGCTCCAGATGCCGTAGGTCTTGAGGTCGCTCGCGAAGCGCGTGGACGGCAGGTCGAGCTCGAAGAGCAGGTGGCCGTACTGGTAGGCCAGCCCGATGAGGTCGACGCGGCCCTGCATCAGCACGGCGTCGTTGGGCGTGTTCACGCCCGCGAGCCCGAGCCCGAAGCGCAGCGGCCAGAACACGTGCTCGCCGAGCGCCGGCAAGCCCCCGACCGACACGAGGAACGAGAGGATGGGCTTGCCCTCGAAGTCCGGCACCCACGTCACGGGCGCGAGCTCGATGCCGATCTCGGCGCGGTCGAAGAGCAGGCCACCTCGGAGCGCGAAGAGGAACTCGGGCTTCGCGATGACCTTCTGCTTGTAGGTCCAGAAGCCCGACGCACCCGGTCCGAGCCCGACGCCGACGAAGCCGTGCGTGCCGTCGATCGAGTAGTCGGCCCCGGCGGGCTCGGCGCCGGGCGTGGCGGGCGCGGGGGCGTCGTCCTTCGGCGTGCAGCGGCCCTCGTGGCACGTGGCGTCCTCGTCGCAGTCGCTGCCCGAGGTGCAGGACTCCCCGGGTGACTTCTCCGGCGACTTCTCCGGTTCCGCGGCCCGTGCGACGCCGGGTACGGCCGCAGCGAGACCGAGGAGGACGAACGGTGCCAGGCGACGGATGCGCATCACGGCCACCTCCAGGCCCGCACTGTAGCGATCGGGCGCAGGCGAGCCAAGTCAGCCGAGGGCGTGGATGCGGCCGCGGTCGAGGGCGCGCGCGGCCTGCTCGCCGAGGATGCGCACGCCCACGATGAGCGCGCCGAAGCGCGGGTCCTTCGTGTGGCCGGCGACGAAGCGCTGGTAGATCTGCTGCGCGATGACCGCGATCTTGAAGAGCCCGAACACGTAGTAGAAGAGCGGCTCGCCCGCCGCGCCGGACGAGGCCGCGCTCCGCTCGGCGTAGCGCGCCCAGACCTCGCGGCGCGACAGGTTGCCGGGAAGCGTCGTCGGTCCGAGCGGCATCGCCTTCATCTCGTCCGGATCGTCCGGATCGACCCAGTAGCCGAGCGAGGTGCCGAGATCGAGCAGCGGGTCGCCGACCGTGGCCATCTCCCAGTCGAGGACCGCGACGATGCGCGTGAGATCGGCGGGGTCGAGCACGACGTTGTCGTACTTGTAGTCGTTGTGGACGAGCGCCGCGCCCTCGACCGCCGGCAGGTGCGCGCCGAGCCAGCGCGCCGCAGCCTCGACCGTCGTGACCTCGTCCGTCTGCGCGCGCACGTAGCGCTCGGTCCAGCCCTTCACCTGGCGCGCGACGTAGCCCTCGGGGTGGCCGAGCGCGCCGAGGCCGGCCGCGCGCCAGTCGACCGCGTGCAGGGCCGCGAGCCCGTCGACGAGCGCGGTCGAAAGCCGCCGCATGACGTCGGGCCCGAGGTCGAGGCCCGCCGGCGCGCGCCCGGCGCGCAGGATGACGCCGCGCACACGCTCCATCAGGTAGAAAGGCGCGCCGAGCACCCCCTCGTCCGCGCAGTACGCGACCGGCCGCGGCGCGAGCGGGTACACGGGCGCGAGCGCCGCGAGGATCGTGTGCTCGCGCAGCATGTCGTGCGCGGTCTTGACCTGCGCGCCGAAGGGCGCGCGCCGCAGCACCCACTCGCGCGTGCCGGCCCGCACGAGGTAGGTCAGGTTCGAGTGCCCCTTCGGGAACTGCTGCACGACGAGCGGACCCGGATCCGCCCCCATCACGCCCGCGAGGTAGGTCGCGAGGCGAGCCTCGTCCAGGCGCTCCCCGGCGCGCACCTCCGCCGGCTCGTCGCCCGCGCCCGCGCCTGCTCGCTCCGCCATGGTCCAGCTCCTCAGGCGATGTGGATGCCGTAGTTCTTGAGGATGCGGCGCGCCACGAGCGCGATGTGCACCTCGTCCGGGCCGTCGTAGATACGCGCCGCGCGCTCGTGCGCGTACCAGTAGGCGAGCGGCGTGTCGTCGGTCATGCCGAGCGCGCCGAGCCCCTGGATCGCGCGGTCGAGCACGCGCTGCATCGTCTGGGCGACCGTGAACTTGATGATCGAGATCTCTTCGCGCGCGGCGTAGGTCCCCTCGCGCTCGATCTTCCAGGCGGCGTGCAGGACCATGAGGCGCGCGCCGTGGATCTCGGCGCGGCTGCGCGCGATCCACTCCTGCACCATCTGCTTTTGCCCGAGCGGTTTGCCGGGGGCGAGCTCGCGCGTGGCGGCGTGGCGGCACAGGATGTCGAGCGCGCGCTCCGAGATGCCGATCCAGCGCATGCAGTGGTGGATGCGGCCCGGCCCGAGCCGATCCTGCGCGATGAGAAAGCCCATGCCCTCGCCGCCGAGCAGGTTCGCGAGCGGCACGCGTGCCCCCTCGTAGCTCACCTCCGCGTGGCTCGCGTAGTCGCTGCCGCGGTGGCCCATGACCGAGATGTTGCCCACGTGCTGGAAGCCCGGCGTGTCGGTCGGGACGATGATCATGCTGGCGCGGCCGTGCGCGCTGTCGGCGTGGGGGTCCGTGACCGCCATGCAGATGGCGAAGCTCGCGCCCTCGACCGAGCTCGCGAACCACTTGTGGCCGCGGATCACCCACTCGCCGCCGTCCTTCTTCGCGGTGGTGCCGAGCCACTGTGGGTTCGAGCCGGCGTGCTCGGGCTCGGTCATCGAGAAGCAGCTCCGGATGTCGCCGCGCACGAGCGGCAGGAGCCACTTCTGCTTCTGCTCCTCGGTGCCGTGCGCAATCAGGATCTCCATGTTGCCGACGTCGGGCGCCTGCACGTTGAAGACGTAGTGGCCGAGCGGGCTCTTGCCGAGCTCCTCGCTCATGTGGGCGAACTCGCACAGGCCGAGCCCGCCGCCGCCGTACGCCTCGGGGATGTGCGCCGCGAACAGGCCCGTCTGCTTGGCCTTGTCGCGCGCCGCCCGCAGCTGGGGCAAGAGCTCGGCGAAGCTCCTCTGCCGGAGGGCGGGCTCGAGCGGGAAGACCTCCCGGTCCATGAACTCGCGGACCAGGCCGCGGATCGCCTTGACCCGTTCGGATTCGGAGAAATCCAAGCTCGCCTCCTCGCGCCGCGTGGCGCCGGGCGGAGCATGCCGTTCGGCGCGGGGCGTCGCAAGCGCGCGCCGCAGCGGTGCGGCAGCCGGAGAGGGACGGGGACCGCGTCAGGGCGCGCAGCCGCAGGTCGGCGCTGCGCCGGCGAGCTTCGGGACGGCGGCCGCGTAGACGACCGTGCCGCCGCCCGCGTCGGCGCGCGCGGTCAGGCGGAAGGAGGCGCCGCTCGGGGTCGTGCAGGCGACGGTGAGCCCCCGGAAGAGCTGCCACTCGTCGCCGAGCGACGAAGGATCGGTGTCCGCGTAGGTGAGCTGCAAGGTGGCCGGCGTGACGAGCACGACATCGTGGGTCGTGTAGTCGGCCTCGACGCGCGCGACCTCCTTGCAGTCGTGGGCGGCGTCGCAGGCCGCGCGGGTCGCGAAGACGGCCGGGGTCGCGCGTCCATCGAGCGCGCAGCAGGCCTTCATGTTGCGCATCGTGGCGCAGACCTGCTCCGCGGGTGGCGGCGGCTCGGCCGGAGCCCGGGCGCAGGCGGCGAGGAGCAGGGCGAGCGAGGCGGGGCGCGGCATGGTGGTACCGAGCCCTAGACCATGAGCGGGAGCCGTGCGCCACCCGCGAGCGGCGCCACGTGCTCGGCCCGGAAGCCGCGGTGCTCGAGCGCGCAGTCCGGGTAGCGGTCGAGGAGCATGGGGTGGGACCACATGCGGTCGAGCGCGGCGTCGAGGTCGCCCGCGCGCACGTCCCCGAAGCCGAACGGGAAGAAGTGGCAGGGCTGGAGCTCGCCGTAGGGCGAGACGTACACGATGCGGCGTGCGAAGGCGGCGCAGCTCCGGCCCGCGGCCTTCTCGGCGTCGTCCGTGAGCCAGGCGTAGCCCGAGCGGCACAGGCTCCGCAGGCGCGCCCGCTCCGGGGCGTCGAGGAGCGCCTCGTCGCCCTGGTGGAGCCACGCCCCCGAGGGGCGCACCGCGAAGAGGCGCACGCCCGCCGCGCCGAGCGCCCGCCCGGCCGCGAGCGCCGCCTCGACGTCGCCGTTCCACACGTTCTCGCGGCGCACGCACACCGACAGAAAGCAGGGCAGGCCCTGTCGCGCGCACGCCCGCACGGCACGCTCGACGGCCGCCCGGCGCCGCGCGGCCTGGGCGTCCTTCGGCGCGCCGAGCTCCCACGCGACGAACACGCTGTTGAGGCCGGCGGCGAGGAGCCGCTCGATGCGAGCCTCGTCGAGCGCGAGGCCGTTGGTCGACAGGTGCAAGAAGAGCCCGCGCGCGGTCGCCGCCCGGACGAGCTCGTCGAGATCGCGGCGCAAGAGGCACTCGCCCGCCGAGGAAAGACACGTGGTGGAACACGTGGCGCGAGCGCGCGACGGCGTCGAGCAGGCGCACGACCTCCGCCGTCCCGAGTTCGCCCCGGCCGTCCTTGCGGTAGCCGTCGGTCGCGCAGTACGCGCAGCGGTACTGGCACCGGTGCGTGAGCCCGATGCTCACGAGCCCGCGCGGGTAGCGGTCGGGTGGGCGCTCGAGCCAGTCGCGCACCACGCGCTCGACCTGGGCCCGGTTCGCCCGCGCGTAGGAGCGGTGCCAGGCGAAGCGCAGCCACGCCAGTCGCTCGCGGAGCGCGCCTTTCGCCTCGATTCGCATCGCCATGACGGAGCCCGAGAGGAAGCGTACCACGAGCACCCGCCCGCGCCTCCGCCCCCGCGCCCGGCCTCGGCCTCGGTCTCGGCCGCCGGAAACGTGCTGCCGCGGGCCTACGATGGCGACCGCCGCGACACCTCCGGGCGCGTCGCGGACATACACTCGTGAGCCGACCTCATGAGAACCGCGCCGTCCTCGTCCGACGACGAGCGGCCCGCCGAGCTACTCGCCCGCGTCGCGGCGGGTGACGACGGGGCGCTCGTCCGCTTCTACGAACGCTCGGTCGACGGCCTCTACCGCTTCGTCTTCTACCGCGTCGGCCGGGACGCCGCCGCGTGCGAGGACGTCGTGCAGGAGACCTTCCTCGCGGCGCTCGGGCGCACGCACGAGTACGACGCCGCGCGAGGCTCGCTCCGGAGCTGGCTCTGCCAGCTGTCGCGCAACGTCATCCGAAAGCACCTCCGGGCGCAGAAGCGGACCGTGGAGCTCGCCATGTGGGAACGACTGGACGACACCTTGACCCGCGCCCTCGAGAGCCTCGAGCGCGAGGCCCTGCTCGACGAGGTGCTCGAGCAGAAGGAGACGCACGACCTCGTGTACCTCGCGATGGACAACCTGCCCGACTCGTACCGGCGCGTGCTCGAGCAGAAGTACGTCGACGGCGCGACCCTCGAGGCGCTCGCCACCGAGCGCGGCCTGTCGGTCGACGCCGTGAAGTCGCTCCTCGCGCGCGCCCGCCGCGCCTTCCGCGAGGCGCTCGTCGCGCTCGGCCTCGGAGCGGCGGAGGTGGCGTCGTGAGCCGCCCGCCGCGCGACCCGGGCGACCTTGGCGGCCAGCGCGGCGAGGGTGGCCAGGGCACCGAGGGGGCCGAGCGCGCGAACGCCGAGGAGGGTGCGGAGCTCGAGCGCAACGTCGAGCGGCTGCTGCTCCGTGCGAAGAGCCCGCCCCACATGGCGCCCGCGGCCCGGGACCGGGTGCTCGTCGCGCTCCGCGCCGCGCAGGCCGAGCGCCGCGGGGAGGCTGCGGGGAGGCGTCCGGCGCGCGCCACCTGGCTCGCGCGCGGGCGCGGTCGCCTCGTCGTCGGTGGGGCGCTCGCGCTCGCCGCTGCCGCGCTCGCCGTCTACGCGCTGCGCCGCGGTCCGGACGCGCCCGTCGCCGAGGTGCGCTACGACAATCCCGGTCCGTTCGTGCGGCGCGTGGCGCTGCGCGACGGCTCCGAGGTCGCGCTCGACGTGGGCGCCGCGCTCGTCGAGCGCGCGCCGCGCGAGGTGGTCCTGCTCGCGGGCCAGGCCCTGTTCGACGTGGGCGAGGGTCCGCGCGGACAAGGCGCGCGAGCCGCCGGGGCGCCGGACGCCGCCGTCCCGGGCCCGGCCTTCGCGCTCCACACCGACGCGGGCACGGCCGTCGCGCGCGCCACGCGCTTCTGGGCCCGCGCCTCGGCGGACGAGACGGAGGTGGCGGTCGCCAGGGGCGAGGTCGAGCTCGCGAGCACCGCGGGCGAGCGTCGCACGCTCGGCGTCGGCGAGGAGGGCATCCTGCGCGGTGGGGCGGGCATCGAGGCGGGTCGCGCCCGGCGCCTGAGCTACCTCGCCGCCTTCGCGCGCGCGGTGGAGAGCGACGCGCCGCCGGTCGCGCCCGGGCCGCGCGGCGCGCGCGTGGCCCGCGAGCCGCGCTGGGGCGGGCAGGTGGCGCTCGAGCTGCGCGAGCTGTCGGTCGACGTGCACGTCGAGGACGGGGTCGCGCGCACGACGATCGACCAGACCTGGTTCAACCCGCGCACGCGCCAGCTCGAGGGGGTCTACTCCTTTCCGGTGCCACACGGTGCCGCGCTCTCGCGGCTCGCGATGTACGTCGACGGCCGGCGCATGGAGGGCGCGACGGTGGGCCGCTCGGAGGGGCGCGAGATCTACGAGAGCATCGTCCACGAGCGCCGCGACCCGGCCCTGCTCGAGTGGATGGGCGGCGACGCCTTCCGCATGCGCGTCTTCCCGCTGCCGCCGCGGCGCGAGAAGCGCATCTTCCTCGAGTACACCGAGCGACTCCCGCGGCTCTACCACACGATGCGCCTCGTCGTGCCGATGCCGCCGCTCGCGGACCCGGCGGGTCACGCGCGCCTCAAGGTGCGCATCGTCGGGGGGGCGGCCTACGAGCTCGGCTCGCCGAGCCACGCGCTCACGGTGGCCGAGGGCGGGGCGGACCGCATCCTCGGCTGGGAGGCACGGCAGGCCGAGATCGGGCGCGACTTCGTGGTCACGCTGCGCGAGCGCGAGCCCGGCAAGGAGGCCCTGCGCCGCAGCTTCGAGCTGGGCGGCGAGCGGCTCGCGCTCGTCGCCGCGACCCCCGATCTGCGCGCCGCCGTCGCGGCGTCCGGGGGCCCCACCGAGAGCCGCACGGAGCGCCGCGCGGTCGTCGTCTTGTACGACGTGTCGGCCTCGCGGAGCGCGCCCGAGCTCGAGGCCGGGCGGCGCTTCGCCGACGGCCTGCTCGACGCGCTCGATCCGCGGGACGAGGTCGCCTTCGTGGCGATGGCCCACGACGCGGTCGTGGTCGGCGCCGGCCTCGGCCCGGTCGGGGCGGTCGAGCGAGGTGCGCTCCGCGACGAGCTCCGGCAGCGCGGCGATGGGGTCGGCGACTCGCGCCTCGATCTCGGGGTCACGGCCGCGCTCGAGCTCCTGCGTGGGGCGGCCGCGCCGGAGCACCACATCGTCTACCTCGGCGACGGCGTGCTCGTCGCGGACGGGAGCCCCGGCGCCAGGACCTCGGTGGGCGAGCTCCGCGAGCTCCTCGGCGGTCGGGCGCGCTTCTTCGGCGTCGGCATCGGCGACGCCGTGGACCGCGGCACGCTCGACGGGCTCGCGAGCGCGACGGGCGGGCTCGCCCTGTCGGTCGGCGAGGACGAGGATCTCGCGGCGCGAGCCTTCGACCTCGTGGCGGCGAGCTACACGCCGTGCGTGCAGAAGCTCACGGCCGTCGTCGAGGGCGCGGATGCGAGCGCGCTCGCGTCGGCCACGGTCGCGCTCGGCGCGGGGCAGCTCTGCGACGGCGAGGAGCTCGCGGTCATCGCGCAGACGCCCGTCGGCGCGGACGCGCGCACCGTGCGGGTGAAGGGCGAGCTCGAGGGTGCGCCCTGGGAGCTCGCCCTGCCCCTCGCGGGCGGCCGCCCGGGCGCGGGCTACCTGCCGCGGCTCGCCGCCGAGTGGCGCGTGCGCGAGCTGCTGCGCGCGTCGCCGCCCGTGGCCGGGAGCGCCGAGTCGCCGCACGAGGCCGAGGTGACGGCGCTCGCGAAGAAGCACTTTCTCGTGACGCCGTTCACCTCGCTCATCGTGCTCGAGACCGACGCCATGTACGCGCGCTTCGGGCTCGAGCGGCGGCCGGCCGGGGGCTGGGCGTACTACGCATCGCCCGAGTCGGTGCCCGTGCGCTACGAGCCCGTGGGCAGCGAGTCCGGCGCCGTGGACGACGGCGAAGTGCTGCGGCGCGAGCCCGGCGCGCTCTTCGCGAGCGAGGACGTGCGCGTGCGGCGCGTGCGCATGGGCGGCGTCGATCGCACGTCCCCGCGCACGCGCGGCGAGGGCTTCGGCACGGGGCGGGGGCGCCTCGGGGGCGAGCACCGGGCGAAGTACAAGGCCGGGGCGAAGGGCCCCAGCTCGGGCTCGGTGCGCAAGTCCGCCGGGCCGAGTCACGTGCGCTTCACGGACGTGGTCGCGCAGGCGCAACCCCGGAGTGCAAGCGTCACGACGGTGTTCGGGGCCCTCGATCCGGACGTCGCGCGAGCGCGCGAGGGCGGGGGCTGGCTCGGCGACGCTTACCGGGGCGCCGAGCTCACCGCGTTCCGGCACGGCAGCGACCCGGGCTTCCGCGATCTCTCGGAGCTCGCGCCCGGCCTCTTCGACCTCGAGGTGGATGCCGCGCTCGACTACGTGGCGGCGCTGCCGGCCGGCGACGACGCCCGCGACGCCCGCGCGCTCGAGCTGCTCGGCCAGGCGGCGCGGGCGCGCGCGGGGCAGACCTTCAGGGACGAAGCGCGGGGCGAGACCTGGCGCGCCCGGGCCGACGGCTCGGTCGAGCGCGACGCCCTGCTCCCGACCGGTGTCCGCGAGCTCGCGCGCCTCGCAGGGGGCGAGCTCCGCCTCGACTACCCCGAGCTCGGGCTCTCGACGCGGCGGCGCGCGGCGGGCGGCGTGGCGTGGTGGCTCGCGACCCTCGTGCCGGCGTTCGCGCCGGGCCCCGAGCTCTGTCTCGGCCTGCGCGTGTCGCTCGTCGACGAGCACACCGTCCGGCTGGCGCCGAGCGCGGAGCCGGCGGTGAGCGACGAGGTCGCGCTGCCCGAGCTCGAGTACGTGCTCGACGACGCCGGCCGCGTGACACGCGTGCGCCAGCGCCTCGCGCGCGGCCCGGTCGAGACCCGCCTCGTGTGGGGCGACGGCCGCGTCACCGTCGAGGTCGACGGCGAGCCCGCGCGCACGCTCGCCGTCGGCGCGGTCGGCGCGGACGCGGTGCCCGCACCGGCGGAGCTCGTGACCGTCGAGCTGCCGCTCCGGAGCCCGGGCTACTGGCTCGAGCGCGTGCCCGAGCTGTCCGACCCGCACGCGGTCGCACAGGCCGAGCGACAGCTGCTCGCGAGCTACGCCGCGCTCGGCGACGACGCTCTGCTCGGCCAGCACCTCGAGGCGCTCGTCGCCGCGGCGGGTGCGCCCAGCCGGGGCGATCTCGTGCTCGCGAGCTCCGCCCTGGCGCGCGGCGCGGAGCACCGGAAGCTCGTCGAGTCCCTCGCCGCGGCGGACGTCGTGCGGGCCTACCTCGCCGCGGGCACGGGCTCCGCGGAGCTCGCCCGCGTAGCGGAGCGCTTCCCGGGTACGGGTGTCGGCGCGCTCGCCGGCTACCGGGCGCTCGTCCTCGATCTCGACCAGGATCGCGCGGGCGCGCTGCGCCGGCGCATGGAGGCGCTCGTGCCGCGGCTCGCCGGCGCGGCCTTCTTCCGCTACGCGGCCGTGCGCCGCGCGGCCCAGCGGCTCGGGTGGGACGGCGCGCTCGACGCCGTGGCCGTCTGGAAGCTGCTCGCGGACGACGCGGCGCTCGGTCCCGCGGCCGAGCGCGAGATCGCCAAGCTGCTCGCGCGGCGCGAGGGGCGGAGCGCCGAGGCGATGGCGCACCTCGGGCGCGCCTTCGAGCGCGGCTTCGAGCTCGGCTACCCGCTCTACTTCGACTGGCAGCTGAAGGAAGTGGTGCGCGGCGCCCGCGGCGCGCAGGGGCTGCAGCTCTTCGCGGCGCGCTGGCGCTCGCAAGTGCTCCTGCGCGGCAACGCCGACCAGGCGCTCGGTCTGCTCGAGGCCTCGGTGGATCCGTGGCGGCTCGGCGACGAGCCGCTCGTCGACCACCTCGCGCCCATCGCACGCCGCCTCGGCGAGGCGCCCGGCACTGGGGCGCGCCACGCCTATCTCGGGGCCGAGCTCCTGCTCGGCGCGGGCCGCCCGGCCGAGGCCGAGCGCCTGGTCTCCCCCTACGTCGCGGATGCCTCGCCGCTGCCCGAGATGCTCGAGCTCGCGGCCGTCGCGGCCGAGGAGCTCGGCGACCGGGACCGCGCGGCCGTGATCGTCGAGCGGCTCATCGCCGCGACGCGCGACAGCGGGGTCGAGATGGACGCCGTGCGCGGCTGGTACGAGGCCCTGCTGCGCCTGCGCCTGCGCGGCCCGAACGCGAGCCCGGACGGCGGCCTCGCGGCGGCGCTCGCCGTGGCGAAGCGCTGGCGCCTCGAGGACCCCGGCAACGACCGCGTCGACGAGCTCATCGCGCGCGCGCTTTTCGCGGCGGCCCGGGCGGACGAGGCGCGGCGCTACGTCGCCTCGATCCCCGAGCGCAATCCGGCCGAGGGCGCCGCCTGGGCGAGCGCCGCGCGCCTGCTCGCGTCGGAGGGCGATCTCGAGCGCGCGGTCGGGCTCTACCGCGAGGCCGCCCGTGTCGAGCCGACCAACCCCACGTGGCTGCTCGCGGAGGCCCAGACGCGCCTCGCGCTCGCCGCGCCGGGCGACGCCGACCGCGCGCGCACGCTCCTGCGCCGCATCGCGAAGCGGAAATGGCAGGACCGCTTCCTCCCGGTAGTCTCCGACGCGCGCAGCCTGCTCGCCGACCCGACGCTCGGGCCGTGAGCGGCACGCGCCTTCGTTCTTCGCTCTGCGACGCTCGTCAGAGCCCGAGGCTCTGGTCGACCGCCTCGTTCGTCTTCTGGGCGCTCTCGACGATGGACAGGTAGACGGCGTCGCCCGAGAGGCCCCGGTCGCGCGCCCGCTCGACGAGCCAGTCCCAGCTCGGACCGTCGGGCGCGCCGTACTTGGCGCGGTCGCGCGCCTCGAGCGCCGCGACCTCTGCCGCGTCCGCCATCATCGCCCGCGCCGTCAGGCGCGCGCCGTGGCGCGTCTCGAAGGCGCGTCGGGCGCGCGTCTCGGCATCGAGCCCGGCCGCGCGGTGCGCCTCGTCCTCGGTGCCGATACGCCGCACGCGGCACAGGTAGAGCTCGCGGATGGCGCGGTCGTCCCAGCGGCGCCCCGCGGCGCGCGCCTCGGCGGCGCCGGACGGGGTCGTGGGCAGCGAAGCGTCGGCGAGCACGGCCGGGCAGCGCGCCGCGAGCTCCGCCTCGCCCCCGGTCCGCGAGCAGCCGAGCCAGAAGAGCGCGCTGGCGAGGACGAGGCGGCGGCGAGACGGCGAGCCCAACCACCGGAGCCTAGCAGCTCGCCGGGCGCACGGGCGCGCGGGCGCACGGGGCCTCGTGAGCGGGTCCGGCGTCGGCTATGCTGCTTCGCGCGGGGGCGCACGCGCCCGCGACGGAGCGAGACGATGCGATCACGGCTACTGGGACTTCGATGGCTCACCCTGTCCGTGGCGGCTGCCGCCCTCGGCTGCGCCAGCGGCGCCAAGGACGACCCCGTCGGCACGCAGACGTCGACGACCACCCACTCGGGTGGTCACGGCGGGAGCACGGCGCAGGGCGGAGGCGGCGCGGGTGGTGCGGGCGGCCTCGGAACCGGCGGCTCCGGCGCGTGCGCCGGCGCGCTCGATGGCACCCCGTGCGGCGACCCGGGCGAGCCCGAGTGCGATCTGTCGGCCTGTGCCGCGGGACAGTGCGTCCCGTCGCTCGCGGCGCTCGACGCCCCGTGCGGCTCGGCCGTCGACACCGAGTGCGACCCGGCCGACGGCTGCGACGGCCAGGGCGCGTGCGAGACCCGCATCGCGGCCTCGGGCGCCTCGTGCGGCGACACCACCGAGGCCACCTGTGACCACGCGGACAGCTGCGACGGCCAGGGTGCGTGCCTCGACAACCTCGAGGCGGCGAGCGTGCCCTGCGGCTCGGCCGCCGACACGACGTGCACCGACCCGGACAGCTGCGACGGCGCCGGCGTGTGCTTGGCGGCGAACGCGGCCGACGGCCTCGTGTGCGACGACTGTCAGGCCGGTCCCGGCCAGTGCACGGTCTGCGGCGCGGGGGTGTGCCTCGGCAACTGCGCCGCCGGTGCGCTCACGACCCTCTACGCCAACAACAACGGCTTCCACGGCAACATGTTCGACATCGTGGCGCTCACCAACGTCACGATCTCGTCCTTCGACGCCAACCTCGCCCCGGGCGGGCACCAGATGGAGATCTACTACCGCCCCGGCACCTGGGTCGGCTTCGACCTGAGCTCGGCCGGCTGGACCCTCGCCGGCACGGCGGCCGTCAACTCCGCCGCCGCCGACCAGCCGACGCCCGTCCCCATCGCGGTGAACGTATCCATCCCGGCGGGGCAGCGGTACGCGTTCTACGTCACGACGGGCGGCACGAGCATGGAGTACACGGACGGCACCGCCGTCGGCAACGTCGCGGCCCAGAACGCCGACCTTCAGGTGCTCGAGGGCAACGGCAACCAGTACCCGTTCATGAGCGGCTTCACGCCCCGCATCTGGAACGGGACGGTGCACTACGACGCCTGTCCGTAGCGCGCGTGCCGGGGCTTCCTCGACAAGGCGTGTCGGGCAGCGCCCCCATGTGCGGCAACGACTGCTCAGGTGCGAGCTTCGAGGTCGCCGTCTTCGCGACGGATTTCGACTACGACGCTCCGGTCTTCGACGCGGGCGCGTTCGACCCGGGTCTCGGCGGCGCGGCACCGCACTAGACTAGTCGCTCGAGGTGGGCCCGCCGCCGAGCGCCACGACCCCCGCCCGCGCCGTGACACGAGCACGCGGCCGCGATAGCCGCGCTGGGCATGGCATCGCTCGTCGTTTGGCGAGGCGACCCGCCCCCCACCGCAGAGCGCCCGCGAGCCCGAGCCCGCAGAGCAGGGCCACCCACACGCGACTCGACTCCGCCGCGGCACGTGTTCTGCGCATCGCATGCGCCGCTCGGGGTGCCACCGCAGGACGTGCCGATCGGTTGCGCGGCATCCCCTGGGCAGCTGGTGGCCGTGCCGTCGCAGAGCTCCGCGACGTCGCACTGACCGACGGCGATGCGGCAGCTCGCGCCGGCTGGCCGCACGTTGGCGGTGCAGGTCGCGGTCGCCCCGACGGTGCCCGTGCAGGTGTCCTGCGCGTCGCAGAGGCCGCTCGGGGCGCCGCCGCACGCCGTGCCCACGGGCAGGGCAGCGTCCGCAGGGCAGCTCGTGCTCGAGCCCGTGCAGCTCTCCCCGACATCGCACACGCCGACGATGGCGCGGCAGTTGGTCCCCGCCGGCAGGTACCCGCGGTGCAGGTCGCGGTTGCCCCGACGGTGCCCGTGCAGGTGTCCTGCGCGTCGCAGACACCGCTCGGGGCGCCGCCGCACGCCGTGCCCACGGGCAGGGCAGCGTCTGTGGGGCAGTCCACGCTCGACCCGTCACAGCTTTCACCGACGTCGCAGATGCCCGCTTCCGTGCGACACGCGACACCGGCCGCGAGCGGGGCGCAGGTGCCGTCGGTCTTCGCTCCCGCGGCGACCGTGCATGCCTGGCAGTCCGCCGGCGCGCCCGCGCCGCAGTCGCGGTCGCAGCAGACGCCCTCGACGCAGTGGCCACTCGCGCACGTGTCGCCCGTGGAGCACGGGGTGCCGTTCGAGTCCTTCGACACGAGGGCGAACACGTAGGCGCTGCCCTGCTGGTCGTTCGCGCCGACATCGTGTGGGTCCGCCCCCAGGAGCGCGCGGCTGCCGTCGGCGCTGAGGCTCACCGCGCGGCCGAAATAGTCCTGGGCTGCGCCGTCGCTCGCCACGAGCTTCTGCTGCTCGGCCCAGAGTGAGACCGTCCGCGAGAAGGCGTAGACGCTGCCCTGGTCGGAGCTCGCGCCAATGTGGTCCTGGTAGGTGATCGTGCGCGTTCGGCCACTGGTCCGGCTCGGGATCGAGACGCGTCGCGACGCCGAGACCCTCGAGCACATCGACGATGCTCGAGGGCTGCGCGCGCGCCCCTCGCTCCGGCGCCGGGTGTAGCATCCCGCTCCCATGCCGGAGTCGACCCTCCACACGACCCGTCTCCTGGCCTTCGCCCGCGAGCTCCAGCGCGCATCGAGCTTCCGCGAGCTGCTCGACGCGACGCGGAAGGAGGTCGCGGTCGCGCTCGGGTACCAGCACGCCTGGCTCATGGTTGCCGAGCGAGACGACTTCGACGAGGTGCGGCTCATCGACGCGTCCGGCGCCACGCGCGACCTGCTCTGGGAGCAGGTGCCGGTGCTGAAGATGACCGGCGACGCGATGCTGGACGAGATCCGCACGACCGATCAGCCGGTGGTGGTCGAAGACGCGCGCACCGATCCGCGCACCGACAAGGAGATGGTCGCGAAGCTCGGCAACCGCACCATCGTCAACATTCCCCTGCGCCTGCTGGACAAGCCTTTCGGCGCGCTAGGGGTCGGCACCTTCGGCGACGAGGGGTGTTGCCCGCCGACGCGCGAGCAGCTCGACTACCTCGTGGCGATGACCAGCCAGCTCACGGTCGCCGTCTGGCGCATCCGGACGACGGAGGAGCGGGCGCGCACCGATCGCGAGAAGCAGGAGATGGAGCGGCGCATCACCCAAATCCAGCGCCTCGAGAGCCTCGGCCTCCTCGCGGGCGGCATCGCGCACGACTTCAACAACCTGCTCACCGTGATCCTCTCGGGCGCCATGCTGGCGCAGCGGCGCGTGGAGGACGAGCGCACCAAGGGCGACCTCGCGGCGGTGCTCGGCGCGGCGGAGCGGGCGCGCGAGCTCACCCGGCAGCTGCTCGCCATGAGCCGCTCGCAGGAGCTGTCGCTCGTGCCGGTGGATCTCAACGCGCGGCTCGCCCAGCTGCTGCGCCTGCTCCAGCGCGTGCTGCCGGAGAACATCGACGCGCGCCTGATCCCGTCGGCGAGCCTGCCGCTCGTGCAAGGGGACGCCTCGCAGCTCGATCAGGTGTTCTTGAATCTCTGCATCAACGCGCGCGACGCCATGCCGAGCGGCGGGCGGCTCACGATCGAGACCGAGCAGGTCCTCGTCAACGGCGCCTTTGCCGACTCGCACCCCTGGGCCCAGCCTGGGCGCTACGTGCTCGTGACCGTGACCGACACCGGCATCGGCATGTCGCGGGAGGTGCTGGATCGCGCCTTCGAGCCCTTCTTCACGACCAAGGGCGACCGCGTGGGCACCGGCCTCGGCCTCGCCGTGGCCTACGGCGTCGTCCGCCAGCACGGCGGCATGCTGCACTGCTACAGCGAGGTGGGCTTGGGGACGACCTTCAAGGTGTACCTCCCCGTGCACTCGCGCGAGGCGAGCGAGGTGGGCACCAAGCTCGCCGGCGCGGTGCCCACGGGCAGTGAGCGCGTGCTCGTGGCGGAGGACGATCCGGCGGTGCGCGCCATCCTCGTGCGGATCCTGGAGCGCGCGGGCTACCACGTGACAGCGGCATCGAACGGCGTCGAGGCTGCCGAGGTGGCCTCGCACGGCGTGTTCGAGCTGGTGATCCTCGACGTGGTGATGCCCGGCCCGAGCTGCTCCGAGACGCTGGAGTGGGTGAAGGCGGCCCAACCGAAGGCTCGGTTCCTGCTGGCGAGTGGGTACTCGCCCGACGCGTCGACCTCGGCGCTCTCCGAGAGCGGGCGTCACACCCTGCTCCGCAAGCCCTACGATCCCGACGGTCTCTTGCGCGCGGTGCGCCGGGCGATCGACGGGGGCTGAGACCTTCGAGGAGGCTGCCACCTGCTTCGAGGACCCCCATGGCTGCTACCTCCGCAACGAGTCGCCGTCGTACGAAGACCGGCTCATCCTCATCGCGTTCTCGGCCCGCCGGCGCCTCCTCTTCGTCGTCCACGCCGAGGTCGGGCGCGACGCGATCCGCATCGTCGGCGCGCGCCGGGCGAGCCCGGCCCAGCGCCGCATCTACCGGGGACTGGACTGACGAGCCCATCGACCCGAAGCGCTGGAAGCGCGTCCCGGGCCACCCGTTCGCCGACTACGACCCCGCAGATGGCATCGCGCTCTGGTCGCTGTGGGAGATGCCGTCGTCGAGCATCGGCGCTCTCGTCCGGCGGGGCAGGCCGCGCGGCGAGCCGACGGCCGTGCGCAGCGTGCGGCTTCCCCGCGCGACGTGGGAGCGGCTCGAGAAGGAGGCGAGAGCGGAGCAGACCACGCTGAACGGCCTGCTCCGGCGCAGGCTCGCCTGAACGGGCGCTGCCGCCGAGCATCCGGGTCGGGGTATCTTCGAGGGCGATGCCGAACGCGAGGACGTCGAAGCCTGCGAAGGCTGCCAAGCCCACGAAGCCAGCCGCGCCCACGAAGCCAGCCGGGCCCACGAAGCCAGCGAAGCGCGCCGAGCCGGTGCTGTCGTTCGACGACGCCGAGGCGTGGGACCGCTGGCTCGCCGCGAACCACGCGTGCTCGGGCGCCGTGATGCTGCGCTTGGTGAAGGGCGCCGCGCGCGCGTTCGGCTACGCCGACGCGCTCGATGTCGCGCTCGCCTGGGGGTGGATCGACAGCCACAAGCGCGCGGCCGACGAGACGGCGTGGCTCCAACGCTTCGGCCCGCGCACGCGCACGAGCCCGTGGTCGAAGATCAACCGCGAGAAGATCGAGCGGCTGATCGCCGCGGGGAAGATGAAGCCGTCGGGCCAGGCCGAGGTCGAGCGGGCGAAGGCCGACGGGCGTTGGGAGCGCGCTTACGACGGGGCGCGCACCGCGACCGTGCCGGACGATCTCGCGGCGGCGCTCACCAGGCGCCCGAAGGCGCGCGCCTTCTTCGCTGCGCTCGACGCCGCCAATCGCTACGCGATCCTGCATCGCGTGATGACCGCGAAGAAGCCCGAGACCCGCGCCGAGCGCATCGAGAAGCTCGTGGCGATGTGCGCGCGCGGCGAGAGGCTCCATCCCCGGGCGTCTCGAACGCCGGCCCTGGGGACGCGACCCACCGAGTGAGCCACCGGGCGCGCACGACCGCCGGTCCGCCCGACCTGGCTCCTCGGGTCGATCACGGCGCGGTGACCAGACCGTGGGTGGGCCGTGGGTGGGTGTCGGTCCGCGTCAAGCGCACGCGCCGAGCCCATCGACCCGAAGCACTCGAAGCGCGTCCCACGCCACCGGGTCGCCGACGACGACCCCGCAGATGGCACCGCGCCCGAGCTCCGCCCGAGCCCTCCCGCCCTCCGCGCCCCGCGCCCCGCGCCCCCCGCGCCCCCGCGCCCCCCGCGCCCCGCGCC
>JACRDA010000281.1 GCA_016212965.1 Myxococcales bacterium
CCGTGCAGCTCTCCGTGTCTCCGTGTCTCAGTGGTTGTCTCTTTCTGGGTACTTGGATGCGAGCTACGGACGCGATGGGGTTCAGAGGTTCCGCCGGGTCGCGCTCCGTGGCTCGGTGTCTCCGTGGTTCGGGCGTCGGCCCACGAGTTACTGCTCTGCCAAACCGAGCGGCTCGAGGGCCGTGCGGATCTGCTGCTCGAGGCCGCGCTCCACCGCCTTGGCGGCGACCTTGAGCGCGTTCCGGATCGCCTGCGCGTTCGAGCGGCCGTGGGCCTTGATGACCACGTGGTCGAAGCCGACGATGGGCGCGCCGCCGTACTGCTTCCAGTCGGTGAGGGTCTGCAGCTGCCGCAGCCCGCGCGACAGCATGCCGAGCCCGAGCCGCCACAAGAGGCGCCGCTCGTAGGCCTTGCGCGCGAGGTCGAGCGCGACGGCGGCGACCCCCTCGAGCATCTTGAGGACGATGTTGCCGACGAAGCCGTCGCACACGACGACGTCCACGGTGCCGCGCGGGATGTCGACTCCCTCGACGTTGCCCACGAACTCGATCGACGGCAGGCGCGCGAGCGCCGCGTGCGCCGCGACCACGGCCGGCGTGCCCTTCTGCGGCTCCGAGCCGTTCGAGAGGAGCGCGACGCGCGGCCGCTCGATCTGCGAGACGACGCGCGAGTAGGCGCTGCCCATGACGGCGAAGCCGACGAGCTCCTCGGCCGTGCAGCCGAGGGTCGCCCCCACGTCGAGCATGAGCGCGAAGGGGTCGCGGCGCGGGCCGTGGCGCAGCGCGGTCGGGTACACCGCCGCGAGAGCCACGCGCCGGATGCCCGGGATGCGCGCGAAGCTGCGTGCGGCGGCGAGGATGACGGCGCCGGTGTTGCCCGCGGACACGAGCGCGTCGGCCTGGCCATCGCGCACGAGCCGCGCCGCGGTGAGCACCGAGCAGCCGGGCATGCGGTCGAGCGCCTCGACGGGCTTGTCGGTCATGCGCACGGCGCCGTCCGCCGCGACGACCGCGAGTCGGCTCCGATCGGCGCGCCGCGCACCGAGCGCCCGCTCGATCTGGCGCGGGTCCCCCACGAGCGTGACGTGGATCGGGCCCGACTCGAGCGACAGCCGGCACGCCCCCTCGACCACCGGCTCGACGCCGGCGTCCGCCCCCATCGCGTCGAGCGCAACCCGGATCATGGGCGCGACGCGAGGTACGCCGCGACCTCCTCCATGCCGCGCTCGTAGCTCGTGCCGGGCTCGAAGCCGAGCTCGCGCCGGATGCGCGCGACAGGCACGCGGAAGTGCGAGCCGACGAGGTTGACGGCCTCGCGCGTCACGAGCGGGCGGTCGGTGCGCCGGAGCACGGCCCACGCGGCCTCCGAGGCACGCGCCAGGAGGTCGACCGCCAGCCGCGGGATGCTCCGCGGCGGACGCGTCCCTGCGAGGCGCGCGAGATCCTCGAAGTAGCGCCGCCAGGTGATGCCGTTGTCGTCGTTCACGTTGTACGCGCGGCCCACGGCGGCCTCGGCGCCCGCGGCGAGCACGAAGGCCTCGGCCACGTTGTCGACGTGACAGAGCGCGGCGTTGCCGCGCCCTCCGTCGAGCAGCGTGGGCATGCCCTTCCGGAGCTCGCCCACCGCGACGTCGACCCACGGGCCACTGCCCGCACCGAACACGTTGCCGGGCCGGAGGATGGCGACGCGCAGGCCGCGCTCGCGCTCGAGGCGCCGCGCCGTGCGCTCCTGCGCCTGCTTGCTGCGGCCGTAGGGCCCGAGCGGCGTCCCGAAGGGATGCTCCTCGGGGCAGACGTCCTTCGGGATGCGGTCGCCGTACACGACGACGCTCGACGCGAGCACCGCCCGCGCCCCCTCGGCTGCGGTCGCGCGCAGCACGTGCTCGGTACCCTCGACCGTGACGCGCCGGTGCAGCTCTTCCCCGCCCCAGTCGCCGACCATCGCGGCGAGGTGGATCACGGTGCCCGCGCCGCGCACCGCCTGGTCCACGGACGCGCGGTCGCCGACGTCGCCGCGCACTACCTCCACCCGCTCGCTCCAGCTCTCGGGCACGCGCTCGGCCGGCAGCACGAACGCGCGCGTCCTCGCGCCGGCCGCGAGCAGGCGCGCGACGACGCGCCGACCGATGAAGCCGGTCGCACCGGTGACGAGGACGGGCTCGGAGAGGGCGACGGGCATGGCGTGCTTCCGCGACAGGGGCGCTCGTGGCGCCAGGGCGGCATCGAGCGGTTCCTGGGCGGCGTCAATGCGGCGCGTCGCGCATGCAGGGGCGGTCACGCCCGCGGTGGCGCTCGAGCGTGCAACACCCGCCGAGATCCCGTACCATCGCGGGAGCTGGTCAGCGATGGGCCGGCCTGCTTGGAGGACGTATGCGCTGGTTGCCTTGGGCTTGGGCTGCGGCTGCGATCGCGACGGCGGGCGCTGCCTGCGGGACGAATCAGGACCTGTTCGACAAGAGCGGCGACGGGTCGGGTGGCACCACGACCACCACCGGCACCACGACCACCACCGGCACCACGACCACCACCGGCACCACGACCACCACCGGCACCACGACCCCCACCGCCACCACGACCCCGCCCCCCACCGGCACCACGTCCACGACCACG